>DASPNR010000031.1:342499-684999 GCA_035626395.1 Candidatus Limnocylindrales bacterium | reverse complement strand
GAGCACCACCGCGACTTCATCCACCGCGGCCGCATCCGCCTGACCGGCTGCGCGCCCGACAACCTGCTGTGGGAACTCGGCTGCCGGCCCGGAAAGCCGCCGCTGATGCGGCTGCGCGGCGATGTGTATCTACAGAAATGAGGTGTGCCCGCGACCACCGCGTCACCGACTGCGCGATCACCGCGTCACGGACTGCGCAATCACCGCGTCACCGACTGCGCGATCTCCGCGTGGCCGACTGCGCGATCACCGCGTCGCCGAGTGCACGTCCTGGACGTCGCCGGTGTGCAGCCGGCTGTGGTGGCGGCCGTAGAACCAGTAGATGAGCATGCCGATGGCGAGCCAGACGATGAGTCGCAACCAGTTGTGCCAGCCGAGCGAGATCATCAGCAGCCCGTTGCAGGCGATGCCCAGGATGGGCACGAGCGGAACGAACGGGGTTCGGAAAGGACGGCGTACCTCGGGTCGCGTCCGCCGCATCACCAGAACCGCGGCGCACACGATCACGAAAGCGAAGAGCGTGCCGATGTTGACCATCTCCGCCAGCACTTCCAGCGGCAGCAGGGCGGCAACCATCGCCACCAGGCCGCCGGTCAGCATCGTCGAGTAGTGCGGCGTCTTGAAGCGCGGGTGGATCGCCCCGAAGAACCACCTCGGCAGCAGCCCATCTCGGGCCATCGCCAGCAGCACGCGCGCCTGGCTCAGCATCATCACCAGCAGCACGCTGGTGATTCCGACCACCGCGCCGAGGGCGATGATCGTCGTGGCGATCGGCAGCCCGTTCTGCGAGAAGGCGTCCGCCAGCGGCGCGTCGATGTTGATCTGCGGCGTCGGCACCATTCCCGTCAACACCGCGGCCACGGCGATGTAGAGCAGCGTGCACAGTCCAAGCGATCCCAGCAGCGCGATCGGCACATCACGCTCGGGATTGCGCGCCTCCTCGGCATGCGTGCTGATGGAATCGAAGCCGATGTACGCGAAGAAGATGTAGGCCGCCCCCCGCAGGGTCCCCGTGAGTCCGTTCGGGAAGTACGGCTGCCAGTTCTCCGGGTTCACGTGCGGAAGCCCGGCGATGATCACGAAGAGGATGATCCCCAGCTTCAGCAGAACGATCAGCGTGTTCAGGCCGGCGCTCTCGCGGATGCCGAGAACCAGCACGGCCGTCAGCAGCACGACGATCACCAGCGCCGAGATGTCGAAGATGATGGGAACCCCGAGCACATGGACCGCCCCGGCCACGATATCCGGATGCAGACTGAGCGCGGTGAAGGGGTCCATCGTCAGCGATGGCGGCAGATGAAACCCGTAGAGCGCCAGGAACGCCTGGAAATACTTCGACCACCCATGCGCAACGGCGCACGACGCCACCGCGTACTCGAGGATCAGATCCCAGCCGATGATCCACGCGAACAACTCGCCCAACGTGGCGTAGGCATACGTGTAGGCGCTACCGGCCACCGGGATCATGGCGGCGAACTCGGCGTAGCACAGGCCCGCCAGCGCGCAGCCGATGCCCGCGAGCACGAACGAGAGCATCAGCGACGGCCCGGCAAAATCGCGTGCACCGAGCCCCACCAGAACGAAGATGCCGGCGCCGATGATGGCGCCGACGCCGAGAGACGTCAGCGCGAAGGGCCCCAGGACACGGTGCAGCCGATCGGCAGCGGCCAGCTCCGCATGGAGCTGCTCGACCGACTTGCGCGCGAAGAATTGGTTGGCCAAGACGAAAGGGCCTCTAACATGCCGCGATGAGGCCGGCAATTTCTGGACACCGGCTCAATGTGCATTAGCCTTCTTCAGCACGAGAGCCCGTTGCTCACGCCGCGTCGTTTACGGCGACCCACACGGGTAGTTTCCACTTCTTTCCGGGGCGTGCCGGCATATAGTGGACCGGGTTTCACCAAAGCACCCAGGAGCCGATCACAGTGGATCCAACCGCAGCCGCCGCCGCCACGACCGACCTCAGCCTTTGGGAGATGTTCCAGCAGGGCTGGATCGCCACCTACCCGCTGGTCCTCATGTCCATCCTCAACGTCACCATCATCGCCGAGCGCCTTTGGGCCATGGGCGGTCTGGTGAAGAAGACGGCGAACCTGACGCGCACCGTCTATGCCGACCTGACCAGCGGCAACCATGCCGCCGCGCTCGAGCACGTCGAGCAGGAAAAGAAGAGCCCGCCCGGACGCGTGCTGGGCGAAGTCGTTCGTCAGAGCGAAGTGCTGAGCCTGGACGAAGTCGAAGACATTGCCGCAGAGCGTCGCTTCGAAGAAGTCGAGCAGCTCAAGCGTCCTCTATGGATATTGGGCACCGTTGCCTCCAGCGCACCCTTCATCGGACTTTTCGGAACCGTCGTCGGCATCATCAAGGCCTTCCACAGCATGGCCGTGATGGGCAGCGGCGGCTTTGCCGTCGTGGCCGGCGGCATCTCCGAGGCGCTCGTGGCGACCGCCCTGGGACTGGGCGTGGCCATCATCGCACTGATCTTCTACAACTACTTCCAGGTACGCCTCGATCGCATCGAGTCGGCGCTGGTCGTGGCGACCTCCCGCATCGTCGGCGCGATGCGGCTGCAGCGGGCGACCGCTGGAGGCCCTCATGGCCTTTAGCAAACTGCCCGGCAAGGGCCGCGGCCACGTCATGGCCGAAATCAACATCACGCCCCTGACCGACATATTCCTGGTGCTGCTCATCATCTTCATGGTCACCAGCGTGGCCATGGTCGACACCGGCGCCAAGGTGATGCTGCCCGAAGTCGACAACACCCAGGCGGCGCCGCGCGAGATCACGGTCACGGTGACGCCGATGGCGGAGATCTACGTCAACGACACGCTCGTGACGCTCGAGACGCTCGAGGGCACCCTGCGCGACCTCATCGCCACGCGCGGCGACATGCCGGTGGTGCTGCAGGGCGACCGCGAGGTCCTGCTGGGCGATGCCGTGCGCATCCTGGCTGCGGCGCAGCGCGCCGGCGCCACGCAGGTCGCCATCGCGGCCGAACGGGGACGACCGGCCCAGTAACGACGTGGCCTCGCCGCAAGACCCACAGCATCCCGATCCGCGCCAGCCGCAGGAGGATGGCCCCGCGTCGCCGCCGCACGGCGAGCGCGAAGCCCGCACCGGCCGCACCGGCAAACCGGCAATCGAGGATCCTCTGGCCGACGCATTTCCGGTCGCCCGCACCGGCACGGCGTTCCTTCTGTCGGCCGCCATTCACGTCGGCCTGCTGCTGGTGCTCGGCACCATCGGTGTGGCGGTCGTGCAGCAGGTGCAGAGGATCAACGTCGAGATCCGCGAGCCCGCTCCCGACACCACCGAATCGGAGTTGGAGACCGGCCTTCCTTCCTTGCGCGACCTGGCCGGTGAGCTTCGGCCGCAGCACGTGCCGACGCGGTCGGCAGGCTCGGTTTCGGGCCCTTCGTTCGGCTCGCCCACCCCAGGGCCGGCGCCTGCCGCATCGGTCCGGTCGGTGGAGATGCCGCGCATCGGCGGCATCGGGCCCACCATCGGCAGCTCGCCCGGCACGCTCGAGAACGTGCCGCTGTCCATCGGCGGCTCCGGTCTTGCCGGCGGCGCGCCGGGTCCCGGCGGCGGCTTCGGCGACGTGCTCGGAGGCCTTCGCAAGGTCGGCATCGATCTGGCCATCCTCGTCGATACGACCGACAGCATGGAGTCGGTGCTCGACAACGTGAAGAGCGAGATGCAGCAGTTCATCGGCGAGCTGCAACGCATGGTGCCCGCCAGCCGCGTGGCCGTGGTCGCCTACCGCGACAAGAAGGACGAATACACGACCAAATGGGTCGACTTCAGCTTCCACACCGACAAGGTACAGAAGTTCGTCAGCCAGCTTCATTCGGGCGGCGGCGGCGACTATCACGAGGCCGTCAAGGAGGCATTCCAGTCGGCGCTCGATGACCTGACTTGGCGCAAAACGGCGCGGCGCTTCATCATCCTGATCGGCAGCTCGCCGCCGCATCCGGAGTCGATGCCCGAGCTGCTCTCGCTCGTTGCGGAGTTCAAGAAGAGCAACGGCGCGGTCGGCGCGATCGACGTCAGCGCGCGCCTGCACGACGAGTACTCGCGCAAGCTGTGGGCGCACTTCCATCCGGGCGAGCCGTACAAGCCCTCGCCGATGCCCGACTTCTATAAGGAGGTCGCCGGCACCTACCGCCAGATCGCCAAGGCCGGCGACGGCGAGATCGTCGCCCTCGGCGAAGAGAAGTCGCTGCTGCGCCAGGTGATGATCCTGACCTTCGGCTCGCGCTGGCAGGTCGAGATGGCAGCCTTTCTGGGACGCCTGAAATGAGCTGTCCCATGCAGGATCGTTCGCGCATCGGACACGCGCAGCGCACGCGACCGGAGCCCGCCGCGCACGCACCGCACCAATTGCCGTCCGCCCGCCGCGCCGCTCGCTTTGGGCGCCGGGTCGGCGCGCGCGCGATCCTGCTCGCACTCGTCCTGCACCTCCTTCCCGTTCCTGTCGACGCGCAGAGCGTGGAGCAGCTCGGAAAGCAGGCGCTGTCGCTGCTCGAATCCAATGCCCCACCGTCGGCCGCGCAGTACGAGAGCATCGCCGGGCCGCTCGAGCGCATCTACGACACGCACCGGAAAGCGCTCGACGGCATGAGCAAGGCCGTCATCGCCGCCGACGGCGACATGGACGCGCTGTTCGAGACGCCGCAGTGGCGCGACCACCAGGCACAGGCGGCGCAGGCGCTCTACTATCTGAACTGGCTCCGATACTGGGGCGCGCAGGCGTTCAGCGGCCAGAAGCGCAAGGACCTCCTCGATGAGGCCGCCAGCGGCTTCGGCGAATTCGCCACCGGCAGCGGCAACAACCCCATCATCTTCGAGAGCCGCCTCGGGCGCGGCCTCGTCTACCTCGAAAGCGATCACGCCGACTGGGCCGCCGCCGACTTCGAGTTCATCCTGGAGTCGCCCGCCGCGCCTCCCGAGCGCAAGCGCAAGGCCGCGCTCGCGCTCGCCGAGGCCTATCTGAAGCTCGGCAATGTCGACGGCGCTCTCCAAGCTTCCAAGGATGCGTTGGATCATGCCTCGGCCGCCGACCAGCCACGCGCCAGGATCGCGCGCGCGAGAGCGCTCGCCATGGCCGCAGCCTCGCGTCCATCGGTGCGCGATGCCTATCGCAGTGAAGCGACCGCGCTGCTGTCGAGCGTGCAGGCGTCCGGCGGGCCGCTGGCCGGACGGGCAGGACAGATTCTGAAGATGGGCCTGAGCAATCCCGGCGTCTGGGGCAGCACGGCGAAGGCCGCGCCCGAGCCGCCGCCGCCGCCGCCTCCTCCGTCCGAATGGGACATCACCAAGAAGATGATCGCGGATGGAAAGTACAAGGACGCCATGCCGCGCCTGGAACAGGAGCTCGCCTCGACGGACGAGAAGGCCAGGGAGCATGCCGGCGAAGCCGCCTATCTGCTGGGGCTGGCAAAGTTCCGAACCAACGATCGCGACGGCGCGATCGCTGCGTTCGATCTGGCGCTGGCCGACAAGGGCAAGGCCTACTATCGCGACGACGCGGCCTATCTTCGGTTCAAGGCCGAAGAGGCCATCTACAACGCCAGCATAGCGAGCGAGAAGGACGGTTCGGACAAGGCGGCCGGCAAGAACGCTGGCGGGAAGACTGCGGCCGACAAGGACGCGGCCGCGGCCAAGGGCGGCGCATCACCTGCGGACGCTTCCGCCGATACTGCCGCATCTGCCGAACGCGAGCAACGCTACGAGAAAGCGATCAAGGAGTTCGTCACCGCGTTTCCCGATCACAAGGCCGCCGGCGAAGCGCATTTCCGCCTCGGCGAAATCCGCCAGCGCCAGGAGAAGTGGACCGAAGCGGTTGCGCACTACGCCAAGGTCAAAGGCGATCCGTCGTTCGAGTTCCGCGCGGCGTTCGCGACGGCACAGTCGTACGTGAAGCAGCTCGAGCAGCTGCCCGAGGACACGCCGCCGGATCCGGTGCTGCGCAAGAAGGCCACCGACGCGCTCGCCGCTTTCCACGACAAGAGCGCCAGAGTTGATGCCGCGGCTCTCGGCGAGAGCACGGTGCAGGACCTTCGCGGGCGCGCGGCGCTGATGAGCGCCTACATGGAAGCGACCGAGCAGCCGCCGCGGTGGGAACAGGCGCTCGCGCATCTGGAAGGATTCGAAGAGAAGTATCCGAAGCTCGTCGAGCAGCGACTGCAGATCGTGCGGCTGCGACTTGCCGCCGCTTCGCGCCTGGGCCGGCTCCAGCTCGCCGCCACCGAAGCGGCTCGTCCCGAGGTCGCCAGGCTCGAGCCGGTGTATCTCGACGATCTGTCCTCGCGATTGCTCGTCCTGACCGCGCGTGAGCAGGCCAAGGGCAACGTCGCCGACGCCGATGCCGGACGACGCGCCTGTCTTCTTCTGACCGAAGCCGCGCTGGCCTCGCCGCAAGCCGACGAGACGCTCACGCCGGCAGTGCGTCAGCGCATGCGCTCGACAGCCGCCTCGCTCAACGAGAACGCGGGCCAGCGTGAACGCGCGCTGGCGCTATACCGCTCGGTGCTCGAAGAGAAGCCGGAGGAGGTCTCGGCGCGTGCCGGCGCCGCTCGCATCCTGGAAGCGCAGGGCAACACGACCGTGGCTCGCGCGCTATGGGACGAGATCGTCGATTCGCCCGAGACGCGCGCCGGATGGCTGGAAGCTCACTACCAGTCGGCGCGTCTGTCCGATTCGCTCGGCGAGAAGGAGCGCGCGTGCAAGGTCCTGCGCAAGGTGCCGGCGTCGATGCTGCAGGGAGCGACTTCCGGGCCGGCGTTGGAAGTCGCCAGAATGCTGCGGGCGTGTCCACCGCCACAGACATAGCGCCGACATCGAGGCCGCCTGCGCGTTTGCCTGACTCCTGATCGAGGAGTAGACCTCGCGCTCCGATCGCCGATGAACCACGCCAGCGACACACCGACACACACGCGCGAGGACATCGCGAACTACTTTCGCCTGCAGGCGCAGTACTGCAAGAGCCTCGGCTCGCCTTTCTACGGCACGCTGATCGACAAGATTGCCGACGACATCGAACACGGAGGCGTGATCGCCGAGATCCTCGACGGCTACCCGCACGAGCCGGCGGCCAGCGCAATGGCGCTGCGATTCATGGGAGCGATCCACCGGCGCGTTCTCTCGGGCAAGGCACCCGAGTTGGCGCGGCACTACCCGTCCACCGGCGGTGACGGCAACGCGACCGCCGCATGGTCGCTCCTGCGGCTGCACGCGCTCGATCACAAGGACGAGCTGCGGCAGACGGTGGCCAATGTCGGCGTTCAGACCAACGAGGTCGGCCGCGCTGCCGCGCTTATTTGCGGCTTCCTGACGGTCGCGCGCGAGACGGGCCTTCCGCTGCGGTGTCTGGAGATGGGGGCCAGCGGCGGGCTCAACCTGCGTTGGGATCACTTCCGATATCAGGCCGGCGCGGCGTGCTGGGGCGACCCGGCCTCGCCCGTGATCCTGCGCGACTGCTGGATCCAGACGCCCCCGCCCTTCGACGTCGAGGCAAACGTCGTCGAGCGCGCCGGCTGCGACCTGCAGCCCATCGATCCGACCAGCGAGGAAGGGCGCCTGACCCTGCTCTCGTTCGCGTGGCCGGATCAGCTCGACCGCTTCCGTCTCCTCGATGCCGCCATCGAAGTCGCCCGACGTGTTCCGGTGACGGTGGAGCGCGCCAACGGCGCCGACTGGATCGGAGGAAAGCTGCTGGATGCAACGCCCGGCGTTGCTACCGTCGTCTTCCACTCCATCGTCATCCAGTATCTGGACCACGACACGCGCACTCGCTTCCTGTCCAACGTTGCGGCCGCAGGTCGGCGCGCCACCACGGACGCTCCTCTTGCGTGGCTTCGCATGGAGCCGGGCGGCGACCAGACCGAAGTGACGCTGACGTTGTGGCCGGGAGGAAAGACCCGCAAAGTTGCAACGGCCGGCTTCCACGGCCGCGACGTCCACTACCTGGCGGCCTGAGCCGCACTGCGAGACACCAACCTCGCCCGCAAAAGAAAGGCCACGAACCTCGGGACGAGGTGCGTGGCCTTTCATTACACGAATCGGTTTCGGCGCTCGTCAGCGGCCGGCGTTGACGAGGCCGGCGATGGAGAACCACTCCTCGCCCACGCTGGTCGGCGCGTCGGGGCCGAGGTCGAGGTACCAGCCCGGCTCGTGCTGGAATGCAAGGCCGGGGATGGCCACGCGCGTGCCGTGCATCAGCTGCGTGTCGATGACCGAGTACGCGTAGGCGAACATCCGCTCCTCGTCGTAGGAGTACTTCACCTTCGGGTTCGGCTTCTTGTCGACGCGAAAGCTGATCATGACCGTCTTCCACAGCTCGCCATTGGCGTCGAAGAGGTCGGAGTAGCCGATGATGTTGGATTCCTTGTCGAGGTAGATGACGCGCTTCGAATACGCGTAGCCGGGGAACTTGCTGCTTCCTTCGACCACGTACACCGCCGGCCTCAGCTCCCACGGCTCGCAGAACGTCATGCCGCCGTCCTTCTTGCACGGCTCGGGAGGAAGCCGCTGGCCGTGCAGCGACATCAGCAGCGGCTTCTCGCCCAGGAATTTCCACGTAAACCACGGGATCTGCCCGGCGTAGCCGCCGAAGCTGTCAACGTCGATGTCCTGGCCGAACAGCGCATCGCTGCGCTGCGTGGTCGACATGCGGCGCACGCGGCGCACGAACGGAAGGTAAAGCCACGTGTCGTCGTGCTTGGTCTGGTCCAGATAGCGGAAGGAGATGCCGCCGACGCCCTTCAGATCGAACGGCTCGATCAGCGGGTACAGGCCCGCCTTCTGGAAGACCTGGTCGTTGTTGGGCTCGATGTTGATGGGCGGATGCTTGATGCGACCGTTGAAGCGATAGACGCGCAGCCACTCGGGAACGAAATGGCGCTCGACGTTGTAATGGCGGTGACCGTTGGCGTCGATGTAGAGCGCGCCGGTGTCGGCGTCGGTCAGGTTCAGGTCCAGCGTCTCCGTGAAGTAGTGGGTGCGCTCGAAGTTGTACATGATCTTCTGCGCGGCCTGCGGATCGTTGGGATCGATGACCGGGAACGGCTTACCGGCAACCCAGTTTTCCACCATGTTGTTGGAGTTGAGCCTGACCTGCCCCGAGTACTTCTCGGTGGCCGCCTTGTAATCCTCCGGCATCGGGATGGGACGCGTCTCGATGATGTCCATGTCCATCCCGTTGTCGACGCACCATTTGACGCCCGGCGAGACGAGGTCCTTGATCTTCTCCGAGTTGGTCTTGTCGATCTTGTCGCCGGGTTTCACCGCGGCAGTCGAAACGGTTGCAAAGCAAGCGAGGAGGAGGAACGCGGCGACGGGCGCCGAGAACGAAACCTTGATGTTTTGCATAATCGAATCTTGCCTCACGAAGCTCCGGCAGACAACGGGCGAGCACTTCTCACAGTACGCTGGCCTCTCCATCCGGCACGGCATCGAGCGTGCCGTCGCCATTGCCGCGCGCCCTGCGCACCTCGGTCATGCAGCCGCGCGCAAGGTGGCGCAGCACGTCGATCATGAACAGCCCTCCTCGCGCGTGACGTAGCGTGCGCCGACGAGCGAGTCGGATCGGGTCGCTCCGTAGACGTGCGCAACGCCGAGGCCGTCGCGCAGCAGTTCGACCCCGCCGCCCGGCCAGCACCGACGCACGAGGCCTCCACGCGCACGACGAAGGACGGATTCTCGAAGAACGCGGGAAGGGCGGTGCTGACGAGCTCAGGCGCGGTCGCACGCGGTTGCCGGCGGCGCGGCCAGAGCAGCCGCAACGGCCGCGGCGAGCGCCGGTCCGCGGCAAACGGCGCCAAGGGTTGCCAGAAGGAAGAGCACGGGGTCGAGCTGGGCGGCATTCCTTCCCTCGAACCGCCGGTGCGGCGGCTTGTGATCTTCTGCGGCCGCCGACGCGCGGCCTACAACGATGTAAATAACACCACGCCTGTCGCGCCGCAGGAAGAGCCGTGCGCGGCCATGGCAGCGAAAATCTCGCGCGGAAATGAGCCGCGGCTCAGATAACGCGCCGTGTTTTCAGGACTTTCGAAGGTGGCTTATGACCGCATCGGACGGCGCCGGAGGCTATTTGACCACGGCGCCGGCGGCGGCCGTCACCGCCCCCGCGATCGGGCTGCGGCGTAAGCACGCGTTTTCGCTGGCTCCGGCCGCAGACTCCTTTGCGGCACGCGAGTTGCTCTTGGACGGGCATGATGTACGCGCACCGACACCACGCCGCCATGCAGCCGATCTACCTGCTGCACCAGGACCGACCCCGACAGCCGCGGGTCGCACTGGCGGTCGTGGCTGTTCTGATGAGCGTGTTCCTCTTCGGTCTGGTCGAGATCGGCAGCGCCATCTTCACCCAGTACATCGTTCGCAGCGCGGCCATCGAAGGTGTGCGCTACGCCATTGCGGAGTCGACCGCACGGCCGCAGGGCGAGCAGGTCGTCGAGTACGTGCGCGGCTACATGGTGGAGGCCGGCCTCGACGCGCAGCGAGCCGTGGTAGTCGTCACGGGCGCAGCCGGACAGCCCGGCCAAAAGACGATGGTCGACATCACCTACCCCGCACGCCTGCTGGTCATGACGATGCTCCTGGACTGGGCCCCTGCCGTGCCTGCAGCCTCCGCTGACACCGGGTCCGGCAGGAGCGCTTCGCCTGCCCGCGGCCAGATCATGTTGCACGGCAAGGCAATGGGCGTGTTCGAGTAGCTTCCCGCGGCAACGGAGCGTCGCCGGCAGATGCTTCGCCTTCGAGGCGCCGGCGGGCGGGCTGCCTGAGAACAGGGGGAGGAGGATCGCCGGGAGGTGCGCGTCGCCGCGCTGGTTTTCGGGGGGAGGCCAACGCTGCGGCGCGCAGGCGGTCCATGGCGGCAGCAGGTGGTCCGTTACGGCGCGGGAAGCGCGGTGCGGGCGATGTTTGCGCGAAAAGCGCGGGCATCGGCCCGCACCCTGCTTTTGCGGGTGTGGTGGTCTGTGGAGCAGGCGTCATCGTCGACTGCTCATGTCCTGCACGACCGACGGCAACCGCGGCCGCGGCGCCGGATCGGCGGGCGCGCGCCGGCGAAGCAGCAGCCCTGCCTAACGCTTTGAATTATCGGCACCACCGCCGAGCGGTCTTGCTGCGGCGACATTGCCGGCAGGCTTCGGCGCGCGTGGCGCGGCAGCTTCGGCCACCACGTGCACGCAGGTCGGGCCTGGCACGCCCCGCACTCGCACCGCGGCGATGTTGACGTGTGAGGACGAGAACACCACTATCCGCCTCGCGCACCGGTCAACCTCTGGCAAACGAAGTCTCTCGAGCTGGGCACGCCGGCTCGTACGTCCCATAAAGAGTCTTCTGCACTCCTCCCGGCCAGAGGTTGGCCGGTGTGCTCGTCCCCTCCCGCTCCTTTTTTTCTGTCGCGCTTTTCCTGCCCGACGCCGCCTGGGTCATCCCTCCCAATTCGAAACCTGCGACGTCGCGGGTGGGTGGGCAACCCCGTATCAAGGCATGCCGTTTCCCGCCGGCCTGCGCTGCCAGCGCCACAATCCGGGCTCGACTGCCGGGCTGCGTCCGCGGCAGCCGGCATGCCTGCCGCTTCGGCATTGGCGTGTTTTGCCGTTCAACCGGACCGTTTCACTTCACGCGGCAAGGGCCCGCCGGACCAGCCTCTTTTGCGCCTCGCCTGATGGGGATCGGATCGACGGCAGGTGCGTTGACGGTTTTGCCGGGGCAGTGCCATCGTCGACAGCGTAGTCAGGTGTTCCGGACGCTTCCTTGTTGTCCGGTATCCCCCTGAATCTCGGGCTCGCCACGACTCATGCGGTCGAGCCACAACAAGACGGAGGATACGTTCATGGCAGACAGTGGCAGCAGCAGCGGACCAGTCGCGATCGTCGCGATCTTCGTGATCGTGGTCGTCGTCGGCTTCCTCGCCTTCCGCTCCGGCATCGTTGGCGGCGGCGGCGACGCAGGGAGCAAGGACATCGACGTCAAGATCGATACGCCGGTGCCCGGCGGCGGCGGAGGCGGTGGCGGCGGGCAGTAGGCCGCCAGAGACGGAAAAATCGAGGGACGCCGCGCACTGCGGCGTCCCTTTTTTTGCGCCGAACGGCATGACGAAAATGCCTTGACGCGCGCGACTCGCAGGAGTTTGATCGAGTCCGGACGTTGCCTCGTCACCCGTCACCGCGCCGCTGCGGCGCGGCAGACGCTTCGCGATCCAGGCTCGCGAAGCCGAGGACAAGGCGATGAAACGAACCGAGGCCGCAATCCGGCGGCACCAATCGAGCAGAAGATTTCACGCTGACGCCGCGGGCGCGCACGCGCGCTTCGCCCAGGTCGCGCACTCTCCCGAAGGACGGTCGATGATGGAGTCCTGCACGCTGCTGCTGGCGGCAAGCATGGCGGCATTCGTGTTGCTGACCTCCTCGGGCTGCACCTCGGGGACGTGGGCGAAGCAGGAGCCGGCGGCCCGCGACGCCCATCCCGCCTATCCCTTCCGCAAGGCCACACGCGTAGGATCTCTCTCGCCCGCCGTGTCGCGACCCGCCGTTGTGGCAGAGGCGCAGGCATCGTCGATCCATTCCATTGCTGCGACGATGGTCCCGCCTCACGAGGCGCCGGTCCCTGGGGGGCACGGCTGAGCGGGCCCGGCGGCGGCAAGGGGGCTGGCCGATCTCCTGCGTGTTGCGAGACGGCCGGCCGCCCGCCGCGAATTTTGTCCCCCCTCCCCGTCCCGCATATAGACCGGCGACGCTTCGCTGCGGGAGTCTTCGTGTCCACGCCGAATAAACCTTCTGCGCCTGCATCAAGCGGCGCCGCCATCGGCACGACCGCATCGGCGGCGGCTCCCACCGGCGCGAACGAATCCCCAGCGCCCGCGGGCGCGAGCGCATCGTCACCGGGGCCCGCGGGCGCACGAGGCGAGGCCGGCGGCGGCGGCGATTTCATCCGACAGATCATCGCCTCCGATGTCGCGGCGGGCCGCAACGGCGGCGCCGTCGTGACCCGCTTTCCTCCCGAGCCCAACGGCTATCTCCACGTCGGCCACGCCAAATCGATCGTCCTCAACTTCGGCGTCGCTGCCGAGTTCGGCGGCCGCTGTCACCTGCGCATGGACGACACGAATCCGAGCAGGGAGGACGTCGAGTACGTCCAGGCCATCATGGAGGACGTGCGCTGGCTCGGCTTCGACTGGGGAGCGCACTTCTACCACGCGGCCGACTACTTCGAGCGCATCTATCTGTTCGCCGAGGAACTGATCGGGAAGGGCAAGGCGTTCGTCTGCGACCTTTCGGCCGACGAGCTGCGCGAGTATCGCGGCACTCTGACCGAGCCAGGGCGCCCCAGCCCCTACCGTGACCGTTCCGGGCAGGAGAGCCTCGACCTGTTCCGGCGGATGCGAGCCGGCGAGTTCCCGAACGGCGCGCGCACGCTGCGCGCCCGCATCGACATGGCCTCGCCCAACATCGTCATGCGCGACCCGGTGCTGTATCGCATCCAGCACTCCTCGCACCACCGCACCGGCGATGCCTGGTGCATTTATCCGATGTACGACTTCGCGCACTGCCTCTCGGACGCCATCGAAGGCGTGACGCACTCGATCTGCACGCTCGAATTCGTGCCCAACCGTGCGCTGTACGACTGGGTCCTCGACAACGTCGACCTGACGCCGCTCGGCAAGAACGCGCGGCCTCGCCAGTACGAGTTCGCGCGGCTGAATCTGACGCGCACGGTGATGAGCAAGCGCATCCTGCGCGGCCTCGTCGAAGGCGGTCACGTCAAGGGCTGGGACGACCCGCGCATGCCGACGATCTCGGGCATGCGCCGGCGCGGCTATCCGCCGCAGGCGCTGCGCGCCTTCTGCGAGAGCATCGGCGTGGCCAGGCGCGACAACCTCGTGCAGCTCGGCCAGCTCGAGTACGAGGTGCGCAGCGAGCTCAACCGCACCGCGCCGCGCGTGATGGCGGTGCTGCGTCCGCTCAAGGTCGTCATCGAGAACTGGCCGGAAGGGCAGACCGACGAGCTCGAAGCGATCAACAACCCCGAGGACGCCTCCGCGGGCACGCGCATCGTGCCGTTCGGCCGCGAGCTCTACATCGAGCGTGACGACTTCATGGAGGACCCGCCCAAGAAATTCTTCCGTCTGGCGCCGGGCCGCGAAGTGCGCCTGCGCTACGCCTACTTCATCACCTGCCGCCAGGCCGTGAAGGACGAGGCCGGCAACATCGTGGAGCTGCGCTGCACGTACGATCCGGCCAGCCGCGGCGGCAACTCGCCCGACGGTCGCAAGGTCAAGGCGACGCTGCACTGGGTCGCCGCCGAGACCGCGGTGCAGGGCGAGGTTCGCCTCTACGACACGCTCTTCAGCGTCGACAATCCGGCGCAGGTCGAGGAAGGCCGCTCGCCGTTCGAGCAGCTCAACGCGAAATCCCTGGAAGTGATCGATGATGCCAGGCTCGAGCCGGTTCTGGCCTCGGCCACCCCCGGCGAGCGTTATCAGTTCGAGCGTCTCGGCTACTTCTGCGTCGACCCCGATTCGACTTCCGCCCGCCCCGTGTTCAACCGCACGGTGACCCTCAAGGACGAGTGGGCAAACATCCAGAAGCGCGGGGAATGAGCGCGGGCGCCGGCAACGGCCGCAACGAGCGCTGCCGGTCGTCCGGCACGCCACCGCGAAACTCCATGACGCCGTCGTCGATCGCTCCGAAGCGGATCATCGCCAGGTCGCGCGCGTAGTTCTGATGCAGGCGCCAGGGCGTACGCTTGCCCTGCCGTGGGAAGCGCGCGACCGAGCGCTGCACGTAGCCCGAGGTGAAATCGAGCCACGGCTCGGTCTCCATGGGCTCGGTCAGGCGGGGCGTGGCCTGCACGTAGCCGCCGCGGTCCATGTGGCGCAGCAGGCGGCACACGTACTCGCAGGTCAGATCGCACTTGAGCGTCCAGGAAGCATTGGTGTAGCCGAACGCGGAGGCGAGGTTGGGCACGTCGCTGTACATCATGCCCTTGTAGGTGAGCGTGCGACTGAACTCGATGCGCTGGCCGTCGACGAAGACCTCGCTCCCGCCGAGCAGCTCCAGCACCAGCCCCGTTGCCGTGACGATGATGTCGGCTTCCAGCTCGCGCCCATCGGTCAGACGAACGCCGGTCCTGGTGAAGGTCTCGATGTGGCCCGTCTCCACCGAGGCGCTGCCCTGCTTGATCGCGTCGAACAGGTCGTCGTCAGGGACGAGGCAGAGGCGCTGGTCCCACGGGTTGTAGCGCGGCGTGAAGTGGGTGGCGACGTCGTAATCGGGGCCGAGAATCTCGCGCACCTTGGCGACCAGCGCCCGCTTGACGCGCTCGGGCCGCGAGCGCGCCCAGTTGTAGAAGAAGAGCTGCAGCAGGACGTTCTTCCAGCGCGTCAGCGCATACGCCGTCGTTGCGGGCAGGACCGTGCGCAGCCAGTTGGCGATGGCGTCCTCGCCCGGACGCGAAACCACGTACGTCGGCGAGCGCTGCAGCATCGTCACGTGCGCCGCGGTCCGTGCCATCGCGGGCACCAGAGTGACGGCCGTGGCGCCGCTTCCGATGACGATCACCCGCTTGCCGCCGTAGTCGAGGTCCTGCGGCCACTTCTGCGGATGCACCAGGCGCCCTTCGTAGGCGTCCATTCCGGCGAAGTCGGGCGTATACCCGTCGCTGTAGCGATAGTAGCCGGCGCACATGAAGAGGAAGCTGCACGTCAGCGAGACGGTGCGGCCGTCGCATTCGGCTTCCACCGTCCACCGCGCGTCGTGGCTCGACCACGACACGCGCCGGACCAGATGGCGGAACCGGATGTGCTCGTCGATGCCGTTGTCCTGCGCCGTCTCGCGCACGTACTGAAGGATCGATGGGCCGTCGGCGATGGCCCTGGCCGCCCGCCACGGCTTGAAGGAATAGCCGAGGGTGTACATGTCGCTGTCGGAGCGGATGCCTGGATAGCGGAACAGGTCCCAGGTGCCGCCGATGGCGTCACGGCCCTCCAGGATGGCGTAGGTCTTGCCCGGGCATCGCGTCTGCAGGTGATAGGCGGCGCCGATGCCGGAGAGTCCGGCACCCACAATGGCTACGTCGAAATGCTCGGGGCGGGCGGCGGGCTCGGGCATGGTGCCTCCTCGTCGCGGCCTTGGCGGTCCGCGCGGTGGCCGCGGGCGTGCGGCGGGCGGGATGGATAGCTCTTGGGTACACGCCCTTGACGCCGGCGTCAAGTTTCCAAAACACCGCCGGCTCCAGGCACGCCCGCACCTGCGCAGAGAATGAGGTTCTCCTCCCCGGTCGGTGCCGCGAAGGGCCCGGCACGACCGGCTATCGCCGCCATGCATGTTAGGCTCGGATTCTGCGGCGCCCGCCCGGCGCCTCCCCTTTATGACGGCGAACGACACCACTGCGGCGCCGCTGGATTGCCTGATCGTCGGCGGTGGTCCGGCCGGCCTGACCGCCGCCATCTACCTGGCTCGCTATCGCCGCCGCTTTCTGGTCGTCGACGCCGGCGACAGCCGCGCGGCGCTGATCCCGGTGACCCACAACTTTCCCGGCTTTCCCGACGGCATCGCCGGGGGCGAGCTGCTCTCGCGGCTTCGCGAGCAGGCCCAGCGGTACGGGACCAGGATCCGCACCGGCTGTGTGGAGGCTTTGCAAAAGACCGGCGATCTCTTCGTCGCCTCCGTCGGCGCCGACACGATCCGTGCCCGCACCGTGATCCTCGCCAGCGGCGTCATCGACAACTGCGTCGAGATCCCCGACCTCCGGCAGGCGACGCTGGCCGGCCGCGTGCGCTGGTGCCCGATCTGCGACGCTTTCGAGGTCGTGGACAAGAACGTGGCGGTCTTCGTTCCCGATCCGGCAAGCGGTCTCAGCCACGCGACGTTCCTGCGCACCTACACGTCGCGCCTGACCTTGATCGTCCAGCAGAGCGGCGACGAGCGGTCGCGCCTCGAGCTCGAGAACACCGGCGTGCGCGTGGTGACCGATCCGGTCCGCGCCATCAGCGCCAACGAGGATGCGGGAGTGGTCGTCACGTTCGAGAGCGGCCAGCGCAGGATCTTCGACACGCTGTATCCGATGCTGGGCTGCAAGGCGCGAACCGGCCTGGCGATCACGCTCGGAGCCGACCATGACGAGAACGGCGAGCTTCTGGTCGATGACCACCAGCAGACGTCGATTCCGGGCTTGTACGCAGCCGGCGACCTGGTCAATGCCCTGAATCAGATGAGCGTCGGCACAGCCCATGCGGCGACGGCCGCCACGGCGGTCCACAATTCGTTGCCTCCCAACTACGCCTGATCGAGGCCCGCAGCATCGTCAGTGCGAGAGCGGAGCCGCGTCGCAACGTTCCGAGGTTGGAACGCTGCCGTTCGTACGAGCCGCCGTCCCTTGGAGGGGTGGGTCGTTCGTTGGCGCTCTCGACCGTGCAGCGGCATTGAGACAAGGAAGCGGCCTGCGATCCGAGCAAGGCCACGGAGGCGCCAGGTCCTGCCAATGCAACGGGCGGGATGGCCGGCAGGCTCGAGCGGAACCGACACCGTCGCGAACAGGACATTCAAGCACCGCCGCCGCGGCAGTGCCCAGACGAATGCGTGAGGACACTTGTATGCCCGATCCGACCACCGATGTTGCGGCCCTTCTCGAGCAGAACCAGGACACGGTGCTGCGCCAGTGGCAGACGGAGCTGGAAAGAACATCGTCGAAGAAGATCTCGACCTCCGAGCTGCACGCGCAGACCCGAGAGTTCCTGCAGCTGCTGACCAAAGCGATCGCCACCGGCACCGACGATCTGGAATCCCCCTCGTGGTCGGCGATGCGCGATTTCCTCGAGGACATCTCGCGCTCGCGCTGTCTGCAGGGCTTCTCGTCCTCGGAAACGGCCACCTTCCTGTTCTCGCTCAAGAAGCCGCTGTTCGACCTGACCCAGCGCCAGTACGCGAACGCGCCGGGCGACCTGGCAGCCACGACCTGGCGCATCAGCACGATCGTCGACGACCTCGGCCTTTACACGGTTCGTTCCTACCAGCGCACGCGCGAGGACGTCATCCAGCGCCAGCAGCTCGAGCTGCTCGAGCTGTCCACGCCGGTGGTCAAGCTGTGGGATGGCGTGCTGGCACTGCCCATGATCGGCACGCTCGACAGCTCGCGAACGCAGGTGGTGATGGAGTCCCTGCTGCAGCGGATCGTCGACACCGGCTCCGAGCTGGCCATCATCGACATCACCGGCGTACCCACGGTCGATACGCTGGTGGCGCAGCATCTGCTCAAGACGGTGACGGCGATCCGGCTGATGGGCGCCGACTGCATCGTCAGCGGCGTGCGGCCGCAGATCGCGCAGACCATCGTGCACCTCGGCGTGGATCTGCAGGGCGTGGTCACCAAGTCGACGCTGGCCGACGCGCTGGCGCTGGCGCTCCGGCGCGTCGGCTACACGGTCACTCGCAACACGGCGACGCGCAGGCAGGCGGCGGACTGATCATGGAACGCATACCGATCTTGCGCATGGGGCCCATCCTCCTGGTCACCATACAGGTGGAGATGCACGACGAGCTCGCGCAGACGCTGCAGGACAATCTTACGGACAAGATCATGCAAACGGGCGCCAAGGGCGTCCTCATCGACATCTCCGCGCTCGAGATCGTCGACTCCTTCATCGGCCGCATGATCACGAACACCGCCGCCATGACGCACATCCTGGATGCGAGGACGGTGCTGGTCGGCATGCAGCCAGCCGTGGCGATCACGCTGGTGGAGCTGGGTCTGTCGCTGGCCGGGGTGCAGACGGCGCTCAACGTCGAGAAGGGAATGGCCCTGCTTCGCGCGCACTTCGCGTCCGAGAGCGTCCATGGCGATCCTGAAGAGTGACGTCATGCCGATCCGGTCGGCGAGCGACGTCGTGCTCAGCCGCCAGCAGATCCGCGCGCTGACGCAGGATCTCGCCTTCAGCCTCGTCGATCAGACCAAGATGATCACCGCAGCCAGCGAGCTGGCGCGCAATGCGGTGCTGTACGGCAACGGTGGGATCATGCGGTGGGAAGTGCTCGCCGACGGCGCACGCGTCGGCCTGCGCCTGACCTTCGAGGATCAGGGTCCCGGCATCCGCGACCTCGAGCTGGCGATGACCGACGGATGGACCACCGGCGCCGGCCTCGGCAAGGGCCTTCCGGGCGCCAAGCGGCTGGTCAACGAATTCGAGATCACCTCCGAGGTCGGAAAGGGAACGCGCGTGGCGATCACGCGCTGGAAGTAGAGAAGGACGTGCTGCGCATTTGCACCCACCGCATCGCCATCGAGGAGCGCAGCCAGATCGGCGAAGCGCGCCGCCGGGCCGCCGCGCTGTGCGGCGATGCCGGCGTCGGCGAGAGCGCCGCCGGGCGCGTCGGCATCATCGTAAGCGAGCTGGCCACCAACGCGCTTCTGCACGCCCGCGGCGGCCAGATTCTGCTGCAGCGCGTGGGCACGGAGGCCTCGCCCATCATCGAGGTCATCGCCATCGACTCCGGCCCCGGCATGCGCGACCTCGACAGGTGCATGGCCGACGGCTTCTCGACGGCCGGCACGGCGGGCAATGGCCTGGGCGCCGTCCAGCGGCAATCCGATCTCTTCGATGCCTTCTCCCATCCCGGCCGCGGCACGGTCGTCGTCGCACGCGTCGGCAAGGCCGAGCACCAAGTGGCCGTCGCCGCCGTGTGCCTCCCCTATCCCGGCGAGCAGGTCTGCGGCGACGGATGGGCGTGCCACTCCGGCAAGGACGCGACGACGATCATGGTCGTCGACGGGCTCGGGCACGGACCGCAGGCAGCGCTTGCGACCGAAGCCGCCCTGGCGGCATTCGACTGCGTTGCGACGGCATCACCGGCCTCCATCATCGCACTGGCCAATGAGCGCATGACGCAGACTCGCGGCGGAGCGGTGGCCGTCGCGCAGATCGCCCACGGATCGGCCACGGTCCGCTACGGCGGCATCGGCAACATCTCCGGAGCGCTCATTCACGAGGGCGCCTCGCGCGGCCTGTTCTCCCACAACGGCACCGTCGGCGCGCAGATCCGGAACCTGCGGGAGCTCGAGTACCCGTGCCTTCCGGGCACGCTGCTGGTGATGCATTCGGACGGCGTGGCCACGCGCTGGAACCTTGCGGATTATCCTGGTCTCGTTACCTGTCATCCGGCGGTGGTGGCGGCGGTGCTGTATCGTGATTTCCGCCGCAGCCGCGACGACGCCACGGTGCTGGTCGCGCGCGTGCTCGAATAGTGAGCATCCCATGGACATGCAACGCAAGATCGCCGAGTACGAGAGCCAGATCGAGATCCTGACCAGCGAGCTGGCCGCCACCAACGCCGGCGTCGTCGCCCTGTACGCGGAGCTCGAGGACCAGGCCGCGCAGCTGAAAGAGGTCTCCGATCTCAAGAGCCGGTTCCTCTCGTACATGAGCCACGAGTTCCGCACCCCGCTCGGCTCCATCCGGAGCATCACGCGCATCCTTCTCGACTGCATGGACGGGCCGCTCAACGACGAGCAGGTCAAGCAGGTCGGCCTGATCAGGTCCTCGGCCGAGGAGCTGACCGAGATGGTCAACGACCTTCTGGACCTGGCCAAGGTCGAAGCCGGCCGCGTCACGATCTCGCCCGAATGGTTCGAGCTGGTCGACCTGTTTTCCGCGCTGCGCGGCATGTTCCGACCTCTGCTGCAGGACACCAACGTGGCACTGATCTTCGAGGAGCCGCACGGCGTGCCGCGCGTGTTCAGCGACGATCGCAAGCTTTCGCAGATCCTGCGCAACTTCATCTCGAACGCGCTCAAGTTCACGACCCGCGGCAGCGTGCGCGTGTCGGCGCGCATGCTGTCGGAGGATACGGTCGAATTCTCCGTGGCCGACACCGGAGCGGGCATCTCGCCCGAGCACCTGGGCACGCTGTTCCAGGACTTCGTGCAGATCGAGACGCCGATGCAGCGCCGTTATCGCGGCACCGGACTCGGCTTGTCGCTGAGCAAGCGTCTGGCCGAGCTGCTCGGCGGCCGGGTGGCGGTGCGAAGCGAGGTCGGCAAGGGCTCGACCTTCTCGGTGATCATCCCTACGCACTACCGATTCAACGGGAGTGCGCGATGATCGAGGCGCAACAACAGGAGAACATCGTCGTCATCGACGACAACCCGGCGGCCAGGTATTCGACGTCCCGGATCCTGCGGTCGGCCGGCTTCGAGGTCGCCGAGGCGGCCACCGGAACCGACGGCATCGCGATGGTGCGGGCGGACACGTCTCTGGTCGTGCTCGACATCAACCTGCCCGACATCGACGGCTTCGAGGTGTGCCGGCGCCTGCGCGCGCAGCCGGAGACCGAACGGATCCCGGTCGTGCACCTTTCGGCGACGTTCGTGGCCGAGCTGGACAAGGTCAAGGGATTCGAAGCCGGCGCGGACGGCTACCTCATCCATCCCGTCGAGCCGCAGGTCCTCATCGCCACCGTCAAGGCGCTGGTGCGCACCCGCCGTGCCGAAGAAGCCACGCGCAAGAGCGAGGCACGCTTCCGTGCGGTTTTCGATCAGGTTCCCACCGGCATCGCGCTGCTCTCGGAAGACATGACGTACGTGAACGTCAATCCCGCGATGTGCCGCCTGCTCGGCCGTTCCAGCGCCGAGCTCATCGGCATCAACGGCGCTGCGCTGGTGGCTGCCGAGCACAAGCACCAGATTCCGGCGGTGCGCAGGCAGCTGAAGGAGCACGGGCACTGGCAGGGCTTCTTTCCGCTCGAGCGCAGCGACCGCAGCCTCGTGGACCTGGAGTGGAACCTCTCGACGTTCTCGCCAGGCGTCTACCTCGCCATGGCGAGCGACGTCACCGAGCGCCGCCGCGTGGAGGCCGAGCGCGAGAGGCTGTTGCAGAGCGAGCGTGCCGCCCGCTCGGAAGCCGAACGCGCCAATCGCATCAAGGACGACTTCCTGGCGACGCTTTCGCACGAGCTGCGCAACCCTCTGCACGTCATCGTGGGGTGGGCGGGCGTGCTGACGCAGGTGTGCAACGACCCGCAGCTTCTCTCCGGATTGCAGGCGATGGAGCGAAGCGCCGACCTGCTCGCGCACCTGATCGCCGATCTTCTCGACGTCTCGCGCATCACCTCGGGCAAGCTCAGCCTCAACACCGAGGTCGTCAATCTGGGGTCGGTGCTGGATGCGGCCATCGCGGTCGTGACACCCTCGTCGCTGGCCAAGCAGATCCGCATCGAGCGCACGCCCGGTGACGAGGCTGCGTTCGTGCTGGGCGATCCGGCGCGCCTGCAGCAGGTGGCGTGGAACCTGCTTGCCAACGCGATCAAGTTCACGCCGCGCGGAGGCGTCGTGCGCGCGTCGCTGCAGCGCGCGGATTCGCACGTCGTGCTGGAGGTCAGCGACACCGGCCGCGGCATCGCGCCGGACTTCCTGCCGCACATCTTCGAGCGCTTCCGCCAGGAAGGCGCGGGCAGCAAGAGCGGCGGCGGCCTCGGCCTCGGCCTGGCCATCGTCAAGCACCTGGTGGAGATGCACGGCGGCAGTGTGCGTGCCGCGAGCGCCGGTGAGGGACGAGGCGCGACGTTCACGGTCACGCTGCCGGTGAGCCTGACCGGAGAGGCCGGGACGCGCACACATGCCGCGCGCCGGCCCGGATCACCGCTGAGCGCGCACGACCTCACCGGTCTTCGCGTGCTCATCGTCGACGACGACCCCGGCGCCCGCGCACCGGTTCGGCGCATCCTGACCGAAGCCGGAGCCGAGGTGGCCGAGGCCGGCGACGTCCCCGAAGCCCTGCGGCACCTGGAGTCGTTCGCCCCGAGCCTTCTCGTCAGCGACATCGGCATGGCCGAGCAGGATGGCTACGATCTGATCCGTGAGATCCGCCGGCGTGGCTACGGCGAAAACGCGCTGCCCGCGCTGGCCCTGACCGCCTTTGCCCAGCCCGAAGACCGCCGCGCCGTCCTGGCGGCCGGCTATCAGATGCATCTGACCAAGCCGGTCGATGCTCAACAGCTGCTGGTCGCCGTCACCGCGCTGGCCGGCATCGCAGGCGACGAAACGGCGTTGCCCTGAGAAAGCGGTTCTCTCCAGCCGTCCCGGCATGATAAGGAACCGCTGCCGTGATCATGGGGGATCGCGGCAGGGGATACGTACCGGGCCTGCTCGCGTTGGGGGAGGGCATGCATCGAGCCACATTGCGCGGCGCCGCAGCCGCGCTCGGCATTCTGGTGGCCGCGCCGCCGATCGCGCGTGCCGGCGATGATGCGCGCGTGCAGGAGCTCGAGCGCCGACTTCGCGATCAGGACGCGGTGATCCGGCGTCTGCTCGAGAAGGTCGAATCGCTCGAGCGCCGGCTGGACGCGCGCAGTGACGCCGAGCAAGGCCCTGCAACGACCGTCAGGCAGCCGCCGCCGGCGCGCGACGCACCACAGACATCCGCAGACTCGCCGCCGATGCCGCCATCGCCCGACCCGCACGCCTCGCGGGCGCGAGTGGATCTGTCGCAGGACGAGCTGCCTGCCCTGCCCTCCGCGGACGGCGATTACGACGCCGGCGGCGAAGTCGCCGCACGCCCCTGGTACCGCAACGTCGATCTCTTCGGATTCGCCGCCGGCGGGCTCGTGTGGACGGAGGAGGACGGGACCGACGACAAGGGCTCCTTCCTCAACTACCAGGGAAATCTCGAGCTGCGTGCCCAGGCCTGGGAGGACGTCTACCTGCACAGCGAGCTGGCGCTCGCTCAGATCGGGCACGAGGACGAGCCGCACGTGCGCGTGGGCGAGTTGTACGTCCAGCTGCGCGACGTCACCTCCGTGCTTTTCGGGTGGCCGAGCGGCGTGGGAATGAAGGTCGGCCGCATGGATGTCCCGTTTGGCGAGGACTATCGGACCCGCGACGTCCTGGACAACCCGCTCATCACGTGGTCGGCCGCCATTCCGTATGCCATCGACGAAGGCCTGCTCCTCTACGGCACCACGGCCGGTGTGGGCTGGATCGCCACTGCGATGAACGGCAACCTGCGGCGCGCCGATGACGACGATGCCGAGAAGTTCCTGAGCCTCAAGATCTTCCGTGACGTCACCGACTCGCTCTACGCCAGCGCCAGCGCGTACTGGAATGGGGATGCATCCGTTGCCGCCATGGGCCTTGGCGGCAACTACTGGATGCCGGTGGGGGGATGGGACTATTTCTCCAGCGCCGGCGTCAGCGCCTCCGACAAGGTCGACGCCTACTCCTACGAGCTCGACCTTCGCTACGATCTGCCTCGCGCCAGCCACGTCAAGGCGCAGTTCGGACAGGTGTTCGTCGACGATGCCAACGACGCGTTCTCGCGCACCATCTACTACGGACAGCTCGAGCCGCTGTGGACGATGTTCGACGGACGCTTCTATGTGGCGGCGCGCGCGAGCTTCGTGGGCACCTTCGATGACGAGGAAGGCTACGTTTTCGAAGGCCGTCCCTTCGCCGACGGCTCCGACGGCTTCGGGTACGACACCGAAAGCCTCTGGCGCATCGCCCTCGGCGCCGGCTACAGGCCCAACGACCGGATGCTGCTGAAGCTCGAGTGGTCGCGCGACCGCTTCGCGCTGATCGACGGCTCCCCGCTACGCGGCCGCAACCAGGCCCGCAATCTGGTCGGTGCCCTGCTCGCGGTGGGGTTCTGACGTGCGCCGCCGCCATCGCAGCACCGCATTGCTGGCCGCCATTGCGCTCGCGACTGCGGCGCCTGCTCGAGCCGAGCCGGCGCCGGCCACCGCGACCGTGCGAGGATCGGTGACGGTCCTCGACAGCGAGGGCAGACGCAAGGCCAGCCACGCCGGCGTCGTCGTGTTCCTGGACGAGATGGACACGCCGGCCGCACCCGTCGCTCCGCCGCCCGATCGGTCCATCCGACAGATCGACAAACGCTTCGTGCCCGAGGTGCTGCCGGTCCTGGCCGGCACGACCGTGCACTTTCCGAACGAGGACATCGTCGCGCACAACGTGTTTTCGCTGTCGCGCGCACGTCCGTTCGATCTGGGACTGTATCCGCGAGGGCAGTCGCGCTCGGTCCGATTCGAGGAGACCGGGCTGATCAAGATCTACTGCAACATTCATTCGCGCATGGTCGCCAGCATCGTGGTGCTGGCCAATCCTTGGTTCACCGTCACCGGCGACGACGGCAGCTTCAGCCTCGAGGGCGTCCCGATCGGCAATGCCACCGTACGCACATGGTATCCGCGCACGCCGCAGAACAGCGAGCGGCGCGTGCAGGTGACCGAGAAGGGAATCTATGACCTCGACCTGCGGCTCGTCGAAGACCTGCGGCTGGAAGTGCGCGAGGAAAGCCTGACCATCGAGCACAAGAACAAGTGGGGCAAGGACTACCCGTCCCGATACTGAACGGTCATGACTCTTTCGCTCGGACAGAGGATCTCGCTCGGCATCTGCGTGCTCGTCATCGGGCTGCTCGGTGCGCTGCTTGCCATTTCCAACGTCTGGATCACGGGCGCCATCGTCGACCGCCTCGCCAAGGATCTGACTGCCGCCGACCAGACCGTCGCCGAAGTGTTCCGCCTGCGATCGCAGGAGCTGAGCGTGCAGACGCGCATGCTCGCCGGCGTTCCACAGATCCGCGCCGTCATCGATACTCCCGGACTCGATCACGCCACGGTCCTCGATGCCGCGCAGGATGCCCGGCAGATGGTGGGAAGCGATCTGCTGTTGCTCGTCGACGACCGCGGCAGGCTGCTCGCCAGCGCCACCGAGCCCCATCGTCACGGCACCAACGAGGCGGCAGCCGCCTCCGTGGCCACGGCGCTTTCCGGACAGGTGTTCGAAGGCATGCTGGTCACCGAGGCGGGTATCTACCAGGTCGTGGGCGCGCCGATCGCATTCGCCGATGAAAAGGTCGCGGGTGCGCTGGTGACGGGATTCGCCGTCGGCGATCAGCTTCTGTCGACGCTCGAGAAGATGACCAACGCCCATGTCGCCCTGTGGTCGTCGTCGGTGGTGCAGGTCTCCATGTCCGCGCGTCCGGTCTTCGGACAGCTCGCACCGAAGCTCGTCGGCACGCCCGGTGCCATGACGACCATCGATATCGAAGGCGGTCGATACCTGCTGCGCGTAGGCGAGATCGGCCAGACCGGCGTCTCCTATGCGCTGGCGCGCTCGCTGGATGCCGAGCTCGGATTCTACAAGGCGCTGCGCACGCGTCTTCTGGCCACGGGAGCCGCCGTTCTCGTGATCGCGCTGGCGTGGGGCCTGCTGTACGCGCGGCGCGTGGCGCGTCCGATCGCGTCCCTGGCCGCCAGCACGGCACGGCTGGCGGCCGGCGATCTGAGCACCCGCGTCGACGTGACTTCACGCGACGAAGTCGGCCAGCTCGCTGCCGCCTTCAATCGCATGGCGGGCGATCTCGAAGCTCGCATCGAAGAAGACCGCCAGCTCGCCGCCAGCCGCGTCGCCCTCAACGCCGAGCTCAAGCACGTCAATGAGGAGCTGAAGCGAAAGATCGAGGAACGGCGCCTGGCCGAAGAGGAGATCAAGCGTCTGAACGAGGACCTGGAGCGGCGCGTGTGCGAGCGCACGGCCGAGCTGGAAGCGGCCAATCGGCAACTCGAATCGTTCTCGTATTCGGTGTCGCACGATCTTCGCGGACCGCTGCGGCGCATCATCAGCTTCAGTCAGATCATGCACGAAGATGCTGCCGAGCGGCTGACCGATGCGGACCGCGATCTTCTCGAGCGCATCCGCAGCGGCGCTCTCGGCATGGACCGGATGATCGAGAACCTGCTCGAGTTCTCGCACGTCGGGCACGTCAAGCTGGAACGCCGCCCCATCGACCTTACCGCAATGGCGCACGCCATCACCGAGGAGCTGCGCGCCAGCGAGCCGCGCCGTCAGGTGCAGGTGCAGATCGCCCGCGACCTTCGCACCAGCGGCGACGAGACGCTGGTGCGCGTGGCACTGCAGAACCTGCTCTCCAACGCATGGAAGTTCACCGCGCGCTCGGGCCAGCCTCGCATCGAGGTCGGTGCCGAGGCCGGCAACGGAACCGGGCCCGAGTTCTACGTGCGGGACAACGGAGCCGGGTTCGACATGGAGGAGGCGCCCAAGCTGTTCCGCGTCTTCGAGCGGCTGCACTCGGCGCACGATTTTGGTGGCCACGGCATCGGCCTGGCTACCGTTCGGCGCATCATCGAGCATCACGGCGGCCAGATACGGGCCGAAGCGGCGCCGGGCGCGGGAGCGACCTTCCGCTTCACGCTCGGCACCTGATCGCGCACCGCGTCAGACGGGGAGGGAAGTGCGGATTGCAGCTCGTGACGATGGCACTGTCCCGTTCCCGCTGCTGACTCGACGGTCAAAAGCCATCGCTCCACGTTTGCCGTAGGTCTAAAATGAGCACGCCGATGCGGAACTCCACCCCAGCTTCCCCAGGCGCTCGCCATGGCGGTGCAGCCGCTGCCGTGACCGCCGACGGCGGGACACGAGCAGTTGCTTCGGACACGCCCATGCCGGGCGTTGCCGCCGCGTCCGAAAAACATGCCGCTCCGTCTCCGGATCACGATCCGGTAACGCGCGAAGCTCGGGCCGAGGCCGCCGGTGCCGAGTCCACGCCGCCCGCCGAGGCCGCCAGTGCCGAAGCCACGCCGCTCCAGGACAAACCGCGGCGGGACTACGCGGAGCTCGAGCGCTCGGAGCGCCGTTTCCGCTCGCTCATCGAGAACCTCAGCGACGTCGTCTACACGTTGGACGCCTTCGGCAACTTCACCTACATCAGCCCGGCCATCGAGCTCGTCTCCTCCTACACCGTCGAAGAGGTGATGGGGCAGGAGTTTCCGCGCTTCATCCATCCCGAGGACCTGCAGCTGCTGGCCGATGTCTTTGCCCGCAACATGAGCGGCGAGTCGGTGCAGGTGGAGTTCCGCGTCTTCGACAAGAACGGCGACATGCGCTGGGTGCACGCGTCCACGCGCCCGCACTACGAGGACGGGGTCATCATCGGAGCCGACGGCGTCTTCAGCGAGATCACCGAGCGCAAGCGCACGGAGCAGGCGCTGCATGAAAGCGAGACGCGCTACCGGCAACTCGTCGAGATGAGCCCTGACGGAATTGCCGTCCATACCGGCGGCGTGCTGGTGTTCGCCAACACCGCCGGCTGCCGGCTGCTCGGCGCCAGGGATGCCTCCGAGCTGATCGGGAGGCCGGTGCTGGACATGGTCCACCCCGACAGCCGCGTTCTGGTGGTCGAGCGCATGCGGCAGATGCTGCAGGAGGGACGGCCGGGCCCGCTGGTGGAGGAGAAGTTCGTCCGCCTGGACGGCACCGTGATCGACGTGGAAACCGCGGCGATGCCGATGATGTACGGAGGCAAGCCCGCCATCCAGGTCGTCGTGCGCGACATTACCGAGCGCAAGCGCGCGGCGGCACGCCTGCGGGAGAGCCAGGAGCGCTACCGCCAGCTCTTCGAGAACGCGCACGAGGTCATCTACGTGCACGATCTTGCCGGCAACTTCCTAGCCGGCAACCCCGCGGCGATCGCCGCCACCGGCTACACGATGGCCGAGCTGGCGCGCCTGAACATGGCCCAACTGCTGACGCCTCGGAGCCTCGCCAACGTCGCGAGCCTGATGTCGTCGCCGGAGCGCGTGCCCGACCGGCTCGAAGTCGAGCTCCGGCGAAAGGACGGCACCGACGTGCTGCTCGAGGTCAGCCCGCACGTCCTGCGGCGGGACGGCAAACCCACCGCGATCCAGGGAATCGCCCGTGACATCACCGAGCAGAGACGTGCGCAGGAGGAGATCCGCCGGCTCAACGAGGAGCTCGAGATGCGCGTGCGCGAGCGCACGGCCGAGCTGCAGGCCGCCAACCAGGAGCTGGAGGCGTTCAGCTACTCGGTGTCGCACGACCTGCGCGCACCGCTGCGCGTGATCGAAGGCTTCGCGCACGTCTTTCTCGAAGAGTATGGCGACGGGCTCGACGAGCAGGCGCGCTTCTACATCGACCGCGTGCACGCGACCTCGGCCCGCATGGGACAGCTCATCCAGGATCTGCTCGCGCTCGCGCGCGTGACGCGCAGCTCGATGCGCCGCGGGCCGGTCGACCTGGCGACGCTGGCACGCGGCGTGGCGGCCGAGCTGCGCCAGGGTCAGCCCGACCGCGACGTCGAGTTCATCATTCCGGACCAGGTTCGCGCCGAAGGCGACGCGTCGCTGCTGCGCATCGTGATGGAGAACCTGATCGGCAACGCGTGGAAGTACACGAGCAAGCACGCGTCGGCGCGCATCGAATTCGGCATCGACGACACCGGTGGCGAGCGAGCCTACTTCGTGCGCGACGATGGTGCGGGCTTCGACATGCGCTATGCCGACAAGCTGTTCGGCGCGTTCCAGCGCCTGCACGCGGTGGCCGAGTTCGAAGGCACCGGCATCGGCCTGGCAACGGTGCAGCGCATCGTGCAGCGCCACGGCGGCCGCGTCTGGGCCACCGGCGCTCCGGAGAAAGGAGCCACGTTCTATTTCACGCTCGGGACGTTGCGCTAGCGTCGTCGCAGGCGACGCCGTTCCTCGCACCGGCGTCGCCGACGCTGCCGAGCGGCGTGATCACCACCGACGGCCCCGCCGCGTCAGCGTCGCGGCGTCACCGCGCTAGCGCTGCAGGCGGGCCGCCTCCTCGGACAGGGAATCGCGGAAGTCGGGATGCGCGATGGCGGCCAGCGCCCGGGCGCGCTCGCCAACGGTCAGGCCGGCGATCTCGGCCGCGCCGTATTCGGTGACGATGATGTCGGCCTGATGGCGTGGTGTGGTCACGATGGCGCCTGCCGGGAAGCCGGCGACGATTCGCGAGATCATCGTGCCGCCCGCCGTGGCGGTCGACGGGAGGCAGACGATGGAATGGCCGCCCTCGGCCATGGAGGCTCCACTCACGAAGTCCTCGTGCCCGCCGATGCCGGAGAACTGCCGCCCCGCAATCGTGTCGGCACCGATCTGCCCCGCCAGATCCACCGCCAGCGCGCCGTTGATCGAAACCATGTTGCGATTGCGCCCGATGACGGCGGGATCGTTGACGAGGTGCACGGGCAGGAAGCGCACCTTCTCCTGCTCGTGCAGCCACGCGTGGAGCTCGGCGCTCCCGAGCGCGAACGTGCAGATCGAGTAGCCGTCGTACATTCCCTTGGCGTTCGTGACCTTGCCTTCCTGATACAGCTTCATCAGGCCGGTCGTGAACATCTCCGAATGGATGCCGAAGTTGCCGCACTTGCCGGCGGCAAGGATTGCGACGACGTCGCTCGGGATGCCGCCGATGCCGGTCTGCAGCGTGGCGCCGTCGACGACGAAGCGGCTGACGTGCTCGGCGATGGCGCGCGAGACGTCGTTCGAGGCCGCGTCGGCGAGGACCGGCGGCGCCGCCTCGCTTTCGACGATCACGTCCGCCTCCTCGACGCTGAGCGAGTGCGTGTGCTCGTCGCCGAGGCCGAACGTGCGCGGATAATGAGGATTCACCTCCACGATCAGCAGCCGATCCGGATCGGCCGCGGCGTTGTGCATCTCGGCCACGGTAGCGCCGGCGTGAAGCGACAGCGACATGTTGCCGCGCGCGTCCGGCGGCGCCGCCACGGTGACGACCACGCGCGACTTCAGCCGCCGCGCCACGTGCGCGTAGCGACGGAAGTCGGCCGGCACGAACTCGACGTGCATCCCCTGCTGGCGCAGCGACCGCTCGACGGGTCCGTAGAAGCCCGACAGCACCCGGACTCCGCTGCGCGTGAACAGCGGATAGGGCGCGAGCAGCAGCGCGGTGAAGATCTCGAGGTCCTCGTAGTCGTCGCGCTCGCCGAGTGCCTGCAGGAGCGCTGCCGGCTGCCCGGGCCCCAGCGGCACCGTGACGGTGTCGCGCGCCGCCACCATTGCGGCCGCTTCGGCCGCGCTTCGAACCTTGGACCGGTACGTCCGGTTCATCGTCACCCGATCCTGAGCGTGAAGCGGTCCATCGTCAGGCGCGCCGTCGGAATCGTCTGAAGATACGGCAGCACGCCGGCCGGACCGAGAATCTCGTCGACCACGCCGCGTTCGGCCCTCGCCAGCGCGGCGTAGCGCTGCGCGGTGCGGCGATGACGCCAGACGGAATAGGCGCTGGCGATGCGCTGCTCGGGTATTCCGAACACGCTCTGCTCGATGATCCCGATCACGCGCGAGGCCTCCTCGCCGGCAGGCTGGTTGCCGATGGCCTCGCTGACGAAGCTGCTCACCGCGATCTGCGCGGGCACGAAGACCGCGCCGATCTCGGCCAGCAACGGCGCCAGCGACTCGCGCACCTCGGGCGGCTTGGCCCACGGGGCCGGCGGCCCGGCGGCACTGACTTCGTGCAGCCACGCCATCACGTTCGGCGCCGTCTCGCGCACGATCCGCGCCGGCACCGGATCGCGCGCGAAGTGCGCGAACATCGGACCGTGAATCGCATAGTCGGCGACCGTGATGCAGTCGCCGAGGACGTAACGGCTGTGCGCGAAGTGCCGGTTGAGCAGCTCGAGGAAGTGGAGGAACCACTCCTCCATCGTCAGACGCGTCTTGTCGGTGACCCCGACGAATGCCAGCGCGCCGGCCATCTGCGCGGCCAGCTTGTTCGCGATCGGGCCGAAGACGGCCGCCCAGTCCTCCTCCACCCACGTCCGCTGCTCGGGGAAGCTCCAGCGGTAGTGCAGCGCCAGCGGCACGAGAACGTCGTCGCAGAAGTCCTGGATCACCTCGGCCACCATGCGCACCGCCGGATCCTCGGGAAAGATCGCCGGCGACGGATACAACTCTTCGATGCGCTCGAGCATGCGCGGGCTGTCCTGCAGGATCTCGCCGCCGTCGGTTTCGATCACCGGAATGAAGCGCACGCCGGTCTTGGGGGTGATGATCTCCTTCTGCACTTCGCGCGTCGGCCAGATCTCGGTGTGCTCGATCTTCTTGTACACGAGCGCCGGCCGGACCTTGCCCGAGAAGTAGGACATCGGAGCGGCATAGAACTTCCAGGGTATGCTCATGGCGCGTTAGTACCGCTCCCGCCCGCCCGTTGCGAGGCGGACGGCGAGGATGCCGGCGCCCGCCACCATCGACAGCCAGACGATCCAATCGCCCCACCGGACGTAGGGCGTGACGACGGTGGCCGGCCGGACGTCCTCGACCAGCGCGGCCGCACTCTGACGCGTGGGCAGGCGGGCCATGATGTCGCCGGTCGCGTCGATGACCGCCGATACGCCGGTGGTCGCCACACGAACCAGCGGCCGGTGCGTCTCGACTGCGCGAAGGCGCGTGGCCACGAAATGCTGCTCTGGCCCGGCGCCGGCATCGAACCACGAGTCGTTGGAGAGATTGACCAGCACCGTTGCACCATCGCGCACCAGTCGCCGCGCCAGCCGCGGATCGGCAGCCTCGAAGCACATCAGGGACCCGATGCGCTGGTCGAGCAGCGGGAACAGTGTTGGCTGGTCGCCCTGCGAGTAGGCGCCCTGCCACGTGCTGCCGCCGAGCCAGCTCGCCCAATGCGGACGCGTTTCGGTGTACGGCATCAGTCGCATCTTGTCGGAAACCAGCGGCGCACTTCCGTCCATCGGAAAGAAGAATGCCGAGTTGAAGATGCGCGCCGAGCCGGCGGCAACCGTAGCGCTGCGCGAGCCGCCCGCGATGATGGCTGCATCCAGCGACACGGCCAGCGCGCGCAGGGCCTGCTCGCGCTCGGCGTTGGCGTCGAGGAGGAACGGCAGCGCGTTCTCGGGCCAGACGATCAGGTCGACATCCCACAGCTCGCCCGAGCGGCTCAGTCCGGCCAGATGCTCGACGTGCGCATCGGCGCTGGCCGGCTCCCAGAGCGCGCGGCCGCCCAGCGCCGGCTGCACCAGCCCGATGCGCAGCGGCACGTGCGCCGACGTCTCGCGTGCCAGCGTCTCCAGGCGCCACCATCCGTACACGCAGGGGCCGGCGACGATGGCCGCACAAAGCAGCAACGGCCACGCGCGCCGCTCCACCCACGCCGTTGCCGCGCACGCGGCGAACGCGGCGGCCAGCCACGTCAGCATCCAGACGCCGCCGAGATCCGCGACCTGTCGCACCAGGCGAAACGGCGCCAGAGCATCGCCGAGGATTCCCCACGGATTGCCGTAACCGATGGTCGCACGCATCCATTCGAACGCCGTCCAGATGCACGCAAAGCCGGCGATGCGGGTAGCGATGCCTGTCGTGGCCAGCAGGCGGATGCACGCGAACGCGCCCGCATACCAGAGCGCAATGCCCGAGCTCAGCAGCGGAACGGCCAGGGTGAATGCCACGCTGAACGGCGTGGAGCGTGCGAAGAAATCGCGCGCGGCGATGAAGCTCCAGTAGCCGACGATCGCGAGCGACGTCACGTAGCCGAACGCGAAGCCCGCCAGCAGCGCCGTGGGAAGCCCGAAGCGCACGCGCGGATCCATCAGCACCGCCGCCACGGGAGCCAGCGCCACCCACGCCAGCGCGTTCCCGTCGAATGGTGGGTAGGCTAGGGTGTAGGCCGCGCAAGTGAGAAGCGTCGCCACAAAAACGGTGCCGTGGCCGGAGGACGACGAGAAGCCCACGGGTCCGCCCTTAGAGGTCGTCGGTGGCGATGACAAGGGGCGACGCACGGGCTTTCGCAGCCGCGCCGCGATCGTCCAGCTCGTCGTCGCCGCGGCCGCGGCGGTGATCGTCGCCATCTGCGGCATCTCCTCCATCCAGCGAATCGGCGCGCCGTATCCGGGCTTCTTCGTCTGGGAGAATCTGTTCGTGCCGGCGGTGGGACTGCCGAGCTGGCCCGGCGCCGCCTCGGGCCTGGAGTATCACTCATGGCTGCTTGCCGCCGATGGCCGGCCGCTGCGCACCAGCGCCGACCTGGACGCCATCCTGGCGACGAAACGAGTCGGCGAGACAGTCGCCTACGAGGCCGAGCGCGGCGGCGAGCGCTACGTGGTGCGCGTGCCGGTCTCCGCGTTCGGGTTCGAGTCCTGGGCCGTCAGCACGGGCGTGTACTTCTTCGATTCGGTCGTGCTGCTGCTGCTGGCGGTCGCGATGCTGTACCTGAAGCCGGGCGACCCTGCACCGATGGCGGTGTTCTATTTCGCCGTGGCGCAGGCGCTCTACCTGGCGACATCGATCGACCTCTTCGGTCCGTACCGTTTTCGCGTCGCCTATTTCTTCTTCGCCGGGCTGACTCCGACGGCGACGCTGTACATGCTCAGCCGCTTTCCCGTCGAGCGAAAGCGCGGACGCGGTGTGGACCTGGCGCTCCTGGTCGCGCTGGCGGGCTCGGTGACCTACGGCGCGCTCTCCAACCTTGCCTTCTTCCGCAATCCCTCGCTGCTGCTGGCGCTGGACCGCATCGTCCACGTCGCGATGGCCGGCAGCGCGCTGGCCGCGTTCGCGTTCTTTGCGTGGCACTTCTTCACCGCGCGCAGCGAAGCCGTGCGCCAGCGGACGCTGGTGGTGATGCTCGGCAGTATCGGCGCGTTCCTGCCGACGATGGTGTTCCTGATCGCCTTCTACTCGGGTGCGCTATCGCTGCCTTTCAACTTCCTGGCCATCCCGTTCGTGCTGTTCCCGCTCGGCATCGGCTACGCCGTGGCGCGCCACGACCTGTTCGACGTCGATACGGTCATCAAGCGCACCATCGTCTATGCCACGCTGAGCGTGCTGGTCTTCGGCAGCTACTCGCTGATCATCGGGCTGTTCGACTACTTCTTCGAGAATGCCACGCCCGTGGCGTCGCGCATCGCCGAGGGCATCCTGATCGTGGCTCTGGTGCTGGTGACCAACCCGAGCCGGCAGCGGTTGCAGGAGGTGGTCAACCGCCTCTACGACCGCCGGCGCTACGAGTACCGCGATGTCGTTCGCGCGACCGCGCGGGCCTTCACGCGCATCCTGGAGCTGGACCGCCTGGTGCCGGCGGTGCTCGAGCTGATCGACACGACATTGCAGCCGGAATTCGCGCGCATCTACACGATGACCGGCCCGGTGCCGCGGCTGCGCGGCGAGCTGGTGCATCCGCCGGGGCAGAGCGCGGCGATGCGAACGCCGCAGGGCGAGGGCGTCGAGGAGAAGCTCGAGCCGATGGCCGCGCTCGTGTGCCGTGCGGAGGGCGTGCTGGATGCGCGGCGGCCGTCTTCCAAGGATGCGCGGGAGCAGGCCGCCGCAACGGCGATGACGGCGATCGGCGCCGACCTGGCCGCAGGAATGACTCTCGAAGGCCGCGCGGTGGGATTCCTGCTGGTCGGCCCCAAACGCTCGGGCGGCGCTCACCGGCGCGACGAGGTCGACCTGCTTCGCACCATCGCCGACCAGCTCGCGGTGGCCCTGCACAACGCCGAAGCGTTTCGCACCATCGATGCAATGGCGCGCGACCTCGAGGGCAAGAACGTCGAACTCGGACGCGCGCTCGAGGAGCTGCGCTCGGCGCAGGACGAGCTCGTGGTCAAGGAGCGACTCGCCGCCGTCGGCGAGCTGGCCAGCGCAGTGGCGCACACGATCCGAAATCCGCTGGCCGGCATGCGGGCGTCGGCGCAGCAGGCCGCGATCGAGCTGGCCGACCATCCGAGCACCGATCTGGTGGAGGCGTTCGTGCGCGAGACCGATCGTCTCAGCGCGCGCATCGATGCGCTGCTCAACTTCGCACGGCCGTTCCATCCCGAGCCGCGCCCGGTGGTCTTGGCCGAGCTGGCGCGCGAGGCCGTGGCGCAGACGCGAGGCAAGGCCGAAGCAAAGGGCCTCGTCGTGCACGTGGACGCCGCCGAAGATGCCGGCGCCGTACGCGTCGACCCCGCGCTGTTCGAGCAGCTCACGATCGAGCTCGTTGCGAATGCGATTGATGCCAGCCCGCGCGGCGGAGCGGTCGTGGTTGGCGTCGGCGTGGACGGGAGCGGGCAGCGTTGGGTCGAGGTGCGCGACGGCGGGCCGGGCATTCCGCAGGAGAAGGCCTCCGAGCTGTTCCGGATGTTTTTCACCACCAAGGCCAAGGGCACGGGAATCGGGCTGGCGACCGTGAAGAAGATTGCCGACGCGCACGGCGCTACCATCACCGTCGGCAGCGCGCGCGAAGGCGGCGCGTGCTTTCGGGTAACGCTACCGCCGGCCTCGCAGGCGCTGGCACTGGAGAGGCGCTAGCCGACGGCCGCTGCGGCCCGGGTTCATGAAGGTATCCGCACATGACACAGACGAATCATCCCGGAGTCGTCCTGCCGCCGCCCGCGCTCTACGCAGGAGCGTTGATCCTCGTTCTGCTGCTCCGGTGGCTGTGGCCGCTGGAGGTCTTTCCCGACCGTTTCGCATGGCCGTTGGGCATGACGGTGCTTCTCCTGGGCATCGCCTTCAACGCGTGGGGCGCCTATTCGATGATCAAAGCCAAGACGCCGATCAACCCATACCTCCCCACGAACACGATCGTTGCCACGGGAGCGTTCGGCGTCTCGCGAAATCCTCTCTACGTCAGTCTCGACACGATCTTCGTAGGGCTCTCGCTCATCCTGAACAGCTTGTGGGGCGTATTGATGCTTGTGCCGTTGCTCGTCGTCATGCACTACGGCGTCATCGTTCGCGAGGAGCGCTACCTCGAAGCTAGGTTCGGGGAGGCCTATCGTCAGTATTGCTCCAAGGTGCGGCGCTACCTATGAGAATGCTGCCCAACCACGCGCTCCGCGCCCGCCGCTCACGCATTCGTTCACTGACTGCCGACCCTACATCCGCGGGCCCGAGCGTACGCGTGCCGTTTGCCGGGCAGCCGTCCGGACGCATGCCTCGTATGACTGTGCACGCGCTCTGCGGCCCTGCTGCAGGCGCCACGACAAGGGAGCCAACCCATGACCGGAACCATCGAAGGCGGCTGTCTGTGCGGAGAGGTCCGGTACCGTATCCAAGGCGAGCCGGTGATCAGCACGACGTGCCAATGCCGCAGCTGCCGAAAGGCGTCGGCAGCGGCGATCGTGCCGTGGATACACGTGGAGGCCGCGAGCTTCTCCTTCTTCGCCGGCAAGCCGGTGGAGTTCCAGTCCTCCGCCGACGTCACGCGAACGTTCTGCGGGCGCTGCGGCACACCGCTAACCTACTGGACCACCAGGTACGGGCCCGCGATCGACGTCACCACCGCCAGCCTCGATGATCCCGAGCTGTTCCCGCCAATCGTCCACGTCTGGACGAGCCACAGATTGAAATGGCTCCAGCTTGCCGACGGGCTCCCATGCCTGCAGGAAGGTCCGCCATCGGAATGACCGGCCGGCGACCTGCGGTTCGTCCTCCATCGAGCGGCCGCAAGCTCGTCGGGCGATCAGGCTTCGTATTTCGCCAGCCGGTACCGGAACATGTCGCGCGACATGCCGAGCAGCCGTCCTGCCTCGGTCTTGCTGCCGCCGGCGTGAGCCAGCGCACGCTGCAGCAGCTCGCGCTCGAGCTCTTCGAACGGTATCGGCCCGCGGGAGAAATCGACGCGCAACGCACCTGCCGCCAGATCGACACTCGGCGAGCCACGGTCGGCCGCATCGCCATCTCGACGGGAAGCCTGCCACGAGGAATCGGCCCCTGCGGCCGCGCGGTTGCCTGCGGGCACGGCTGTTGCGCGGCCAGCAGCAGCCGCCGCTGTGGCGTTGCCGCCCGCCGGCAGCGCAAGGTCGGCCTCGTCGATGACATCCGCGGCGGCCAGCACCAGCGCGCGCTCGATCGTGTGGCTGAGCTCGCGGATGTTGCCGGGCCAGGTATGCCGCGCCAGCGCGCTTCGCGCCGCTTCGGTCAGCCGCGGGCGCGGCAGCGCATAGGCAGCAGCGTGCCGGTCCAGGAACACCTCGGCCAGCAGCGCAACGTCCTGCCCGCGCTCGCGCAGCGGCGGCAGGCGCACCTCCACGACGTGGATGCGGTGGTAGAGGTCCTGGCGAAAGCGTCCCTCCGCCACCGACTTTTCCAGGTCCATGTGCGTGGCGGTGACGAACGAGCATCGAACCGGCCGGTCGCGCGTGCTTCCCAGGCGCCGCACCACCCGTTCGTCGATGACCTTCAGAAGCTTGGCCTGCAGGCCCAGGCTCATGTGTCCGATCTCGTCGAAGAACATCGTGCCGGCTTCGGCAGCCTCGAGGAGCCCCGGCTTGGCAGCCACTGCGCCGGTGAAGGCGCCGCGCTCGTAACCGAACAGCTCGGCCTCCAGCAGGTCCTCGGGGATGGCCGTGCAGTTGACCTCGATCAATGGCGCCTCGCGGCGGATCGATGCGCGATGGATGGCGCGGGCGACCAGGCCCTTGCCCGTCCCGGTTTCGCCGCTCAGCAGCACGGTCGGCCCCACGCCGCCCTCGCGCTGCAGGCCCGCGACGCGCTGGATGAGCGCACGCAGACGTTCGACCGCAGGCGAGCCTCCCAGAATGCCTTCGACCTCGCCGTCGGCCAGATGACGCGTGCGGTAGTATTCGAGCTCGCGGCGCAGGCCCTCGCCGCGCAGGCAGCGCTCGACGACGAGCTGCAGCTCGCCGAGGTCGACGGGCTTTCGCAGGTAGTCGGCAGCGCCATCGCGCATGGCGGCGACGGCATCTTCGACCGTGCCGTGCGCCGTGATGAGCACGACGGGAATCTCGGGATGCTCGGCCTTGACCGTGCGCAGCAGGTCGTGACCCGTGCGTCCGGGGAGGCGATGGTCGGTCAGGATCAGGTCGGGCGGGCCTTCGGCGATCAACGCGAGGGCGTCCTCGGCGCTCTCGGCCGTGCGCGTGACGTGACCCCGTCCGCGCAGATTTCGCGCCAGAGTCATCCGCAGCACTTCTTCGTCCTCGACAATGAGAAGGTCGGCCATAGATGATCCTGGTCTCGCCAACGGTGACGAAGCGGCATGGCTCTGCAAACTCGGGAAGCCTCGGCCGGGGCATCTGCCGCGCCGCGGGTGAAGTCGCGCGCGGCGAACGGGTCAGCACCCGCGCGGTCGCACCTGTGGGCCGCACACGTTGGAAAAGTCTTTGGCTTCCAGCGCTGCCAACGCCGTGAACGACTCCCGCGCCGGCACGTCTCCTGCAAGCAATTAGCGTGGCAAGAATGATCGCACTCCGTCATCCCGTCGCGGCCGACGTCGCGCGCCCGGCCGCGGCGACCTCGGCAGCACCAGCCTGCCACGTGCGGGGGTCCTGCCGACGCGCGAGCATGACAGCCGTGGCGGTCGCAATGGCCATCCTCTTCTGCGCCGCGCCCGCCCGAGCCGGCTCCACCGATCCCGTCCTGCTCATCGGCGACGCCGTCGTTCGCGGCGGCGCGGCCGCCGGACTGCTCGAGCTCACCGGCACGTGGGCGTTCGACGATGTGCTCCAGGTGTCGTTCCCGCTCAACGTCGTCGTCAGCCAGGGGACGACGTTCGCGCGCTATCCTGCCGGAGGCACCGCGCGCTCGGGCAGCTACGCCGGCCTCGGCGACGGTCTTGCCGCCAACGAGATCACGGCGCTGGAGAGCGCCGGCAGCGCGGATGCGGCTGCCGCCATCACGCACATCGACGCTCATACGATGAAGCTGGCGCTGCCGCCCGTGTTCGATCCCGGCCCGGTGCGAGTCGTGCTCTACGTGCGGCTGCCGGGCGAAGGCAGCTTCCTCAGCAATCACGTGACGCCGCAGGTGGCGGAGTCGGCGCCATGAGCGGCCACGCGATCCGCGCATCGGTCGCCGCCATCGCGGCCGTGATTCTCGGCGCGTCGCCGTCGCCGTCGCAGCAGGTGGTGAGCGGCGATCCCGTCAACCCGGCCACAGGCCAGGCCTGGTCCATCATGCCCGATGTGGCTCTGGTCGATGCGGGCGAAGACGAAGACTTCGGCACGAGCGACGACAGCATCAACACCGCCGTCACCGGCGACATCGACATCGTCGCACGCTTCGGCAGCCACACCGGTGCGGCAGTGCCATCGCCGGATACGGCGCCGCTTGCCACCGTCGTCGCCGGCGGCGGCAGCACGGGGCAAGGCGCCGAGGCGCCGTTCACGGTGCTCGTAACCAACGGCACCGGCACCACCGTGCTGACGTCGCCCGACATGGACCTGCGCCCGATCGCGATCTACGCCTTCGCCGACCTCGACGGCGACGGCGTCGTGGGCGCGCACGACGGCGACGGATCCTCCGACAACGAGGTGGAGCGCCAGGAAGCGCTTGCGCACGTGGGCCGGCAGACGGGCAGCTTCGAAGGCGGCCGCTTCTCCTCGACCCTCGGCTTGCACATTGGCGCGCCCGCCAGCATCGGCGGCAACGTCGTCTCGCTGGTTGCCGGTGCCTTTGCCGGCAACGATCCCGAACAGATCTTCACGAATGGGCCCATGCTGCTGACACGCTGGCCCTTCTTCCCGCCCACCGATCCCAAGCGCCTCCTCGGCGGCGGCGAGGCACCGGCGCCCGATCCCGATCTTCCCAGCGAGATCGAGTTCGAGCTGGATCACATCTGGCTGCCCGCCCCGCAGCATCCGCAGCTCGGCACGCCGTTCGCGATCGATACCGACGGCAGCGAGCCGACTACGGACCAGATCCGGGTCGTCAGTGGTCCCGCACACACGGCACGGCTGTTCACGACCGTCACGCCGTCGGCATGGCGAGCGCGCTCGCGCTCGCGTCTGCGCGTGGCGCCGCAGCAAGATGGGAGCGGCCGTCAGCTGGTCATGCCGGCTGACCGCATCGTGCTTCCCGCCGACGGGACGGCATCCACGCGCACGTTGCGTCTGATGCCCGCCGACCTGCTCGGCAACGTCGCCGACGTTTCCTCGTCGATGACGGTGACGCTGGTCGCGTCCGGGAACGTCGCCCTTACGGCTCCCGACGTCGACGGCGACACCAGCACCGAAAGCCTCGTCCTGAGCAGCGCTGCGGGCGCCGCCGTCACGATCGACGATACCGGCGGCGCAGGCAGCGGCAGCGTCCACGTGTTCGTCGGCAACAAGCTGGTGCACAGCACCGTCGTCGGCGTTGGTCCCCTCGATTACGATGGCGACTCGGTCTCCGACGACGGCAGCGCCAGCGGAACCGCCCTGGACAAGCCGTGCGATGCCGGCGCCTCGGCTTGCGACGACAATTGCCCACAGATCATCAATCCCTCCCAGATCGATGGCAACGGCGACGGCGCAGGCGACTGCTGCGACGGCACCTGCCTCGAAGATCCGCTCGGCACCGCCTGCGACGAATGCGCATCCCCGGCGCCGCCTGCGCTCGAAGGCATCGCGCGAGCTCGCATCGCCGCTGCCATGCTCTCGCCTTCGCGCCCCGACACCCTTGCGCTCAAGGTCTTCTTCAACCTCGCGCCTGCGTCGGTGCTGTCACCCGACACCGAGACGGTGTCGGTGACGTTGGCGCAGATGGATGGCGGCTTCGGCGCCGTCCTGGCCTCCGCCTTCGAGCGGCTGGCAAAGCCCAGGCCCGCCTACGCCTACGATGACGCCGCCGGCAGTGTGGACGGCGTGATGAAGGCGCAGATCAAGAACGTGCGCGGCAACACCTGGCGCATGACCCTGCGTGCGGGCGGCGCCGATCTGGTCTCGCTCGTCGACGGCACTGCGCTGCTCGAGATCGCCATCGGCGATGACGCCTTTGCCGCTCCCCTGCTGTGCCGCGTCCTCGCATCGCGCGTCCGTTGCGAGCTCTGAACGCGCCGGGCGTGCATCGGCCTCGCGGCGCGCCAGCTCGTCGACAAACCCTCTCCCACCGCCGGCGTTCCGAAGCTCGGCCACGACCCGGCGCTGAGCGACACGCGCTGGGCGAGCCCGCGCGCGATGTCACCCGCTGCCGCCGGCCGCGGTCGGGTGTGCCCTGAAAGCCACGCGATCTCCACGGTTTGCGGCGCCGAGCTCGGCGGCATCGGTCTTGCTCTTCCCGCTGCCATCACGCGCGGCGACCGTTGCCGCGTCAACGCAAGCAGGGCGCGCAGGACGCGCGCCGGGAGGTAATTGCAGTGCATCGTTTCATTCCGAAGACCGCGCTCGCATCGGCCGCAGCGGCCGTGCTCGCGCTGACCGCTGGCGCCGGCGTCGCCGCCGCCAGGTCGCAGAGCAGCGTGCGCGCCCTGTTCGAGAACACAGGGATCGACAGCGACGCCGTCGGCGCCATCCGCGCCATCTTCCGCCCGCACAAGTCCAAGCTGGCACTGCGCGTCGAGCGACTGGCGCCCGGTGAGTACCAGCTCATCGTCGGCGGCATCATCGAAGAGACGTTCACCGTCGAGGCGGACGGCCGCGGCGAGCTGCGCCTGCGCACCGGCGACGGCGCTGCGCTCGACTTCGACCCGCGTGGCAGAACGGTCGCGATCAGCGACGGCACCGACGTCGTGCTGAGCGGTACGTTCCCCGATCCTGCCGCCAGCGGCGGCGACGACGGCGAGGGCTCGCGCACCCGAATCCGCGTTTTCCTCGCGCCAACCGAGCTCTCCGCCGGCGGCAGCGCGCGCGCAGACTTCGAGCTGCGCGACGATCGCAGGAAGTTCAAGGTCGAGCTCGAGAACGTGCCCTCCGGCACCTACGACCTGTTCGTCGGTGACATCCAGCGCGGCACGATCACGGTCGGCGCGCTCGGCGAAGCGCAGATCGAGTTCGCCACCAACGACGACGACGGCGACGAGCTGCCGCTGACCTTCGACCCACGCGGTCAGCTCATCGAGGTGGCGCAGGGCGGCGCGGTGCTCTTCAGCGGGACGCTGGAGACGACGTCGCAGGGCGTCGACGTCTGCGAGGAACGCGACACGCGGGTGCCGCTGCCTTCCACTGGCGCCGATCCCGACGGCGACGCCGAGGTACGCTACCGCGTCGACGACGACTGCGACCGCCATTTCGACGTCGAGATCGAGGACGTGCCGCTCGGAATCTATGACCTGGTCGTCGACGGCGTCGTCGCCGGTCAGATCACCGTCGTCGACGCCGACAAGGGTCCCGAGGGCGAGATTGAGTTCGAGTCGGGCGACGACGATGACGACGACCTGCCGCTGGCCATCGACCCGGTGGGCAAGCTGATCGAGGTCGTGCAGGGCGATACGGTCTTCTTTTCGGGTGTCTTCGACGGCACGACCACCACTCCGGGCACCTGCGAGGAGACGGACGTGCAGATCGAAATGGAAGCCGAGAACGTTGCCGACGACGGCGAGGGCGAGGTCCGCTTCCGCATCGACGAGGACTGCGACGCCGACCTGAAGGTGCAGATCGACGACGTCCCTGCCGGCGCCTACGAGCTTCGGGTGGGCGGCGTTGTGCGCGGCACCATCAACGTCTCGGGCGACGAAGGCGAGATCGAGTTCGACAACGATCCCGACGAAGCCGGCGAGCTGCCGATGAGCTTCGACGCCGCCGGACAGACCGTCGAGGTGCGCCGCAGCGGCGCCCTCTGGTTCCACGCCCAGCTTCCGTAACAGCCTGGGGTCAGGTCTTGCATTCGGGCAGCCGCTCGAGTGCCGGGCCTGACCCCGCCCTGCCCCTCTGCTACGGTGCCGGCCATGCCGGCGATGTCCTTCGGAGAGTTCTACCTCCACTACGACGCGCCGGAATCCGGGCGCTACCGCGCACCGATCCTCGTCCTGGCCGGGCTCTTCCAATCCTTCGGCTGCTGGCGGCCGGTCACCTCGATGCTCGCGCACCGCGGCTGGGAGGTCTACTGCCTGACTCGCGTCATGCCCGACCGTGAAGGCGATCCGCGCATCCTGGACGACTCATGGGAAGGAGCGCGCGCTCGCATCGCGCAGGTCGCCGCGCGACTGGATTCGCCGCTCGTCCTCTTCGGTTCCGATGCCGGCGCGGCCCTGAGCCTGAGCGTATGCGGCGAGCTTCCGGTGCTGGCGCTGGCGATGTTCTCGCCGAGCGAGCCTGCCGCGCTGGCGGCCGCGCATCACAAGACGCTCGGCCTGCGCCAGCGCCTCCTGGGGCGAGGCGGCGCCGGTGCGGATGCCACCGTGGCACCGCAGCCGCAGCTGGTCGGCGAGAAGGTGGAGCCTTCCGACATCCTCGAGGAGCCTGCGGGTTTCGTGGACGCGTTGGCCGGCACCAGCTTCGCGCGGCCGGAGAAGCATCCGCCGGCGCTCGTCTTCGTTTCCGAGAACGATCCGCTGGTCCCGCACGATCAGGCGATGCAGTTCGTGCGCGAGCCCTACGCAAAGGCCTCGCGCATGCGCCTGAACGGCCGCTTCTGGCCGGTGACCGGCGGCGCCAATGTCGCCGACGAGGTGCACCGCTTCCTCATCCTGACGCTCGGCGACCGCGTGGTCGATTTTCCCGATGAGATTCTCGACGACTGAAAGGCGACCGCGGATGCTCGACAGAGGGACTCAGGCAAGAAGCCTGGCGAGCCGGCTGCGCTCGCGACGTTCGAGCCCGGCGCTGGCCAGCCGCTCGAAGTACTCGGCGACGATGCGCCGGTGCATCGTGGCCACGTGCTCGCGCCCGCGCTCGATCTGATCGCGTGACGTTCCGCCGCCCGTCAGGATGACGAGCGGCTCCAGCAGTTCGGGCGCCGCCGCTACGCCGAAGAGCGTGTGCTCGACTTCGTCGAGGTGCTCGTGCAGGAGCCCGGCCTTTGCGGGATTGCGCCGCAGGTAGTAGCGCGCGTGCCCGGTGGCATAGGCAAGCTGGCGTGCCGTGTCCTGCATGCACAGACGGAACATCTTCGCATCGACGTCGCTGGCAGCGGCGGCGCTGCGCTGCACGCCGAGCACCAGGCTGTTGAGCATCACGTTCACGGTCAGCGAGCCGGCCGGATACGTCTCCGCCGAGACCATCTCCTTGAGCGCCTGCTCGATGACGGCGCTGGCGCGACCGAGGCCGCCGATGGTCAGTGCGCGTTTGCGCAGCACCTCGACGTGCCGCGCCTGGTCGATCATCTGCGCGCACAGGTAGCTCTTCAGCTCGAGGAGCTCCTGGTTGATCCAGAAGACCCAGCGGCCCGGGAACTCGAGAATGGCCAGAGCGATCTCCTCCATCGCGGTGCACAGCTGGCGCATCGCCTTGATCTGCTCGGGCGACTTCAACGCCGTCTTGGCCGCTTCCCAGTCGATGTCGACAGCCGGCGCCCATCGTCGCGCCTTCGACTCCTCGTACAGCGCGGCGCAGTTGTCGGACCATACCTCCGACTTCCGGTTGATGGTGTAGCCGAGATCGGGAAGGTCCGGCACCAGCACCGACCCGCGCGCCGCCATCGAGTAGTTGTGGCGAATGTTCTCCGGGATCGCGTCCCAGCCGTAGCGGCCCACGTTGCAGTCGTCGTAGGTCAGCCCGCGCTGCCATTGCGCGGGCGCAACGCGCACGCGCTCGGTGGCGACGTGGAACCAGCCGAAGTCGAGGATGCCCTGCGACAGCCGCTGGTTGGCCACCATCGTCTCTTCGTCTTCGAAGAAGTACTTGTCGGCGTAGTAGGCCATGGCAGTCCCGTCGGTGTCAGCGGCGCGCTGCGAGCTCGCGAGAACGGCGCGGCTCGATGCGGATGCTCGCTCTCATGATCGTGCAGCGGCCATCCCCGCCCTGGCCATCTCCAGCACCTTCCAAAGGTCGCTGCGCTCGCGCCGCTCGGGCATGCCGCACTTGTCGAGTCGTTCGAAATACTCCTCGACCTGCTGGATGTTGAAGCGGTTGACGATCTCCAGGCCCTGTTGGATGTTGTCCTTGCCGGTGCCCTTGCCGGCCAGCACCACGAACGACTCGAGGACTTCGGGCGCGAAGATGCCGCCGAAGACGAAGTTCTCGGCCTCGGCGAGATGGCGGTGAATGATCTCGCGCGACTCGGGGGCGTTCTCCAGGTGCCACTTCAGGTGCTGCATGCCGTAGCCGACGTGGCGCGCCTCGTCCTGCATGACCAGGCGGAACAGGCGCTTGTCGCCGTCGGTCGGCGCCAGATACTCGCTGAAACGGAACAGCGTCAGCACGAAGCCTTCGGCCTGCAGATGCAGCGTGGTGGAGGCTTCGGCAAAGCTGTCGGCTTCGCGCAGGAACTTGAGATTCCGCTCGTTCTGCATGCTGGCCTTCATCAGGCCGTAGCCGGTGGTCAGGGCCCGCTTGCGGAAGATCTCTGCGTGTCGCGCCTCGTCCATGCACTGGGTGGCGATGAAGTTCTTGACCTCGAAGTAGTCGGCGCTGATCTGGCTGAGCCACTTGCTGGGCACGTCGGTGGCGATCATCTCCACTTCGGTCAGGAACGTCAGCAACTGCGAGTAGGCCTTGCCGAGGTCCTCCCCGAGGTCGTGCTCGCACAACTGCTTCCACGGGATGTCGGTCGCGGCGTTCCACTGCCGCGACATCGCCTCCTCGTAATAGCCCTCGATGTTGTAGGCCCACACGTCGGCCTTGCGCACGGTGCCGGCGTTCATGTCGGGGAGCCCCGGCGGCTCTTCGGCCCCCCGCGGCGCCAGGGTGCTCGCGCCGCGCGCGATGGGCGGCAGGTCGGTGTAACCGTAGCTGCCGACGTCGAGGTCGCGGAACGTCAGACCGCGGCGCCTGTTCGCCGCCTGCACCTCGACATCCTCGGTGGCGGCGTCCATCCACGACAAATCGAGGTTGCCGGTGCGCATCGTGTACATGTAGCGATCGACGAAATCCTTGTCGTCGAGGAACTCGGTGGTGCTGAGGTAGCTCATCGCCTCCTCCCGTCGGTCACGTCTTAAGGCTACGAGCCTCCGCAATCCGTGGATTCGAGACCCTGGCCGCCAATCTCATGCTGCGGCCGCGACTTCGACGTCGACCCTGGCCGCAAGATTGAAGAACTCCTGGATGCTTTCGGCGAAGCGGAACATCTTGTCGTGGCCGTCGGGGTCGTCGTAGACGCAGCGCATCCGCTCGCCGAAGTGCGTCAGCGTGTTGATTCCGTGCTCGGCATCGGCCGCGCCCTTCTGCTTGATGTTGGCGATCATGCCTCGCCATACCGCGATGTCGGCCTCGAGCACGAAGTCGACCTTCTCGCTGGACAGGTCCTCGACCTCGCGGACATCGACGCAGTCGAAGACGTCGAAGGCCAGGACGAACTGGCGACTGGCGCCGTCCTCCAGCACGGACACGCCGAAAGTGGTGTCGAAGTATCCGAGTCTCCGGAAGCGTTCGGCGTCGGCGGCCATCGCCTCCCGGAGGGCCTGGAAAAAGCCGATCGAAGGAAAGATCAGGCTCATGTCGGTCCCCTCCGCGGCACCCGCAGTGCCGGTGGCTTGCGGCACCACCGGCGCCGCCTCGGTCGGACAGTAGAAAGCGCCACTTCGGGTTGCAATGGGGTCAGGACAAACTCTTTTGCCGCACTGCGCTGCAAGCCGACTCCGGAGGCAGTCGTGATCTGCCACACGCGCCTTTCCCCATCGGAGGCAAACCATCCAGAAGCGCTGGAATGCCCGCTGCATACGGCGTACTTACGCATCTCCTGCGGACGAGGGCGAGGGGTTCGCCATCCCCCGCAGCAAGGGGCAAACCATGGGCATGGAAACCGATGCAGGGTTGAGCAGTGCTCACTCCTGGGCCGCGCATCTGATCAATCCACTGCCACTATCGTCTTCTACTCCACGGGAACGATGGTGAGATCGTGGAATCCAAGCTGATTCTTCTCGCCGAAGACGACGCCAACGATGCCGAGCTGACCACGCGGGCTCTGGATCTCGAGGAGGACGCGCAGTCCCTCATCCTGCTGCGCGACGGAGTGGCGGTTCTTGATTATCTGTATCGGCGCGGGCCGTACGCGACCCGCGAGCCCGGCAATCCTGCGCTGGTCCTTCTCGACCTCAAGATGCCGCGCATCAACGGTCTCGACGTTCTGCGACAGATCAAGGGGGATGAGACGCTGTCGCTGATCCCGGTGGTCGTCCTGACCTCCTCCGCCCAGCATCGCGACATCCTCGAGGCCTACCGCCTGGGCGCGAACGCGTACGTGGTCAAGCCCGTGGAGTTCGAACGGTTCGCGGAGACGCTGCGGCTGCTCAGTGCGTTCTGGGCCAAAGTGAACATCCCGCCACCGCATCCGGAGTAGATCTCGGCGAGTCACGGTGATGGGTCGGCGCAATCTTCCGCGGAGCGCAAAGATCGCTCTACTTGCGCTTGCCTACCTCGCCACCGCTCGCGCGGGCCTGTCGCTCGCGGCCATCGGCGGCCTGGCCGCTCCAGTGTGGCCGCCGACGGGAATGGCCGTTGCAGCGATGCTGCTGGCACCTGCGCTGTGGCCCGGCATCGCGCTCGGCGCCTTCCTGACCAATCTCTCGATCGGCGTACCGTTGGTGGTCACGCTGCCGATCGCTTTCGGCAATACGCTGGAAGCCGTCATCGCAGCGCAGCTTCTCGGCGTCGTGGGCTTTCGCAAGTCGCTGGATCGTGTGCAGGACGCGTTGTCCCTGATCGCCGTGGCCGCCGTCGTCAGCCCCGCCGCCAGCGCGCTCATCGGCGTGAACAGCGCGTGGCTTGCCGGCGTGCTGCCGGAGGAACAGTACGGCAGCGCGCTCCTGACGTGGTGGCTCGGTGATGCGATGGGAAGCCTGATCGTCGCGCCGGTGCTGTTGACGTGGCGGAGCGCGCCTCGCCTGGGCGGGCTGCTGGCGCGACCGCGCGAGGCGCTGGCTCTGCTGACGGGGTTGCTGCTGGCTGCGCTGATCGTGTTCGAGCAGCGCTTCTTTGGCGGCAATAGCGGCGCGTACGCGATGTTTCCGTTCATCATATGGGGCGCGCTGCGCTTCGGGCCGCCGGGCGCTGCCGGCGCAACCATGGTCGTGTCGCTGATCGCGACGCAGAGCACCGCCCGCGAGTCGGGACCGTTCGCCACAGCAAACGCCGCACAAAACCTGCTCGCGTTGCAGAGCTTCATGGCCGTGCTCGCGTCGTCGGGGATGGTGCTGGCGGCGGCCATCAGCGAGCGCCGCCGTGCCGAGGCCGAGGTCCAGCAGCTCAACGGCGTGCTCCAGCACCTCAACGCCGTGCTCGAAGAGCGGGTCGTCGAACGCACCGCCGGCCTCGAGGCCACCACGCGCGAGCTGGAGGCGTTCACGTCGGCGGTGGCGCACGACCTTCGCGCGCCGCTGCGGCATCTGGACGGATTCGCCAATCTGCTGCTGGTGCGCGCGGAGTCGTTCGATGAGACGTCGCGGCGGCATCTCCAAAGCATTTCGGCCGCCGCCAGCAAGCTCGGCCGGCTCGTCGACGATCTGCTCGCGTTCTCTCGCACGGGGCGCACCGGGCTGCGCACCGAGCGCGTCGACGTGGCCCAGCTGGTGCGCGAGCTGCAGCGCGAGCTGAGCGCGGAGAACCAGGACCGGCCCATCCAATGGAGCGTGGGCGCGCTTCCGGCCGTGCAGGCGGACCGCGCGCTTCTGCGCACGGCACTGGCGAACCTGCTTTCGAACGCCATCAAGTTCTCGATGCCACGCGACCAGTCGATCATCGAGATCGGCGTCGAGAACGACGACCAGGCACCGCCCGGGCAGGCGGTCCTGTTCGTGCGCGACAACGGCATCGGTTTCGACCCGCAGTACGGTGACAAGCTGTTCCGGGTCTTCGAGCGGCTCCACACCGACGGCGAGTTCGACGGCACCGGCATCGGTCTGGCAACCGTGCGCCGAGTCGTCGAGCGTCACGGCGGTCGCGTGTGGGCGCAGAGCGATGCCCGCAATGGCGCGACGTTCTATATGACGCTGCCGCTGGCGCGGTGACCTCACCGCTGCAGCGCGTAGGGTCGTTCAGCGCGTGCTCTTGCGCTTGTGCGGGCCGAGCGCGGCACGAGCGTCCGACAGCGTCTTGCCGAGCCATTGCGGAGCGATCTCCTGTTGCAGCCACGGGTCGGCGACGCGCTGCATCCGCCGAGCGAGGTTGCGGACGTTGAATGCATTCGGCAGCAGCGACGGGCGCAGCTCGTCCCAATCGATGGGAACGGCCACCGGCGCGCCGGCACGCGCGCGCGTCGAGTAGGGGGCGACCGCCGTGGCCCCGCGTCCGTTGCGAAGATAGTCGAGGAAGATCTTGCGCTCGCGACGAACTTTGGCCAGGTGCGCCGTGTAGCGCGTCGGATGGGAGCGCACCAGCGCCTGCACGAACGCGTGTGAGAAGTCCTTGACCGTTGCCCAGTCGTGCTCGGGCTCGAGAGGAAGCACGACATGCAGGCCTTTCCCGCCGGTCAGCATCACGCGGCTGCGCAGCTGCAGCCGCGCCAGCGTGTCGCGCACCAGAAGCGCGCCCTCGATGACCTCTTCGTAGGAGACGCCAGGACCCGGATCCAGATCGAACGTGACGCGGTCGGGCTGCTCGAGGTGCTGCTGGCGCGAGCCCCAGATATGGAACTCGAGCACGCCGAGCTGCAGCAGCGCGACCAGCCCGGCCGCATCCTTGACGTACTGGTACGTGGAATCCTCGATCTCCTTGAGATCGGGAATGTGTACGCGCCCGACCTGCGGCGGCGTGCCCTCGGCGACGTTCTTTTGAAAGAAGCACTCGCCTTCGTAGCCGTCCGGGCAGCGCACCAGCGTCAGCGGCCGATGCGACACGTGCGGCACCATCCACTCCGCGACCATGTCGTAGTACTGCGCCAGCTCGTACTTGGTCACGCCCGGATCCGGATACAGCACCTTGGCCGGATTGGTGATGCGGATTCCGGCGACCCGCGTAGCCACGCGCGCATCGCTGCGTACCTGCGCGGGAGGCGGCGCCGCCAGCGGCTGCTCTCGCACGATGTCGGCCGCACGCTTGTCGCTGCGCAGACCGCGAAACGACGGCTGGCGCAGAAGCCCATCGCGGGTCCACCCGAGAAACACCACCTCGGCAACCAGCTCGGGCTCGACCCAGTGCACGCCGGCGCGGATGTCGGTGGGGCGCTTCGAGAACGGGCATTGCCTGCGCTCGAGCGCGCGCAGCCGCTCGGACAGCTCGCGCAGCGAGGTCTCGGTAAAGCCCGTGCCGACGCGGCCGGCGTACCGAAGCCCCGCCTCCTCGTTGACGCCGAGCAGAAGTGCGCCGAAGCCGGTGCGGCTGCCGGTGCCTTCGGTGTAGCCGCCGATGACGAACTCCTGCCCCTGCAGGCACTTCATCTTGAGCCAGTCGCGCGAGCGGCCGGACCTGTAGGGCGATTCGGCGCGCTTGGCGATGGTCCCCTCCAGGCCGTGCGCACATGCCTGGCGATAGAACTCGACGCCGCTGCCCTGAACGTGGTCGGTGTAGCGGATGACTCCTGCCGTGTCGGACGGCGCAAGCGCGGCCTGCAGCAGGCGCTTGCGCTCGCGCAGCGGCGCCGCCGTCAGGTCATGGTCGCCGAAGTGCAGCAGGTCGAACGCGAAGTAGGTGATGCCGCTCTGGCCCTGGCGGCTGAGCGCGTTCTGCAGCTCCTGGAAGCTGGTGGTGCCGTCGGCTTTCAGGATCACGACCTCGCCGTCGAGGATGGCGCGCTCGAAGGGAAGAGCGGCCACGGCGCGGGCGATGGATGCGAACTGGCCGGTCCAATCCTTGCCGTTGCGCGACAGCAGCCGCGCCTGCCCGTCCTCGACTCGCGCCAGGATGCGATAGCCGTCGAGCTTGATCTCGTGAAGCCAGTCGCCGCCGGCCGGCGGCGCCGTCACCAGCGTGCAAAGGCTCGGCTCGATCCATTCCGGCATCGGAGCCGCACGCGCGCCGCGCACCGACGCTGCATCGGTTCGGGAGCCGCTGCGATCGGCAATCTTCACGCACTCCGCCGCGTACCACGGCCTTCACCGCCCGAGCTCTTCTTGTTGCCGCCGGTTTTCCTGGCGCTGGACTTGGCCGTCTTCGGCTTTTCGTTCTCGCCCGAGCTCGCGCGCGCCGCCACCGAGCGTGACACCTTGGCCTCGCGCGACTCGAGGCTCTTCTTGAGCAGAGGCATCAGATCCACCACATCGGCACGCGGTGTCTCGTCGGCCTCGCCTTCGGCGTCGGGCACCTCGATCACGTGCGTGTGGCCGGCCTTGATCTTCTTCTGGATCATCGCCAGGACGTCGTCACGATAGTCGTCCTTGTATTTCTTCGGGTTCCACCGTGCGCTCATGCCCTGCACCAGGCGTTCGGCCATCTTGACCTCGCGGTCGCTGACACCCAGCTCCTCGGCATCGGCCGGCACCTGCAGGTCCATCTTCTTCGGGTCACGCAGCTCGTAGGCGTAACGCAGCAGCTCCAGGACGAGCACGCCGTCGCGCACCATCACGGCGCCGATGCGCTGGCGCGTGCGCAACACCACGCGTGCGATCCCGACCTTTTTGGTTCGCTCGAGCGTCTCGCGCAGCAGCGCGTAGCTCTTCGAGCCCTTCTTGATCGGCTCCAGATAGTAGGGGCGTTCGTAGTAGCGGGGGTCGATCTCCGCCTGGTCGACGAAGTCCTCGATCTCGATGGTCTTGGTCGCTTTGACGTTGGCACGCCGCAGCTCCTCGTCGGAGAGGATCACGTATTCGTCGGGCTCGTACTCGTAGCCTTTGACGATCTCGCTCCACGGCACCGGCTCGCCCGTCTCCTTGTTGATGCGCGTCGTGCCCACGCGCGAGAAGGTGCGGCGGTCGATCTGGTGGAACGCCAGCTCGTCGGCCTCTTCGGCCGCCACGAGCGAAACCGGAATCTCGACGAGTCCGAACGCGAGGCTTCCTTTCCAGATCGAACGGGCCATGGTGACGAGCTCCTTGGGCGCGAGGCGCTGCAAGCTTTCGTGCGCGTCTCCACCGCTCGACTACCGCCCACCCAGGGACCGGTGCCCCTGGGCGCCGCATCGCACGCACGCTTCGCAACGTAACACGCGCACCGGGCGGCCAAGGCCTGTGCGAAAGATTTATACCTTCGGGTGGCCGCGGCGCACCCCGCATGCTGGTACCTGTCGCGGCCCCGGCAGCAGGATCGCGCACGCCTGCCCGACTTCGAGGCCGGCGACGGCGACCGGCGGCGGGGGTCGACCAGAAAGCGAAGCTCAGCTCGCGTCGTCTTTCGCAGCCAGCGTGAAGCGGAACGTCGCGCCCTGATCCGGCGCCGACTGCGCGCGAATCCATCCACCGTGACGGCGCACGACACGTGCAACCGTCGCCAGACCGATGCCGGTCCCTTCGAACCGCGATGCATCGTGCAGGCGCTGGAAGGGCTGGAACAGGCGCTGCGCATGGGCCGAGTCGAAGCCGGCGCCGTTGTCGCGGACGAAGTAGACGCGCTCGCCGTCTTCGACTTCGCTCCCGAGCTCGATCACGGCCTGCTCACGCCCGCGGCTGAATTTGAAGGCGTTGCCGAACAGGTTCTGAAGGATGATGCGCACCAGCCCCTTGTCGGCATGCACGGTCAGGCCCTCCTCGATCACCCAGCGCACGTCGCGCGACGGATCCGCAGCCGAAACGTCCCCGGCCACGTCGCGGGCCATCGCGCTCAGGTCGAGCGCGATGCGTTCGAACGACACGTGCGAGACGCGCGAAAGCGCGAGCAGGTCGTCGATGATCGCGTCCATGCGCCGTGCCGCTGCCTGCACGCGGCCGATGAACTGACGCGCCTCCTGCGGCAGGCGCTGCCCCACTTCTTCCTCGAGCAGCGACATGTAGCCGGCGATCGCCCGCAGAGGCTGCCGCAGGTCGTGCGATACCGCGTAGCTGAAGCTGCTCAGCTCCTTGACCGCGACTTCCAGCCGCTGCGAGCGCTGGCGGACGCGCTCCTCGAGGCGCTCGTTGAGCACGCTGATCTCCTGGGTGGCCTCCATGCGCTCGGTGATGTCCTGGACGAACCCGTAGAAGCGCACGGGCGCACCGTCCTCGTCGCGCTCGACGTTGCCGACCACCAGCAGCCAGGCCAGGCGGCCGTCGGCGCGGCGCACGCGATACTGCACGCGGTACTGCTTCTCCTGGAAGAGCGCCGCCATCACCTCTTCCATCGCGCGCGGCCTGTCCTCGTCGACGACGTGCGCGAGCAGCAGATCGGGCGAGTAGCCCTGCCGATCCGCCACCGAATCGGGCTCGCGCCCGAGGATCGCGTACATGTGCGAGGACCAGTAGCGCTCGCCGGTGCGCAGGTTGGTCTCCCAGCTGGCCAGGCGCGCCATCGCCTGTGCGTGATCGAGCAGCTCCTGACGCCGCCGCAGCTCCTCCTGCATGCGAATGTGATCGGTACGGTCGGTCGAGATGCCGCACAGCGCGTAGACCGTGCCGTCGCGCCGGCGCAGCGGAAAGCGCACGGTCAGGAACGAGCGTTCCTCGCCGCCGACCATGCCCTTCTCGATGACCGACACCGCCTCTGTGGACGCCAGCGCATCGCGGAAATTGCGCTCGTACACCTCGGCCAGCTCCGGCGGGTACAGCTCGTGGAAGGTGGTGCCGACGGCTTCCTGGCGCGTCCTGCCGGTGAACGTCTCCCAGCTGCGATTGGCAAAGGTGAGGCGGCCGTCGAGGTCGCGGATGAAGATGCTGGCCGGCGCGTGATCGAGAATCTCCTGCATCGTCTGCGCGGTTGCCCGCGCCAGCTCTTCGGCGGCGGCCTGAGCGGTGACGTCGATGCCCACGCCGGCAACGCCGGTGATCGTGCCCTCGGTGTCGCGGATGGGCCCGACCGCGCCTTCGATGGTCGCCTCGCCCATGCAGCGGCGAAAGCGCACGGTCTCGCCCGCCAGCGCCCGCGCATGGATCTCGTGATTGTACTCGGACAGGCCTTCGGCCCCGCTGATGATGCGCACGGAGCGGCCCGTAAGGTCCTGCGGCTTGAAGCCGAGCGCCTCCAGACCCCGTCCGCCGGCGCTGACGAAGCGCAGCTTGTCATCGACCGTCCAGATGTGCGCGGGAAGCTGCTCGACCATCAGGGCCAGCACGCGCCGGCGCGCAACGGCGGCCGCGTCCGCCGGCGTCGCGCCCGGAGCGGGACGCGATGGTTGAATGCCCGCCAGCAGAGCGCGCGCGGCCAGCGCGAGCACGGCGAGCTGCGCGAGCACGCTCCACCAGGGCCACGTTTCGGCCAGTGCGCTCACGCGATCACGCCGCCTCCTCTTCGGTCTCCACGGCAGCCGGGAGCGTGAACAGGAACGTGGCGCCGTGCTGTGGGCGCGATTCGGCCCGGATCCAGCCGCCGTGATGACGCACGATGCGGGCTACCGTTGCCAGGCCGATCCCGCTGCCTTCGAACTCGGCGGCATCGTGGAGGCGCTGGAACGGCTCGAACAAGCGCTTGGCGCGCGCCATGTCGAAGCCGACACCGTTGTCGCGCACGTACAGAACCGTCTGTCCGTCGATCTCGCGCGAGCCCACTTCGATGACCGGGCGCGGGGTCTTGCGGGTGAACTTGAAGGCGTTGCTCATCAGGTTCTGCAGCACCAGGCGCGCAAGGCCGGGGTCGGCCGAGGCAGACAGGCCGTCACTGAGCTCCCACTGCACGTCGCGGTTCGGCTCGGAACGGCTGAGCTCGATGGAGATCTCGCGAGCGAGCTCGGTCAGGTCGAGGCGGTCGCGCCGCAGCGGTGCATGCGTGACGCGAGCAAGCGCAAGCAGATCGCCGATGATGTTGTCCATGCGGCGGGTGGCGGTCCGCGCACGCTCCAGGTAGTGCGCGACGCTGCCCAGGCTATCGCCGGCTTCCTCTTCCATCAGCGCCAGGAATCCGGCGATCGAGCGCAGCGGCTGGCGAAGATCGTGGGAGACGGCGTAGCTGAAGCTGCTCAGCTCCTGCACCGCGCCTTCGAGTTGCAGCGTACGCTCGCGCACGCCGTGCTCGAGCTGCGAGGTCAGGCGCCGGATCTCCTCTTCCGCACGCCGCTCCTCGTCGATGTCCTGCGTGAAGCCATAGAACCGCACCGGCACGCCGTCCTCGTCGCGGTCCATTCTGCCCTGCGCCCGCAGCCAGCGGATCTGTCCGTCGCCCTGCCGGACGCGGAATTCGGCGACGGTCGGCTCGTTCTGCACGAACGCACGGTGCACGGCCTCCATCAGGGTCGCGCGGTCTTCCTCGATCACGTGCGCGAGGAAGTCGTCGAAAGTGGAAATCGTGTTCTCGCGCGCGTCGATGCCGAGCATGGTGTAGATGTGCTCGGAGGCGAAATGCTCGCCGCTGCGGAAATCGAGCTCCCAGCTCGCCAGCGACGCGAGCGCCTGCGCTTCCACCAGAAGCGCTTCGCGACGCTTGAGCTCCTCCTCCATTCGGGCCCGCTCGGTGATGTCGTTGGCGATCCCGCACAGGGCATAGGGCGTGCCGTCGCTGCGCCGCAGCAGGAACTTGCTGCACAGCATCGTGCGGGAGCGGCGCTTGCCCACCAATGGCTCCACGAACGTCTCAGCCTGGCCGGTGGCCCAGACCTTGGCGTCGGTGCGCCGGAAGCCCGTCGCGGCCTCGGGCGGGAAGAAGTCGTAGTCGTTGGCGCCCACGACCTCGGTACGCGGCCGCCGCGACAGCTCCTCCCATCGCCGGTTCACCCAGAGGAACCGCCCCTCGCGGTCCTTGAGAAAGACGATGGACGGCGTGTGATCGAGAATCTCGTGAAGGATCTCTTCTTCGCTGCGCGCCTGCTCGGAGGCACGCTCGCGCTCACTGACGTTGAGGCTGATGCCGATGGTGCCGATGATGTTTCCGTCTCCGTCGTGCAGCGGCGCGACGGCACCTTCGAGCATGTTGCCGCGCACCGGCGTCAGAAACGGCACCGTCTCGCCGGCCAGCGCCCGGCGAGGAGCGGTCATGTATTCGGGCACCACGCCGACCGACGTGAACACCTCCTCGACGCTGCGGCCGAGCAGACCTTCGGCCGTCAGCTCGAGCGATTCGATGCCGCGGCCGGCGACGGTGTCGATCCTGAGCGATCGATCGGTGGTCCAGATGTGGGCCGGAAACTCGTTCAGGAACAGCGACAGGCGCGCCGCATGCTCCTGCTCCTGGGACCTGCGCGGGTCGAGCAGCGACGGCCGGCGGCGGCGCAGCCATGCATTCGCCGTGGCCAGGCCGATCGTCGTCAGCGCCGACAGCCACAGCGACAGCTGATCGGCAACGGTTGCCGGCGTGGCGCCGGCAGCCGTGACCTCGCGCAGACGGAATGCTCCGGCGGCGGAAATGCCGAGAAGAAGGAGCGGTACAACCCACTCCAGTATGGGCGAGCGCAGCAGGCGCCCCAGAGTGTAGGCGAGCAGTGCGCCAGCAATCTGCAGAATCACCGCCGCGCCGACGATCGCCGCTGCCTGCTCCACGGCAGATGTATGCTCAACTGCCGCGCTGGGCGCAATGGTCGGTTGGTTGGAAGCGTGGTCGCCTCACCCGCGCCCGCGCGGCGGCGTCGCGAGCCGAATGCGAGAGGCACCCGGCCGTGCCGGTAGCGGCACCTCGCATCCGCGGCGCGCACCGTGCCAAGGCGAAGCGCACCCGTGTCAGGTGGAAGGCCGGCGCCGCTCGCGGAACCAGTCGCGGTTCTGATGGTTCATGCGCCGGCGCTGCTCCTGCGGCGCGTGCCGTCTGCAGGTGGAGCGCTCCTCGCTGCCTTCGGGCGCGCCCCAGCGGATTTCGATGCAGTCGTTGGGATTGTAGGCCATCTCCAGATCCACGGCGCGCTCGAGCACGTCCGACAGCCGCAGCGTCCACGGCGAGCCGTCGCTGCGCGTGTAATCGAAGGTGCGCCGGCGCGTCTCCTCCTCGAGCAGCGCCTGGAGCTGGCCGCGAACGTCGCCGCCGCCGCCCGGCAGACGGAAGCGCCGCGGGTTGCGCGCAACGCGGTCGGGAAAGCCCCGCACGACGTCGATGGCGATGAGCAGGCGCAGGTCGCGCGACGGCGTCGCGTAGTCTTCCCAGGCGCCGACGGTCTGGAAGATCGCGGCACCCTTGGGCATCGGCACCACGCCGGAGTTTTTGGCCATGTAGTCTTCGCCGTTCTGTACCGAGTCGACGCGCCCGCGCACCTGCTGCTCGAGCGAATCGACGATCTCGCGTACCACCTGCTCGGCATCGCGCGGCTCGGGCGAGAGCACCTCGTCGATGCGCTCGTACCAGCCTTCGGCGCCGTTCTCGTACTGCTCCATCGAGAAATCGCCGTAGTCGGGGTGATCGAGGATCTCATCGTTGGTCAGCAGGCGCAGCGAGTCGTCCATGGGGAGGATCGGACGCCAGTTCTTGAAGCCGGCGCCGCCGAGCTTCGGGTCGACCGTGAACAGGAACGTCCCGCGCCAGAACTGCTTGCGCGCGACCGTGCCGTCGGGCTGCGCATCCACCGCGAGGAACTGCCCCGACGCCGACGGCGTCTGCGGCAGGCGGCGTACCAGCACCAGGATGTGACCGTAGGGATCGGCGAAGACGGTGCCCGGCCGCAGTGTCTGCGCCGACAGGCGCGTGGGATAGACGTCGGACTCGTCGTCGTCGCCGAGGGTACGATCGGTGCCCGAGTGCACGCCCCAGCCCACGTCGCGCGCCAGGAACTTCTGCACGCGCGACAGCTCGCCTCCCGACCCGCCTGGCTCCAGGTTGTTGTGCCACTCGACGCACGTCGGCGCCTGGCCCGCGGCGACGCGGTGGCATTTCGACCAGCCGAAGGGCAGCCGCATCTTCCAGGCGAAGTAGCCGCGCAGGAAGTACGGCAGATCGGCGCAGTCGGGCTCGAGCTTGAGTCCGCCGTCGGAATCCTCGCCCAGACCGAGGTGGTCGTAGAGGAAGTTGCGCTCGGACTGGCGCGTGACCTCGTGCAGCGATTTCCAGCTCGGAGTTGCGTCGAGCGGATCGTCGAAGAGCTTCTCCACCCAGGCCGAGTAGAGGTTTTCCATGTTGCGGTCCCAGCGCCGCTGCACCGGCCATACGGCCGCAGAAGGCGGCTCGGGCAACGGCGACGGGTTATGCGTGACGTCGGTGTCGGCGCACGCGGTGGTGCCGCCGGTGCGGAGCACGCCGCGATACCGTCCGATCTCGCGCGGCATCACCTGCACGTACCACCAGTACGGCGGCCCGCCGCGGCGCTCGCCGCTTTCGGCGACGCGCTCGCCGCTGGGCGAGATCAGCAGCAGCTCGCCGTCGATGGCGCGCTCGGAAACCGCGATCACGCGCAGCGGCGCGCCGGGCACGGGACGGTCGGGAGTGGTGATGACTTCCACGCCGACCGGATTGCCGCAGCCGTGGTGCATTCCCATCGGCCGCCCCGGCTCCTCGAAGTACTCACGCCGGCCGTCGTCCGGTCGGGTGGATTCGGGATGGCGTGCGTCGTCGCGCGGCGATGACGGATGATGCTGAGCCAACGGGCCGCGCGGGCCGGGGCGGGCTGGCGACGGGTGACGATCGGAGGGGCGCGGTTCGGGGCGGTAGGCTGGACGCTCGGCGGATCGATGACGGTCGGCTTCGCGCGCGTCGGGCTGGTAGGCCGGGTGCATCGGCGCGCGGCGCGGCGGCGGCTCCGGACGTCGCTGGCTCGGGGGGCGCTGCTGGTAGCGCGGGTCGCGCTCTTCGCCGTAGCGGCGATCTTCGTAGGAGCGGGAATTCCGATCTTCGTACTCGCGCGAGCCCGACTGCGCCTGCGCACCCGTGGCGGCGACGACGGTCAGAAGCGCGAGCGCGGCCCATCGCCAGGCGCTGGGGGGGGCAATATCCTGGGAAGGCCGCGGCGCACGGCCTTGGCTACGGTCCGTCCTGAAAGGCATGTCCGCGAGTATAGACGACGGGGCCGCAGCAGCGACCGCTCGCGCACATCCGCGCACCCTCTGCTGGGAGCAAAGAAGCCGGCGCCGCCGCGGACCGCGCCGGCGCTCCCGCCCGTTCAGACCAGAGCGAGCTGGCGCCGGGCCTCGTACACAACGATGGAAACGGCGTTGGCAAGATTGAGGCTCCGGACGTGCGGGCTGCTCATGGGGATCGTGAAGACATGCTCGCCCAGCATGGAAATGATGTCGGCCCCCAGGCCCGAGGTTTCCTTGCCGAACAGCAGGCGGTCGGTCTCGCAGAAGGCCGCCTCGGTGTAGGAGCGGGTTGCGCGCGCCGACAGACCGAGCAGACGCCCGCGATGCGGCGCGGCCAGATACTGCTGCCAGCTGTCATACACGGTCAGATCGACCCAGGGCCAATAGTCCAGACCGGCACGTTTCAGATAGCGGTCCTCGAGCGAGAACCCCAAGGGACCGATCAGGTCCAGCGGCGTCTGCGTGGCCGCCGCCAGGCGTGCCACCGATCCCGTGTTCGGCGGGATCTCCGGCTCCAGCAGGACGATGCGCAAGGGTCAGGCGGCGTGGTGGTGCTCGACGGGGAACTGGCGCCCGCGGCAGTGCAGCACCGGCATGTCGCCGTCGAAGTCGATGTAGCGCGCCAGCTCGTAGTAGGCCGGACGCAGGAAGCGCGCCTTCATGCGTCCGCGCTTGTCGCCGCGGTCGACCGTGCAGTACAGCACGTCGCCGTCTCCGATCTCGAGAGTCGTGCAGTCCAGGGACGAGGAGACGCCGTCGTTCGTGCGGACCTGAAAACCATTCTCGGCGTCGCCATCGATACGTCGCACCACCAGCGGCGTATCCTCGACGGTGACCGGATGACGATCGATGCCGACGTCGATGACCCAGCCGCCGTTGCCGTCCGGACACAGGTGGCGCGAGAACAGCCGTGCGATACGGGCGTTGGGTATGCGGTCGTCGTCGGCGTACCAGTGGCCGTCCTTGCGGAAGGAAATCTTGTAGCCACCTACGGGCCAGAACCCTGCTCGCGCCACGACGTCGTTCCTTTATCCCGCCGTTCAGCCGCGCCGGCTCTCCTTCGTGTCCAGCATCAGCGTCACCGGGCCGTCGGCGTGGATGTCGATATCCATATGAGCACCGAATCGGCCGGTAGCAACCCCCACGCCAAGAGATGCGGCCTCGGATGCGAACCGTTCGAAGAGGGGATTGGCATGTTCGGGCGCGGCGGCCGCGACGAAAGAGGGACGCCGGCCGCGGCGCGTATCGCCCATCAACGTGAACTGCGAGACCGCCAGGAGGCTGCCGCCGGTATCGAGAAGCGAGCGGTTCATCTTGCCCGCATCGTCCGGAAAAACGCGCAGGTTCACGACGCGCTCGGCCAGGGTCTGCGCGTCGGCCTCGCCGTCGTCGTGGCCCACGCCGACGAACACGCAAAGGCCGGCGCCGATCTGGCCAACCACATCGCCGCCGACACGGACCGCAGCGCCGTGAACTCTCTGCACGAGCCCTCGCATCGCAGGAACGGGGTCAGGTCTGGCATTTGAGCATTTTGGCCACCGCGACCGAAGCCGCCACGGACGCGTGCGCGGTCACGCGGACCGGCCGGCCCCCGCGTCGGCGACGGCCAGTCCACGCCGACGCCCAGCCGACGGACGCGGCCGCTCAGGTCGGGCAGTCCAGCGTGACGTCGGCGCCGACGGCCGCCTTCAGGATGCGCAGCGCATCCGACGCCTGGATGACGCCGCTGCTGTCGGTGTCGCAGCGCGCCAGCGTGCAGGGCGAAGTCAGCCCCACCGCCTCGCGCAGCGCCGCCAGTGCGTCGCTGGCCTGGACCTCGCCGCTGTTGTCGGCATCGCCGCACAGCGGCTCGCCGGTCGTCGTCGTCACGGTCGTGTTCGTCGTCGTCGGCCCCGCGGTCGTGGTTGTCGTGAGCGACGGGCACATGACGTGGCTCGCCGACACGTCCGGCAGAGTACCGGTGATCGGGACGTTGTTCGCGTCGCTGGCAGCCAGGACGAGCACGTCGAAATCGTCGGCGTCGCCGAGGAAGTGCGTGGGCACGAAGTCGCACTCGACGAGGTCGCGCGGCCCGGTGAATGCTTGGAGCGAGACCAGGTTGAAGGAGACCGTCTGCTCGTTCTTGTTCTCGTCGATGCCGATCTGCGCGCTGGTCTGGTTGTGGCAGACGACGTTGGCGTTGCCGGCCAGGCGCCCGCCGGCGTCCTCGTAGCCGAGCTCGAAGCTGACGCGGCGGAAGCTGCCGGCGGTGTCGAGACGCAGCAGCACGCTGCACGTCTCCGGCTCCAGCGTGGTCGTGGTCGTCGTCAGCGTCGGGTGGCTCGACGTCGTCGTCGAGCTGGTCGTCGTCGTGATCTCGGCGCCGCAGCGGATCTGCCCGACCAGCATCACCGGCGCCGGATCGATGGCCGTGCCGCCGGCGTCGGTGGCCTGCGTGACGGTGATCTGTGGGAAGTCCGAGGGCTCCGGCGTGTCGCCGGGCGGGACGTAGACGTCGCACCGCACCAGCGGTGTGCCGCCGATGACACCGGTGGCCGACGAATAGGCGACCGTCAGCTCCTCCTTGACCAGATTGTCGCTGGCGGCCACGGCCGAGCCCTGCGGCAGCCCCACGCAGTGGATCTGGTTCATCGGATCTTTCCAGAAGATCTTCGGCCGCTCATACGAGACGACGAAGTCGATGGCGGTCAGCGTCGTGCTGCCGGGCAGGGCGCCGAGCACGAAAGCGACGTCGCACCGTTCGCGCGGCGTGTCGCCCGCAAACGCACTCGGCGCCGCTGCAGCAGCGACGGCAAGGACACCGGCGACGGCAAGCGCCGCCGCACGAGTCATCGTCGGGAAAATGGTTCGTCTGCCCGTCGCCGGGACCTCAGGCTGCTCCGCGCGTTGCATGCCGGACATAGTACTCCGAGTATTCCTCGATGTCGGCACTGCTTCCGATGGCCAGCGGGATCTTGTGGTGGATCCCGTTGGGCTGGATGTCGAGCACGCGGGTGAGATCCCCATCGAGCGCACGGCCGCCGGCCTGCTCCTGGATGAACGCCATCGGGTTGCACTCATACATGAGGCGAAGCTTTCCCTCGGCGGGCTTGGAGGGATCCTTGCGGTCGGCGGGGTACAGGAAGATGCCACCCTTGAGCAGGTTGCGGTGGAAGTCGGCCACGAAGGAGCCGACGTAGCGCGACTTGTAGGGCCGCCCCGCTTCCCTGCTCGTCTCCTTGAGCGCCTCGATGTAGGCGCGCGTGCCGGCGTCCCACGTCTGCGAGTTGCCCTCATTGCAGCTGTAGATGCTGCCGCGCGACGGCGTCTGCAGGCGCGGGTGCGACAGACGGAACTCGCCGGTCGAGGGCTCCAGCGTGAAGCCGTTGACGCCGTCGCCGCACGTGTACACCAGCATCGTGCTGGTGCCGTAGACGAAATAGCCGGCGGCCACCTGCTCGCGGCCATACTGCAGGAAGTCGCTCATCACCGCGGCGCCGCTCCTCGATTTGCGGCGGAAGATGGAGAAGATCGTTCCGATGCTGACGTTGACGTCGATGTTGGAGGAGCCGTCGAGCGGGTCGAACAGGCACAGATACTCGGCGCTCTCGCCTTTGCTCGAAGGCAGGATGATGCCCTGGTTCTCCTCGGACGCCATGCCGCAGACGCTGCCCGAAGCCCGCAGCGACTCGATGATCAGCTCGTTGGCGTACACGTCGAGCTTCTGCACCTGCTCGCCGTGCACGTTGCGCTGTGCCGTCATGCCGAGAATGCCGACGAGGCCGGCGCGGTTGACCTCGCACGAGATCGTCTTGGCTACGGTCGCGAGATCGAGCAGGACGTTGGCCACGCCCTGATCGATGCAGAGGTTTCCTGCTACGCCCAGGAGGTGAACGCGCAGCGACTCGCCGATCAGTTCCTGTGACTCTTCCATTCTTCGATGTCCCCTCCTGAAGCGCTCGGCCATCGCGGCGCGCCGGCGTCGGAACCCGCCTGGAGGGCGGGAGGGCGGTAATTCATCAGAGCACCACAGGTGCTTCAAGCGCTCGATCGGGTGCGGTGACCGACTGCGGTCAGGAACATCACCGACTTGCCTTCGGCGTGAGGCTCGAACGTCTGGGTGGCGTAATCATCGTAGAAGGTCAGTCCGGTGGCGCCCAGACCCATGGCGTACGCAGCCAGGTAGGCGCGACCTCCGGCGACCGCGCCTTCGAGCGACGCGGCACGGTAGCCGCGGCCGCCGAGGGCCCGAAAAACGCCTTCCAGATCGCACAGCGAATACACGTTCACCGCCGCGTCGGCGGCCAGGTCCTGTTCGAGCGCGACGAAGCCGGAGCCGTGCCGCGTCACGCGCGCGCTCAGGGGTTGAAGGCGCCCGCTGCCGGCGTCGTAGTAGTACGCACCCATCGGAAGGTCGCCGGCGTCGTGAACGATGACGTAGGTGTCGCACACGCGGTCGGCGCGGCTGCGTGCGAAATCGCAGTCCATCCCGGACGCCGCACAGGCAAGGAGCGCCGACAGCTCCTCCTCGGTGATGGGTGCTTGCTCGAACAGACGGGCCGAGCCGCGCCGAAGGATGGTCTCATCCAGGCTGCGATCGGCGATTGCCGGCGGCGCCAGCTCGCGCGCGCCGTCGCCGGCCTCCGGCCCGCGACGAAGCATCGCGCCGGCGCGCCACGCCGCGACCTGGCCGGGCGACGTCATGGCGGTGGCGTGATGGGTGTGCGTGAGGAGCGCGTAGTGCACGGGCCGCGGCGACAACGGCTGCGTTGCCAGTTCGAGCGGCGCCAGCGCGGCGGCGGAATCGCCAGGCTCCGGACGGCGCTGCCCGCGTCCCAGGGCCACCAGCGCGGTCACGCCCTCGCACTGCGGATCGAGGCCGAGCAGGCGCTCGACCTCGGCGTCGACGAAGCCGGCGAAGACCTTCGAGGCGATGCCGTCGGCGTCGGCCAGCGCCAGCACGTTCGCCAGGATGGTGCCGCTGTCCCAGTAGCTGTGGCGGTAGGCGCGCTCGCGATACTTCCATGAGTTGCGCCAGTACGTCGACGCCAGCACCAGCACGGCCTGCGCCTCGGCGATCTCGCGAGCACCGCCGGTGGCTTCGACCAGCGCGCCGCGATGATCGCCGGCGCGCAGCCTTCGCAGCGCGAAGTCGTGCGGCCCGAAGTGGTAGACGCCGGCTTCGAGGCCATCGATGTCGGCGCACGCGACGTAGACGTCGATGTGGTAGAGCGCGCCGGTGCAGGCGGCCGCACGGAACATCTGCAGGTGCCCGCTCGGATAGCGGCGCGTGCGGACGACGCCGGCGCTCAGGAACAGGATGCGCGCCAGATGCGGCAGGTCGAGCGGAGTGTTTTCGTCCGCCGGCACGCCGCGCAGCAGCGTCTCGATCATGCGTGCGTCCGAGGGCGGGACCTGCTGCGGAAGCGCGACCACCGGAAGATCGCTGGTGTAGATCTTGAACGGGATCGGCTGGTTCTCCCAGTTCAGCCGGTAGCCGCTGCGCCGGACGCTGTCGGGACTGTGCCGTGTCCGCTCGTGGTAGGCGCGCGCGGCCGTCGCGGCCGGCTCGCTCTCGGGCCCCGAAGCGCGCTCGGGAGTCGTCAACGCGTCGCTCCGCCGTCTGCGGGCGCCGCCGGCACGCCTCCCGGCGATGGCCGCGGCGCGCCGCCCGAAGGGCCGGCAGCGGCGCCGCCGAAGCGGCCGCTGGCCATCACCAGGTCGCGGTCGTAGCCGTAGGTGCCGCCGGGCTCTGTGCTGTCCCACACCGTGATCCAGGTGCCGCGACCGTCGGTGGCAATGGAGGGATTGAGATCCTCGCCGAAGTCGGAAGCGCCGTTGCTGTTGAGCACCAGCGATGGCGCCCAGCTCTCGCCGTTGTCGCGCGAGATCGACACGAAGATGTCGCCGTCGGCGCCGGTGGTCCCTCGCCGGTTGTCCCAGGACGTCCACACGGCCAGCCATGACCCGTGGCCGTCGGTGATCAGCTCGGGGGAAGCATCATCGCCGGCATCGCGCGTGGCCTCGGCGTTGATGGGCGCGGCCTTGCTCCAGGTCACGCCGTCGTCGCCCGAGCGCACCACGAGCACGTCGCGGTCGAGACCCTTGGTGTTGCCGAGCGAATCACTGGAGGCCCATGCACAGACCCAGTGCCCGCGCGCATCGTTGGTGATGCGCGGGCCGACGCCCGGGCGCATGTCGCCTTCCTTGCCCGCAAGGACCATGGGGTCGCTCCACGTGATGCCGCCGTTGGTCGAGCGCGCAACGTGGATGCCGCGCTCGTAGCCGACGCGCGACTGCGACTCGCCGCCCGACGACCACGCCACCGCCCATACGCCGTTGCCGTCGGTGCTGATGCGCGGCGAGGTGTCGAAGCGCTGATCGTCGGCAGCGTTGGTGTTGACCGGAACCGGGTTGCTCCAGCTCAGGCCGCCGTCGGTGGAGACCGCCGAGAGAATGTCGCGATCGCCGCCGATGGTGTTGCCGAGCGAATCGGTCGACTGCCAGACCGCAACCCAGCGGCCCTTGCCGTCGGTGGCGATGTCGGGCTGCTCATCGGCGCCGTAGTCGCGGGTGGCGTTGTTGTTGACGGCCTTGGGCGTGGTCCAGGTGATGGCGTCGTCGTTGGAGACCGAGACATGGATGTCGCGGTCGCGGCCGCGGCCGCCGAGGCTCTGGGTGGAGGTCCACGCCATCATCCAGCGGCCCTTGCCGTCGGTGGCGACCACGGGCTGCGTGTCATCGCCGTCATCCTCGCGGGCACTTGCCGCCACCGGCGCGGCCATGGTCCAGGTCGCGCCATTGTCGGGCGAGCGCGTGAAGACGATGTCGGAGTCGCGGCCAAGGCCGAGCGGCCCGCCGCCGGTGGTCTGCCAGGCAACCACCCATATTCCGCTACGGTCGGTGGCGACGCGCGGCAGCTCGTCGGCACTATCGTCCTTATCGGCCTGCGGGTTCAGGATGCCCGGTGCGCCGAAGATCGGAACCTGCGCGATCGCAAGACTGCTGCGCCCCGGCACGATGGCGCCAAACGCTAGAAACAACAGCACAACGGGCAGGGACGGGCGCAGGGCTTGCCGGCGGCGAGGCACATCGGACACGTTAGCCGATGCTGGCGGCTCTACAATGGTGGCGAAGGCACCGCATGGCTTGCCTTATTGGCCGCTTCAGAAATACTGATCGCGTTTCGATTCCCGCGGTGCCGCCAGCCTCGGCCACGTCCGCCGGCAGCAGCGCCACCCGACGAGGGGGTGCACACGGTGCAGGAAGCTTTGAGAAAGCGCGGACGTTCCTCCAAGGTCTCACGCGAACGAATCCTGGAGGCCTCGCTCGTCGAGTTCGCCGAGAACGGTTACGAGGGCGCGACCACGGCCTCCGTCGCCCGCCGGGTCGGCGTCACGCAGCCGCTGATCCACTACCACTTCGGCTCCAAGGAGGCGCTGTGGCGCGCCAGCGTCGAGCTCGCCTTCGGACGCATGACCAGCGTCTTGCAGGGCGTCGAGGAGGACATGGGCCGTGTCGGGCCGCGCGAGGCTATCCGCATCATGGCCCGCCGCTTCGTCTACTTTAACGCGCGCTATCCCGAGGTCGGTCGCCTGATCATTTCGGAATCGGCCGTGCGCGGGCCGCGCCTGGAGTGGATGGTCGAGAAGCACCTGCGTCCGCTCATCCAGCAGATCGAGCAGATGTTTCGCCTTGGCCGCGCCTCGGGGCTGGTCAAGGACCTGCCCATCCAGTGCGTGATCTTCGCGTTTCTCGGCGCGGTGCCGCACTTCTTCGATGCCGCGCCGCTGATCAACATGCTGTGGGACTTCGATCCGCTCCAGCCCGATCGAATCGAGGCACATGCGGACACGCTCGTGGAGATCTTCACCAGCGGGCTGCTGCTGCCTCCGGACTCGGCGCAGTAGAGTTCGCCCGCGCGGCAGGCGGCATCTTTGCCGTGACGGCGGCGCCGCACCGTGCAACCTCACTTCTCGTTGATACGGAGTTGCGCGAGACGACGGTCGTGCGTTGCAGCGGACAGCAGCTCGCCGACGAGGCGCGCTTCAAGGCGGACAGGACTCGTCGTGCTTCCACACCATCGTCGGACGCGCTGCGGCGCGTTGAACCAACCCCTTCCCCTGCTAATGTGCTGCGCGAATGAGATTAGCGGAGAAGAGGCCATGGCGAAGGACTCCCTGACCATCACCGACAACCGGACCGGCAAGACCTACGAAGTCCCGATCGAGAACGGGACGATCCGCGCGATGGACCTTCGCCAGATCAAGGCCGGCGACGACGACTTCGGCCTGATGACGTACGACCCCGCCCTGACCAACACCGCGGCCTGCAAGAGCAGCATCACCTACATCGACGGCGACAAGGGAATCCTGCGCTACCGCGGCTATCCCATCGAGCAGCTGGCCGAGAAGAGCACCTACCTGGAGACCGCCTATCTCATCGTCAAGGGCGAGCTCCCCAACATCGAGCACATGGATGCATGGACCGAGAACATCACCATGCACACGATGCTCCACGAGAAGACCAAGAACTTCATGAACGGCTTCCACTACGACGCCCATCCCATGGGCATGCTCGTAGGCACGGTGGCCGCGCTCTCGACGTTCTATCCCGACGCCAAGAACATCCACGACATCGAGTCGCGGCGGCTGCAGGTACGGCGCCTGATCGGCAAGATGCCCACCATCGCCGCCTACGCCTATCGAAGCTCGCTCGGTCTGCCCTACGTGCAGCCGGACAACGAGCTCAGCTACACCGGCAACTTCCTGTCGATGCTCTTCAAGATGACCGAGCTGCGCTACAAGCCCGACCCCGTGCTCGAGCGCGCGCTGGACGTGCTGTTCATCCTGCACGCCGATCACGAGCAGAACTGCTCGGCCAACGCGATGCGGGCGGTGGGCAGCAGCCACGTCGATCCGTACTGCGCCACCGCCGCGGCGGCCGCCGCTCTGTACGGTCCGTTGCACGGCGGTGCCAACGAGGAAGTCGTGCACATGCTCGAGGAGATCGGATCGATTGATCGGATCCCCGACTTCATCAAGAGCGTCAAGGCGGGCGAGCGGCGGCTGATGGGCTTCGGCCACCGCATCTACAAGAACTACGATCCGCGCGCCAAGATCATCAAGGAAGTGGCGCACGACGTGTTCGAGGTGACCGGCCGCAATCCCCTCATCGACATCGCCGTCGAGCTCGAGCGCATCGCGCTGCAGGATGAGTACTTCATCTCGCGCAAGCTCTACCCGAACGTCGACTTCTACTCGGGCATCATCTACCAGGCGATGGGCTTTCCCACCTCCATGTTCCCGGTGCTGTTCGCCATTCCGCGCACCTCGGGATGGCTCGCCCAGTGGGCCGAGAACGTGCTCGACAACGAGCAGAAGATCACGCGCCCGCGCCAGGTCTACACCGGCGAGTGGCTGCGCGACTACTCCAGCATCGACACGCGGCCGGTGCCGCAGACGCTGGAGCGGAAGCTGATGCGCGGGCGGCTCTAGGCCGCATCAGTCGAGATAGCCCAGCGCGCGCAGCTTTTCCCGGCGGTCGGCATCCTCCTGCGGCTCGGGTTCTCGCGGCGCGTCCTGCCGTCCCAGCGCATCCTCCATCTCCTGCTGGCGCCGCGCGCAGTCGGCCAGATACGCGTCGGCCGCGGCCTTGAGCGCTGCGACCTCGGCGTGGCGCTGCTCGTACAGGTTTGTCCGCTCCATCGGATCGTCGCGCAGATGGAAGAGCTGGTACTGCGGACCGCCTGCGCCCGTCAGGCGCACGAGGCGCCACGGAAGCTCCGTGATGGCCACGGACGGCGAGCGCCAGCTCTCGTCGTAGCCGCCGTACGTCACCGCCAGGCGCGTCCACGCCTCCGCGTACAATCGCCGGCCGTCGACGCTGGGCGCGGCGTCGATCAAGGCCGCCAGGGATCGCCCCTCCATCTCCGGCCACGGCTGCAGGCCTGCAAGTTCCAGAATCGTCGGCGGCACGTCGATCAGCCCGAACAGCCCAGTGCGCCGCACGCCGGCGGGCAAGCGTCCCGGTGCGCGCAGCAGGAGCGGCACGTGCAAAATCTCCTGCGTCAGGTTGGTGCCGTGATAGCGGCGGCCGTGCTCGCCGAACTCCTCCCCGTGGTCGGAGGTGACGATGAGAATCGTGTCGTTCTCGACGCCCAGCTCTCGTAGAGCAGCCACGAGCCGCTGCACCTGGTCATCGGCGTGCGCCACCTCGCCGCTGTAGGCGGCAAGGTCCTGGGCCGCCTCGTCCGCATCGGCCGGCGCGGCGAACCTTTCCGCGTACGGCGACGGGGGCTGGTAGGGGTTGTGCACAGCGTATGTGTGAAGGAACAGAAAGAACCGGCGGTTTCGGTTTTGCCGCAGCCAATGGATGCCGCGGTCGAACGTGTCGTCGATGTAGCCGATCGAATGATCGGTGCGGCGGTCTTCGAACCAGCGATCGAAGCCGCGGCTGAACCCATCGTCACCGAGCAGCATGCCGTTCTCGGTGAAGGCGGCGGTGCGGTAGCCCGCCGCGCGCAGCGCCTCGGCCAGCGTTCGGACCGCCTTCGAGTGCTTGTGCTTGGGTTCGTGCACGAGGCAGCGATTGACGCCCTCGAGCATCGCCATGTGCCCGGCAATGGTATCCGCGCCCGAGCTCAGCACCTGGTCGAATACCACGCCCTCCTTGCCGAAGAGCGCCTCCATGCGCGGCGAGGCCTGCTGCGCACCGCCGTAGAGGCTCAGCTGCCGTGCGCGCAGCGTGTCCAGCGATACGAGAAGGATGTTGGGACGCTCCGCACCGGTCGCCGGCCCCGTCAGCGACGGCGCAGCAACCACGACTGGCGCGTGCGGCGGCGCCGTCGTCTCGACGATCATCGTGGCTTCGCCTTCCGGCAGCCGGGCCACGCGGACCTCCCGCCACGCGGAAAGCTCCGACAACGGTCGGGTTTCCTCGAACGCCGTGTTGTCTTTGCCGCCGTCGTTCAGGCGGATGCGTATGCCGGCGGTGCCCACCGCGGAAGACGGAGCCGGCGCGGCGTACGCCAGCTCGAGCGCAGCATCGGCAGGAACCTGCAGCCGCACACGCGCCGCTTCCTGCCAGCCGCCGCTGCCAGGTTCTTCGGCGGTCGCGGCGGCCATCCTCGGGTGCAGAACGACGCGCGAGTCGTCGCCGACGGCGCGGCGAGGGTAGTCTGCGGTGGAATGCGCAAGCGGTGCCGCCGGCGCAAATAGCACATCGTCAACGCGAGCGACGACCTGCTCGCGGTGCAGGCCGCGCGGCGGTGCGGCGGGGTCGTCGCAAGCAGCCATCGCAGCCGCGAGCAGCAGTGCCGGCACCGCACGGCGGGTCATGCGGCCTCCTGTGCAGGCGGCGCCATGTGTGTAGAGATGCGGCGCTGACGACGTCGATCTACGCGTAGATCTTCATCACCTCGCCCAGGAACTGCAGCGCCTCGGGCTTGCGCCGCTGAAAGCTGTTGCGGCCGATGATGGAGCCGAAGCCGCCGCCTTCGCGGATGCCGCGGCACTCCTCGAACACCTTCTCGTCGGCGCCCTTGGCGCCGCCCGAAAAGATCACGATGCGGCGTCCGCCAAAGCAGCTCTGCACGACGTGGCGCACGCGCTCGGCCAGCGTGCCGATCGGAATCTGCTCCTTCTCGTAGACCTTCTTGGCTTCGGCCTGCTCGACGTGCGCCGTGGGCGGCTTGACCTTGACGATGTTGGCGCCGAGCAGAGCCGCGATCTGCGCGGCGTATGCGCAGACGTCGACGGCGGTCTCGCCTTCCTTGCTGATGCCGGAGCCGCGCGGATACGACCATACGACGACCGCCAGCCCGTTGGCCTTGGCCTCGCGCGTCAGCTCGGCCAGTTCCTCGTACATCACGCGGAACTGAGCCGAAGCCGGATAGATCGTGTAGCCGATGGCCGAGCAGCCCAGCCGCAGCGCGTCTTTCACCGATGCCGTCACCGACATCACCGGATCGGTGCCGTCGGGAGAGAGCGAGTCGTGATTGTTGACCTTCAGGATCAGCGGAATCTCACCGGCGTACTCGGCGGCGGCGCCTTCGATGAAGCCAAGCGGCGCAGCGTATGCGTTGCAGCCGGCATCGAGCGCGAGCTGGAAGTGATAACGGGGATCGTAGGCGTCGGGGTTGGGAGCGAAGCTGCGGGCGGGGCCATGCTCGAAACCCTGGTCGACCGGAAGGATGACGAAGCGGCCCGTACCGGCGAGCCTGCCCGTGTTCATGATGCGCGCCAGGTTGGAAAGAACCCCGGGGTTCTCACCTGCATACCAGCTCAAGATCTCGCGTACCCGCTCCGTGGCCATGGCTCCTCTCCTGTCGTGATGCGCCGCCACGCAGACGGCGGCCAAGTTCGCTCCTAAGAATCATCACGCCCGATCCGGAGCAACCCGACCGCTGCGCGGGGGCCGGCGCCTGCGTTCCGCGTCGGCGCAGCCGGTGCGGCTGGAGAACGCGCGGTGCGCAGGGCGTAGCGAACCCGCGGCGCTCGCTTCGGCCGTAACGCTCGAGCGCTGCAGCGCAAGATACGGATCGCGCTCCTCCTTGGTCAGCTCGCGAATGCGATCCAGCGCGGCCTTCACGCTCGGCTGTGTATCGAGGAACGCTTCGATCTCGGCCGCTCGCGTAGCGTAGCGGTGGATGGCCAGGAACGTGGCGTTGTGGAGCGTGCGGCCGCGGAACTCCGCCGCGAACACAGGATCGGCAGCGATGGCATCGGCCTGCACCTGCTCGTACACCCGGGTTCGCTCCTCCAGCATCCGCTCGCGCGGCCACCTCTCCTGGCGCGCACGCTCGAAGAATGCCTTCAGCGTTGCCGCGGCATCGTCCAGGATCCGGCTGCGCGCCACCCACGCCGCGCGCGCGCGGCGCAATCTCTCCGCGCGCTCGACCTCACCGCGCTCGGCGAAGAAATCGTCGGCGAGCCTGTAGGCGACCGCGGTGGCCAGCGTCTCGTTGAACGCGACCTGCCCCGGAATGAACAGCGTCTGATGCACGAGCTCGTGCAGCACCGTGGTCGCCACCGCCATCGTGCCGCGATCGACGACCGTCGACGGCAACGGATCCGCGAACCAGCCCAGCGTCGAGTATGCCGATGCCTCCACCACCGCCGTGTCCAGAGCTTCGTCCTTCTCCAGCTCGCGCGCGTACTCCAGTGCCGCCTCGCGCTCGAAGTAGCCGCGGTACGGAATGGCGCCCACCACCGGATACCACCACGTGTACGGCTCGAGCCGGTCGGCGTAGGCGGCCGTGACCACGTGGAAGGGCGAGGCCGACTTCATGTTGGCGACCTTCCGGTAGCTGCCGCCCACCTCCAGGCCGCTGCGGCGGGCGAACTCGCGCGCCTCCAGCACGAGCTCGAGCGCCTTTCGCCGCTCCGGATCCTCGGTCCTGGCGATCAGCTCCTCGACGGACTCGGCGCTGGCCAGGTAGCGCGCCTGCTCGTAGGCCAGGCGCGTGACATAGACGGCGCGGCAGCCCGAGCACCCGAATGCGAACAGCGACAGCGTCGCGGCCAGCACCGGGCGCCAGAAGCGGATTCGCGAAACCCACGCCGCCGCCGGACGCCGGCGGTTTAGCAAAACCCCAGCGTCCCCTTTACAAGCGGACCGAGCACGATGGAGCGCCTGTGGAAATACGTCCGCCGCTACGCGTACCGCTACCTCATCGGCGGCGTCTGCCTGTTCGCCACCGCCTCTCTCGTCATGGCTATCCCGTGGCTGACCCAGCACGCGGTGGACGCGGTCGGCAGCGATGCGCCTGCGGCCGACAAGCTTCGCACGGTCGCCTTCTACGCGCTGCTCATCATCGGCATCGCCGTGGCGCAGGCGCTGGTGCGCACCGTCTCGCGCGTCATGGTGTTCAACGCCGGCCGCGACGTCGAGTACGATCTTCGCAATGACCTGTACGAGCACCTGCTGAAGCTGCACCAGGGCTACTACCAGCGCCAGCGAACCGGCGACCTGATGTCGCGCCTGGTCAACGACATCGGCGCCGTGCGCCTGCTGCTCGGGCCGGGCCTGCTGACGATCCTGAACACCCCGCTCTACTGCGTCTACGCTTTCACCCTGATGATGATGATGGACGTCCCGCTGACGCTGGCCGCCATCGCGCCCTTCCCCGTCGTCCTCTACATCATGAAGCGGTACACGCGCCCGATGATGGAAGCGACCGTCCACACGCAGGAGAAGCTGGCCGAGATGTCGGCGTTCGCGCAGGAGAGCCTGGCGGGCGCGCACGTGGTCAAGAGCTTCGGCCGCGAGCAGGCGCGCGCCGAGCAGTTCGCGAAGCTCAACGCATCCTACAAGGAGCAGGCGATGGTGGCCGCGCGCCTGCGCGGAAAGATCTTTCCGCTGATCCGCGTCGTCTCCTCGCTCGGCGTGCTGATCGTGCTCGGCTACGGCGGCAGCCTGGTCGTCGACGGGCGCCTGACGCTCGGGCAGCTCATCGCGTTCATGGGCTACCTGCACATCCTTGCCTGGCCGATCATGGCGGTGGGCTGGATGATCGCGATCTGGCAGCGCGGCAAGGCGGCGCTGATCCGCCTCGGCGAGATCTTCGACATCGTTCCCGCGGTGGCCACGCCCGCCAATGGCTTCATGCCGGCGGAGGTCCGCGGCGAGATCCGCTTCGAGCGCGTCGGCTTCGGCTTTGACGGCGCCACCAACGGCGACGGCATCCTGCACGACATCTCCCTGACCGTCCCGGCCGGCACCAGCCTCGGCATTCTCGGCCGCACCGGATCGGGCAAGTCCACGCTCGCGCATCTGGTTCCGCGCCTCTTCGACGCCACCGGCGGCAGCGTGCAGGTCGACGGCGTCGACGTACGGCAATGGGATCTGGCAAGGCTGCGCAGCGCCATCGGCTTCGTTCCGCAGGACCCGTTCCTGTTCTCCTCGACCATCGAGGAGAACATCGGCTTCGGGCGCGACGACGGCGCCGCCGACGAGATGAGCCGCCTGGTCGAGATGGCGGGCCTGGACTCGGACCTCTCCGAGTTCCCGGCCGGCCTGGCAACGCCGGTGGGCGAGCGCGGCGTGACGCTGTCGGGCGGACAGAAGCAGCGCCTGACGCTGGCGCGCGCCATCGCCCGCGATCCGCGCATCCTGATCCTCGACGACTCGCTCTCGAGCGTGGACGCGGCCACCGAGCGCCGCATCCTCGACCATCTCGACAACGTGATGAAGGGCCGCACGACGATCCTGATCTCGCATCGCGTCTCCTCCGTGCGCCGCGCCGACCGCGTCGCGGTGATCGACGAAGGCCGCGTGCTCGAGGAAGGCACGCACGGCGAGCTGCTCGCGCGGGGCGGCCTCTACGCCGACCTGTACCGGCGCCAGCGCCTGAGCGAAGAGCTGGAGGCGATGTAGCGCGCCGTGGCCTACGAGGAACGAAAGAGCGCCGGCGGCGGCGGGCACGGTCGCGACGGCATCAACGACGGCAGCACCCACCGCCGCGGCACCGACGCCGGCGGCGACACCGCGGGCACCGCCATCTCTGCGGCCACGACCGGTTCGAACGCCGATGGCGCGCGCGACAACGCCGGCGGGGTCGAGGCGCGCGTCTCGCGCGGCATGGCCGACGAGCAGCAGCTCCTGGGCACGCGCGACTGGGCGATGCTGCGCTCGATGTGGCGCTTCGTGGCGCCCTACAAGTGGACGTTCTTCGCCTCGCTGGCGCTGCTGCCTCTGGTATCGGCCTGCCTGCTGGCACAGCCCTGGATCGTCAAGCGCGCCATCGACGGGTACATCGCCGTGGGCCGCACCGACGGCCTGTGGTGGTGGGCGCTGGCCTTCGGCGCCATGGTCGTGGCGGAGTTCACGCTGCTCTACTGGCAGCACGTTCTGACGATGCTGGTGGCGCAGAAGTCGCTCTCGGACCTTCGCATCGCCGTTTTCAGAAAGGTCGCGTCGATGGAGACGGCGTTCTTCGACCGCAACCCCGTCGGGCGCCTGGTCACGCGCATGACCACCGACGTCGACGTCATCAACGAGATGTTCGCCGCCGGCGCGATCACCATGATCATGGACGTGATCACGCTGGTGGGCATCGTCGCGATCATGCTGACCATCCACACCAAGCTGGCGCTGGTGGCGCTGGCCACGCTGCCGGTCATGCTGCTGTTCGTCGATTTCTTCCGCCGAAAGACGCGCAAGTACTATCGGCTCATCCGCGAGCGCATCGCGCGCATCAACGCCTACCTGCAGGAGAGCATCACCGGCATGGCGGTGATCCAGCTCTTCGCGCGCGAGCCGCAGGTGGCGGCCGAGTTCGAGCGTCTCAACGACGCGCACCGCAGGGCCAACCACTGGTCGAACATCTACGAGGCGGCGCTGTTCTCGATCGTCGAGGCGATGAGCGCGATCTCCACCGCCGCCATCCTCTGGTACGGCGCGCATCTGGTGGTGGGAGAGCCGGTGTCGACCGCGTCCATGGTGTCCGGCGCGGTGGGCTTCGGAACGCTGGTCGCGTTCATGGAATACATCAACAAGTTCTTCATCCCCGTGCGCGACTTCTCCACGAAGTATGCCGTGCTGCAGTCGGCCATCACCGCCTGCGAGAAGGTATTCGGCCTGCTCGAGCTGGAGCCGGCCCTGAAGAGCCCGGCGCAACCGAAGCCGGCGCCGCCGCCGCTCGGTACGGTGGAATTCCGCGACGTGCGCTTCTCCTATCTGCCCGGCGAGCCGGTGCTCAAGGGCGTTTCGTTCAAGGTGGCGCGCGGCGAGCACGTGGCCATCGTCGGCGCCACCGGCTCGGGCAAGACGACGATCACCAAGCTGCTGGCGCGCTTCTATGACGTCGACTCCGGCGCCATTCTCGTCGACGGCCTCGACGTGCGCGAGTGGGATCTGACCGAGCTGCGCCGGCGCATCGTCACCGTGCTGCAGGACGTCTTCCTGTTCTCGGACACGGTGGCCGAGAACATCCGCATGGGGCGCAGCGACCTGACCGACGAGGCCGTTCACCGCGCCGCCGCCGCCGTGCACGTCGACCGCTTCGTCGAGCGGCTGCCCCAGCGCTACGACGCGCCCGTGCGCGAGCGCGGCAACAACTTCTCGACCGGCCAGCGCCAGCTCATCTCGTTCGCCCGTGCGCTGGCCTACGGACCGGAGATCCTCGTGCTCGACGAGGCCACCTCCAGCGTCGATCACGACACCGAGGAGCTCATCCAGGATGCGGTGGCGCGGCTGCAGGAGGGACGCACGTCCCTCGTCATCGCGCATCGGCTGGCGACGATCGAGAATGCGGATCGAATCCTGGTGCTGCACCACGGCGAGCTGCGCGAGAGCGGCTCGCATGCCGAGCTGATGGCGGCCGGTGGCCTCTACGCGAGGCTCTACCGCCTCCAGCACGCCGAAGCGGCGGTCGCGCCGGCTGCGTAGCGCGTGGACGCAGCGGTGGCGCCGCGTACCGAACCGCCAGTAGCGCGGGCTGCGTAGCGCGCGGAAGCGCGGCTTTTGCCTTGGACCGCCGCGCATCCTCGCGATACGTTGTCGGCTCTTGACCATGAAGAATGCGGGGGCAGCAAGGCGGGCTCTGGTTACCGGAGCCGCCGGGCAGGACGGCCGTTACCTGTGCGAGCTGCTGTGCTCGCGTGGCGTGACGGTCTTTGCGCTCGTGCACGAGCAGGACTCGGCGCCGCCCGCGGTCGCGCAGGTGCAGGGCGATCTTCGCAACGCGCGCTCGTTGCGAGCGGCTATCGACCAGGCGCAGCCCGACTCCATCTACAATCTCGCGGCAGCCACCTTCGTTCCCGAATCTTGGACGAATCCCGGCCACTTCCGCGACGTCAACGAGCTCGGCGTCGCCCGCCTTCTCGTCGCGATCCGCGACAGCGGCGCACCGATACGCTTTTGCCAGGCATCGACGGCAGAGATGTTCGGTGCGTCCGGCGTGCACCCGCTGAACGAGGACACGCCGCTGCAGCCGCTCAGTCCCTACGGCGCCGCCAAAGCCGCCGCGCATCGGCTCGTGCGCCAGTATCGTGAAGAGCACAACCTGTTTGCCTGCTCGGCGATCCTCTTCAATCACGAGTCGCCTCTGCGGCCGCCCATGTTCGTCACCCGCAAGATCACGTTGGCTGCCGCGCGGATCGCGCGAGGGCTGCAAAAGGGGCTGACGCTCGGCAATCTGGAAGCCGCTCGCGACTGGGGCTACGCGCCCGAATACGTCGAGGCGATGACGGCCATGCTGTCCGCCCCCGCGCCGGCCGACTACGTCATCGCCACCGGACGCTCATGCACCGTGCGCGAATTCGCAGAGATCGCGTTCGCACGCGCCGGCCTGAACTGGCGCGACCACGTCACCAGCGATCCGGCGCTGTCGCGGCCGGGCGACGCTGCCGCGCGCATCGGCGATCCGGGCAGGATCGCCCGCGATCTCGGCTGGCGCGCGACCACGACCGTCGAACAGCTTGCCGCGATCATGGTCGATGCAGACCTGGCCCGCATCGATCGGGGCGAGACGTAGGTTCGTGCTCGACAAGCTCGGCACCTTGCGCAGACGATCATCGCCTTCCCAGGGAAACGCGCCGATTGCGCGTTGCATCGGGCTCTGCGCCATCGAACCGCTCAGTGCGCGCGCCGCGGCGTCGCGCGCGGGAGCACGCCGGCATCTTCGAGGTCGCCTCGCATCACCAGCAGCCCTTCATCCAGACGCCGGAAGGTCATGCCCAGGCTCTGCTCGGTCCTGCGCGAGCACAGGCCGCCGCGGCGCGGCCGCGGCGCAGCCGGCCCCAGCGCCGAGGACGGCACCGGCTCGAGCAGCGAGACGTCCAGCCCGAACACCTCGGCGATGCGGCGCGCCCACTCCAGGCGCGTGACCTGATCGGGCCCGGCCACATGGATCGGGCCGCGAACGTCGCCATCGACGATGCGCATCGTGGCCTCCACCAGATCGCTGGCCAGCGTGGGCGAGCCCCATTGATCCACCGCCACCAGCACGCGACGGCCCTGGTGCAGCGACTCGAAGATCCCCATGGCGAAGTTCTTGCCGCCGCTCTGATAGCCGTAGACGTTGCACGCGCGCAGGATCACGTGATCTTCGAGCCCGGCAACGACGTCCTCGGCCTTCGCCTTGTGACAGCCGTAGACGTTGAGCGGCGTGCGTACCTGATCCACCTCGTGCGGCCCGTCGTCGCCGAACACGTAGTCGGTGGAGAAGAAGATGTAGCGCGCGCCGACATCGGCCGCTGCCGCGGCCACGTTGCGCGTGCCCTGGACGTTGACGCGCTCGGAGGTCTGCGGCTCGCGCTCGCAGCGGTTGACGTCGGTCAGCGCTGCCGTGTGCACGATCACGCGCGGTGAGATTTCGGTGACCAGCCGGCGCGTGGCTTCGGCATCGGTGATGTCGAGCTGCAGCAGCCCCGGCCCGGCCGTGGTGGCATACGTGCCGGCCGCCCGCTCGCCGAAGCGCGCCATCATCAGGCGCCCTACCAGCCCGGACGCACCGACGACGAGGATCTCCCGGCCCTCGGCGCTCATCGCGTCTCCTCGAGGTCGAACAGCACGCCGGGCGCCAGCTGCCAGTGCGGATCCAGACACCGCTTGACCATGCGCATCGAGGCCACGCCCGCCTTGCCGTGGAGCTTTTCGAGCAGGGCCTTCTTGATCGGATTGCGACCGGTGCCGTGCTCGGCCATCGGGCTGCCGCCGAGAGCGATGGCCACCTCGCCGATGGCGAGCTGGGTCTGGCGCGCGTGATCCATGTCGCGATCGCTGCGGGCCAGGATGTTCGGATGGACGTTGCCGTCGCTGATGTGGCCCCAGATCGCGGCGTCCAGCCCGGCTTCGGCGAGCAGAGCGCGATAGCGCTGCAGCGACTCCTCGAAACGCTCGAAGGGCACGATGACGTCGCCGCCGGACTTCGAGACCCTGGCGGCGCCGCTGCGCTGCACTTCGCGCACGCGCCGGTTGACGCCCTCCGGCACCGCTTCGCGCAGCGCGAAGAGCGCGCGGCGGCGATCTTCCTCGCCGGGCAGCGCCGGCACCGCGTCCGCCAGCACGCCGTGGCGCTCCAGGATGCGGCAGAGCCGCACCACCGGCCCGTCGATGTCGGCGGCGTACGACTCGGACAGCTCATGATAGGCACGCGCGCGATCGAAGCCGGCGGGCAGCTCGGCCTGAATGAGCAGCAACGCGCGCGCGGATGCTGGCAGCGTCACGCCGACTCGCTCGGCAACACCGTCCTCGCGCAGCACCTGCAGCGATCGCGCATCCATGTACTCGATGGCGGAGACGTCCAGACCGCAAGGGTTGCCGGTGCGATGGGCGGACCTGGCTTCCTCGCGAAGCTCGGTCGTCAGGGCAACGGCCGCCGCGTCGTCGGCGACCGGCACCAGCACCGCCAGCCAGGAGGGCCGCGGCGAGGAAAGCCGCAGCACGGCCTCCACCACCACGCCGAGCGTGCCTTCGGCCCCGATGAACAGGTCGATGAGATCGAGCGGGCGCTGGGTCCAGTAGCCGGCCGAGCTCTTGGGAACGTCGGGATGCGCGCCGAGCGGCACCGGAATGCGCAGCACCTCGCTCGATGTGCGTTCGACCTCGAAATATCCGCGCGGGTGCGACGTGACCTGGCCGCGCTCGATCTCGAGCACCTCGCCGCACGCCAGCACCACCGTCAGCTCCTGCACCCAGCCGCGAGTGGTTCCATGCTTGAACGTCGCGGCGCCGGCAGCGCACGTCGCGATGACGCCGCCGACGCTGGCACCGTCGTAGGTCGGCACCGGCGGGAAATAGGCATTGGCCGCCGCCACCGATTCCTCCAGCTCGCGCAGCAACAGCCCCGCGCCTGCGCGCGCGCGGCCGTTGGCGATGCTGCTCTGGCGCATCCTGGAGGTGGATAGCAGCACTTCGCCGAAGGGCGTGGCGCCGCCGGTCAGCGACGATTGCGCGCCGATGGCCAGCACGGGAATGCCCCCGGCCAGAACGGCCGCGACCTCGGCCTCATTGGCCGGAAAGCAAATCTCCGGCGAGTGCCCGCCAGGCGTGTGAGCGGCGTCCTCGAGATAGGCGGCGAGCGTTTCGGCATCGCGCTCGCGCCGCCATGCGTCCACCTTGCCCCGCGGCAGGCGCGTCTGCGTCTTCCAGTGCTCGGGCGAGGGCATGACGTCCGAACGTAGCAGCGAGAAGGCAGGCTGGCGAGCCTGGTGCAGTGAACTCGGTGGGGCCGATCGAACAGCCGCGCCAGAACGACGCCATGCGCACGACCGCGAAAAGCGCTCGCTCGCGCTTTTTCTCTACGCTGCGTCGATGGCGACGTTGCCGGCGTCGGCGACGATCAGGCCCGTGGCGCGATCGCCGCCGAGGAGCTCGCGTGCCCACGCGGCTGCGGCGGCTCGATCAGCGAAGATCCTCATGCCCAGCACGTCGCCAAGATCTGCGGGTACGCCCCTGCTGACCACGCCGATGTGCACGCGCCGCTCGTCGGTCAGCGCACGCAATCGCACCGCCTTGTGGTCTCCGAGGCGATAGCCGCGCTCCTGCACGATCGCCCGCGCTTCATCGACGGTCGGCGCGGCACGCAGCAGTTCCACGAAGTGGTCGATTCCCACACCCTTCGGGCACGGCGACTCCAGCAGCAGCACGCCATCCTCGCGGACGGCGGCCTCGGTATTCTTGATGCCCTTGTCGGCCTGATAGAGGTCGCGGCTGAGCGGCCCCTGCACCTGCGCCACGACCAGATCGACCGGTTCCTCGACCGCAGCCGAGAAGCACGCACGCACGGTGGCGATGCCGTGGTTGAGCGCCTCGAGAGGATGCCCGGCCGTCACCGCGATCACCTTTCCATCGACGAGAACCTGATTGAGGGCCAGCAGGCGTGCGCCGGAATCCTCGAGATCGGCCAGCGCATCGACGACGCCGACGTGCACCGGGTTACCGTCGAGCTTGAGGGGGCGCGCCTGCGACGAGAGCGCGTGCTCGTGATTGGCCGTCAGGCTCTCCATCGACATGACGCCCACGGTCAGCGTCTTGTGCGCGCCGGTGATGCCGGCGAAGTAGTGCGGCTCCATGCTGCCGCAGCCCAGGTAGAAGCCGCCCTCCGCCATCCACGAATGCAGAACGTGGTTGCCGACCTTGCGCAGGCCGCTCTCATTGCGCGCGTCGTGCCAGGCCACCTCGGCGAGGCGATCGGCGTGGCGAGACAGCATCGCCGCTTCATGCGCGGCTCTTTCCTCGGGCGTGGAGAGATGGCTGCCGGTGGCGACCAGGACGCGAAGGGCGGGCAGCTTCTCGGCGGCGAGCCCGGCGTCCAGAAGGCCGACGACCGCATCGAGAAAGGCAGGCGTGTCGGTCAGACGATGCGGGTCGTTGATGACCAGCGTCAGCGAGCGCCCTTCGGCGGCCGCCGAGCGTGCGAAGTCGACCAGCGCCGCCGACTGCAGGGCATCGCGGCAGGCCGCGGCCGGGTCGATGGAGAGCGAGGGTGCGGTCGGAGCGATGTCGCGCAGCTCGTAGCCGCGCAACAGCTCGTGCCAACTTGGAGGGTCTGCGTCCATTCAGAAGCAGGTGTCGCCGTCCCGGGACCGTGCGCTCTTGTTTTCCCCCGCGCAACGACCCGACTGCGGTGATGCCGGAGTGGTTTAGAGCATAGTCCTAGCTTGGAGCAAACACTTTGGCGTCCGCCGCGGCAGCGGCCACATCGGCATCGACCATGATCTGAACGAGGCCGGCAAAGGTCACGCGCGGCTTCCAGCCGAGAATCTGGCGCGCCTTGCTCGCGTCGCCCAGCAACAGGTCCACTTCGGCCGGGCGCTCGAAGCGCGGGTCGACCTCGACGTGGTCGTGCCAGTCCAGGCCGAGGTGGCCGAAGGCATGGTCGAGGAACTCGGCCACCGAGTGCGTCTCGCCGGTGGCCACCACGTAATCGTCGGGGCGGTCCTGCTGGAGCATCATCCACATCGCCTCGACGTAGTCGGGCGCGTAGCCCCAGTCGCGTTTGGCCTCCAGATTTCCGAGGCGAAGCTTGTCCTGCAGCCCGGCCTTGATGCGCGCCGCGGCCCTGGAGATCTTGCGCGTCACGAACGTCTCGCCGCGCCGCGGCGACTCGTGGTTGAACAGGATGCCGCTGCACGCGTACAGGCCGTAGGCCTCGCGGTAGTTGAGCGTCTGATAGTGCGCGAAGACCTTGGCGCAGGCGTACGGGCTGCGCGGATGAAAAGGCGTACGCTCGTTCTGCGGCACCGCCTCGGCCTTGCCGTACATCTCGCTCGAAGATGCCTGATAGAAGCGTGCCGGGCGCTTCATGTGCCGGACCGCCTCGAGCATCGCCACCACGCCGAGCGCATCGACGCTTACGGTGAAGATCGGCTCGTCGAAGGAGACGCGCACGTGGCTCTGCGCGGCCAGATGATAGACCTCCTCGGGCTCGACGGTCTCGAGCAGCTCGCGCATCCGCGAAGGATCGGTGACGTCGCCGTAGTGGAGATGGAAGCGGTCGCGGTGCGGGTGCGTGTCGTCGTGGAGATGATCGATGCGCGAGCGGGCCATCGAGCTGGTCCGGCGCACCAGGCCGTGAACCTCGTATCCCTTCTCCAGCAGCAGCTCGGCCAGATACGAGCCGTCCTGGCCCGTCACGCCGGTGATGAACGCACGCTTGGCCACCGGCCGGGCTTAGGAGGGTCCGAAAGCGGTGTCAACGACAACGGCGCCGCGGCGACGTGCGCGCCTGCCCCCGGACTGCTATAGCGGGACGGCGATGATCGAGAAGGGAATCATCCTTGCCGGCGGCGCCGGCACGCGCCTGCATCCGCTGACGCACGCGGTCGGCAAGCAGCTCCTGCCCGTCTACGACAAGCCGATGATCTACTACCCGCTGAGCACGCTGATGCTGGCGGGGATCCGCGACATCCTGCTCATCACCACGCCGCACGAGCGCGCGCTGTTCGAGCGGCTGCTGGGCGACGGCTCGCGCTGGGGACTGCGCCTGCAGTACGCGGTCCAGCCCTCGCCCGGCGGCATCGCGCAGGCGTTCCTGGTGGGCCGCGATTTCATCGCCGGTGATGCGTGCGCACTCATCCTCGGCGACAACATCTTCTACGGGCACGGCATCCAGGGCCTGCTGCACGCAACCGCCCAGCGCACCGAGGGAGCCACCGTGTTCGGCTACTGGGTCAAGGACCCGCAGGCCTACGGCGTCGTCGAGTTCGACGAAGACGGCAATGTCCTCAGCATCGAGGAGAAGCCCAAGCAGCCGAAGTCCAACTACGCGGTGGTGGGCCTGTACTTCTACGACAAGAACGTCGTCTCGCTTGCCGAAAAGCTCTTGCCGTCGACGCGCGGCGAGCTCGAGATCACGGACCTGAACCGTCTGTACCTGGATCAGAACAAGCTGCGCGTGGAGAAGCTCGGGCGCGGAATAGCCTGGCTCGACACCGGCGCGCCCGAAGCGCTGCTGCAGGCATCGAACTTCATCCAGACCATCCAGCTCCGGCAGGGCCTTCAGGTAGCCTGTCCCGAGGAAGTCGCTTTTCGCATGGGCTGGATCACCGCCGCCGACCTCCTCGCCCTCGCCAACCCCCTGCTGAAAACCGACTACGGCCAATACCTCGCCCAGATCGCCCAAGAAAAACGCCGCTGAAGAAGAGGGTCAGGTCTTGCATCCGAGCATTTCGGTGGCACCGGAAAGCGCGCCGCCACGCCACCTTCTCCGTCGCCGCATCGAGCGACTCGTGGGCAGGTTCCGGCCCGCCGGCGTCAGCCGCGCGCCGGCATCCGCGCCGCGTACCACTCGATCGTCTTTCGCAGCGCCGCATCGAACGGCTCTTGCGGCTGCCAGCCGAGCGCGCGCCGGATCTTCGTGATGTCGATGGCGTAGCGCCAGTCGTGGCCGGGCCGGTCGGTCACCATCTCGACCAGCTCGAAGTGCGGCGCCGCCGCCGGCCGCAGCTGGTCCATGATCGCGCACACCCTGCGCACCAGCTCGATGTTGGACCACTCGTTGAGGCCGCCGATGTTGTAGAACTCGCCGGTACGCCCGCGGCGCACCACCGCATCGATGCCGCGGCAATGGTCGTCGACGTAGAGCCAGTCGCGCACGTTGCTGCCGTCGCCGTAGACCGGAATGCGCGTACGCGTCAGACAGCCGCGGATGACGGTGGGCAGGAACTTCTCGGCGTGCTGGAAGGGGCCGAAGTTGTTCGAGCAGTTCGAGATCGTCACCGGCAGGCCGTAGGTGCGCCAGTAGGCGCGAACCAGGTGATCCGAAGCGGCCTTGGACGCCGAGTAGGGCGAGCCCGGCGCATACGGCGTCGTCTCGGTGAATGCAGGATCGTCGGGCCCTAGTGTGCCGTAGACCTCGTCGGTCGAGATGTGATGAAACCGCCGCCCGGCGCCGGCACCACCACCGCCGCTAGCGCCACCACCACCGCCGCGCAACCACAGCTCCCGCGCCGCCTCCAGCAGCTGGAACGTCCCGACGATGTTCGTCTGGATGAACGGCGCCGGCCCGGCGATCGAACGATCCACGTGGCTGTCGGCGGCAAAGTGCACGATCGTATCGATGTCGCTCTCGCGCAGCAGCCGGTCCACCAGCGCCCGGTCGCAGATGTCGCCGTGCACGAACGTGTGCCTTGCCGGATCCGGAAGCTGCGTCAGATTCTCGAGCGAGCCGGCATACGTCAGCGCGTCCAGATCGACGATGCGCACGTCGGGATCCGTCGCCAGCAGATAGCGAACGAAGTTGCAGCCGATGAAGCCGGCGCCGCCGGTCACCAGCACGTTGCGCGGACGATGCACCGCCGCGCCCGGCTCGCCTCCGTCACCTTGCGTTCGGCGCTCGCTCACGCGCCGCAACCGCCCGCCGCGCCGTACACCGGCAGGTCCTGCGCCGGGCACGCCGACAGCCGCGGATTGCGCCGGTCCTTCTCCGAGACCACCACGTCGCCGAGCTCGCGCGGCCACGCGATGCCGATCTCGGGATCGTCCCAGGCGATGCCGTGCTGATCGTCGGGTGCATAGTAGTCGCTGCACTTGTACTGGAAGTCCGCTTCCTCCGAGAGCACGGCAAAGCCATGCGCGAAGCCGACGGGGACGAACACCTGGCGGTGCTGGCGATCGTCGAGCACCGTCCCCACCCACTTCCCGAACGTGGGCGAGCCCCGTCGCACGTCCACCACCACATCGAAGACCGCGCCGCGCACCACTCGCACCAGCTTGGCCTGCGGGCGAACGAGCTGGTAGTGCAGCCCGCGCACCACGCCGCGACGCGAGCGCGAGTGCGTATCGAGAACGAAATCGCAGGAAACGCCTGCCTCACGATAGCGCTGGAGCTGGAAGGCCTCGAGCAGGAACCCGCGCTCGTCCGAGTACGCGGTGGGCTCGAGCACCAGGACGCCGGGAATTTCGGTAGGAAGAACTTTCATGCCTTGCCTCTCGGGCCGTTTCGGGAGAAATACCCCGAGCCCATGGATCCGAACAAGTTCACCGGCGAGCGTCCCGGCTGGGGCGAGGGATTCGACTACGACTTTGCCCGCCACGTGGCCGCCTATCGATTCGCCTCCACCCTTTCCGCAGGCAAGCGCGTGCTGGATGCCGGCTGCGGTGAAGGCTTCGGCACCCAGATCATCGCCGACGTGGCAAAGGAAGTGGTCGGTGTCGATTACTCCGACCAGGCCATCTCCGAATGCCGCCGGCTGTGGAGCAAACCCAACCTGCGTTTCCAGCAGGTCGACCTGACCAGGCCGGGCAGCTTCACCGACACCTTCGACGTGGTCCTGAACTTCCAGGTGATCGAGCACATCGCCGATCCCCTTCCGTTCCTTCGCGGCCTGCACGCGCGGCTGGCTCCCGAAGGCGTGCTGATCATGACAACGCCCAACCGCCTGCGCACGGTCTCGGAGAACCCCTATCACGTGCGCGAATACACCGGGCCCGAGCTTCACTCGCTGCTCGCCGGCGTGTTCGGCCGCGTCGAGATGCAGGGCATGCACGGCAACCAGAAGGTCGAAGAGTTCGAGGCGGGGCGCGCTCGCGCAGTCCGCAACATCCTGCGCCTGGACCCGCTCGGCGTCCGCAACATGCTGCCGCGCTCCGTGGTCAACTTCGCGTTCGCGCGGCTGGCCAAGGTGGTGCGTCGCCAGGCGCGGCCGCAGGGCGCTGCCGAGATCGTTCCTGAAGATTTTTTCGTCCGCGCCGATTCCATCGATCGCGCGCTCGACCTGGTCGCTCTCTGCCGCCGGTGACCGCCGGCGCAAGCTGCGGCGGCGTGATGATAAGAACAACAGCGCGCGAACGTGCTTTAGAACACCTTCCCGCCTTTTCGTCCCTCGACTCAGTTTCGACTGCTCCATATCATCGCAGCGCGACACTGTGCTCGTGAAGAAAAATGGAGGGAAAAAGGTGTTGAAAACAATAGCATTCGCGATCTTGTTTTACCTTTCGATGACGACCGTCGCGTCCGCAGCCTGCTCTACATCGGCGACGGACACATGCACTGCCGGAAGTGGCATCACCAACTATCCGAACGGTGCCACCATCTACCGCTGTGATGTAATCTGCGGGGTCGGCACGACCTGCGGCCCGTCCACCCATACCGCCTGCGATCAGTGCGGGGCAGGGACTGGAGGAAACTCGCCGGATGGGAAGTGTGTAATCTGTGACATCGTCGGCAATACATCGACTCACACCATCAACGGAACCGCAGGTGCCGACGTAATTTGCGCGGACGCAGGAGATGACACGATAAACGGCAACGGCGGTGACGACGAAATCGAGACCGGCAGTGGAGGAGACGTGGTTAATGGCGGGGCCGGGGCAGACAAGATTCAAGGCGCGGGACTCGGCGGTAAACAATTGTACGGAGACGACGGCGCAGACATTCTCGTAGGCTCCTACTACTCTAACAACATCATCGTTGGCGGCGATGGTAACGACACGATGTGGGGTGGCATTTCTGACGATGTCCTTTATGGTGGCTCAGGCAACGACACATTGATTGGTGGCGGTGGAGCGGACTCCTTGAATGGCGAGGCCGGCGATGACGCGCTTACACCTGTCGTCGCATGGGGCGATCCCGTTCCCGACGACGTCGTAGGGGCACGCTACTGCGGCGGTTCCGGCAGTGATTCAATAAACGGGAAAGGCCCCGATTTCATATGTGTCGACGCCGGAGAAAGCGGTTCGGACAATGACACGTGTCGCTATGAGTTCGAAGTTGCGCCATCACGAGCGCAGGCAAGTACGGATTTCGGCACGGAAGATGGCTGTGAGTTCGTGACAGCTGGGTACGCTTTCAATTCATCGCGCGAGATCGACTGCGGTTGCATCGACTAGCTTATGAAGCCGCGGAGGCGGTGACGTTTCCGCGGCTTTTTTCTCGCAAGCGACTGTCTAAGCGGCTCGCATTTTAGATGTCGTACGATCGCCCGCTTTTGCGTAAGTATGCGCGATGAAACCTGCGCTGACTCTTGTGGTGCCGTGTCACAATGAAGAGCAACGACTTGATCTCGCCGCTTTTCACCAGTTTCTCGACGATCGTCCATGGAGTCGTCTGTGCTTCGTTGATGACGGCAGCAGCGACCGCACGCATTCGGTTCTTGCGCGGTTCTGCGAGCAGTCGCACGGCAGAGCCGACAGCATTCGTTTACCACAAAATCGAGGAAAGGCCGGAGCGGTACGGGAGGGCATGAAATGGGCGTTCGCCACCAGGGCGTCACTTGTCGGCTACTGGGATGCTGACTTGGCCACGCCTCTCGATGCTGTTGACGGGATGGTGAATGTACTGAACTCTAACCCGGAACTAGTGGGTGTCATGGGCTGCCGCCTCAGCCGTCTCGGCGCCTACATTCAGCGCGACCCTCTGCGCCACTACATAGGCCGACTTTTTGCCACGCTTGCCTCTGCTGCCCTCGGTTTGTCCGTTTACGACACCCAGTGCGGCGCAAAGCTATTCCGCAACACACCCGCAATCCAAAACGCTTTCGCCAAGCCATTTCTGTGCCGATGGGCCTTCGATGTGGAGCTGATCGCCAGGCTGCAGCTGACAGAAGGAGAGTCTATACGTTATCGGCTATACGAGTTTCCACTAGAACGCTGGGCGGACGCTGCTGGCTCCGGCGTCACCCTACGCGCCGGAGCCGTAGCCTTCATCGATCTATGGCGGATCTACCGAGCTTATAGACGACAAACGGGATAATACCCAGCTAGAACGATGCCGGAGCCAATGATCGCGCGTACCCATGTCATTGTAGCGCTTGCCGTCTCGCTGGTTGGCCTGCTCTACTTCACGAGCTTTGCCGACTACGGCTTCAACCGCGAAGACGAGGGCACGCTGCTGATGCAGTTCTGGCGCTGGTCGCGCGGCGAGGTGCCCTACCTCGACTTCCACTTCGGCTACACGCCCGGCGTCCACACGATCCACCAGATGCTGATGCGGTGGTTCGGACCCTCGGTCATGCCCGGCCGCTACCTGCTGGCCGCCGTCAACGCAGGCGCGCTGACCACGCTGTTCCTGGTCACGGTGACGCTGACGCGGTCGTGGAAGTGGGCGCTGATGGCGCCGCTTCTCTACCTTGCGTCGATGCCGGTGTTCCCCGGCGACTTCGCCTCCTTCAACATCCCGTACCCTGTCTGGTACAACGTCCTGCTCTTCGGGCTGAGCGCCGTCCTGCTGTTTCCGCTGCGGCGCACGCCGACGCTGCCGCTGCTGATCGCGCACGGCGCGCTGGCCGGCCTCGGCTTCACGTTCAAGCCCAACGTCGGATTGTTCCAGCTCGCCGCCGCCGCGCTGGTGGCGCTGGCAGCCCATGGCCGGCCGCGCGGGTTCTGGGAGTCCCTGCTGTGGTGGGCGTGGTGGCTGGCGGTGCAGCTCGGGCTGCTGTTCGTCTTCGCCTCGGCTCCCACGGGCGGTGAGATCTTCGCCTTCGTCGGCCCCGTCACCGCCTGCGCGCTGGCGATCGCGCGCGACGCCTATCGACACAACCCGCGCCGCGACATACCCGCTTTGCTCGGCAGCGGCCTTGCGCTCGGCGCCGGCTTTCTGCTGGTGGGGACGCCGTGGCTGGTGTGGGCATATTCGATCCTGGGCGCCGAGTGGTTCACGCGCCGGGCCTTGTTCCTCGGCACCGGGTTCGAGTCCTTCTACTACCTCGGCGGCCCGCCCATCCGGCTCGACGTGCTGGCCGTCATCGGCAGCGGTCTCGTCTGGTTCGCGCCTGCCTGGCTGCGGGCGCGCGGATGGCATCCGTGGAAGATCGTCGTCGGCGCGGTCGCCGCGGTTGCCGTGCTCTTTGCCGCGGTGGTCGCGACGCGGCCGATGCCGTCGGGCTTCTACGCCTCGCTGATGGTGAACCTGGAGCCGCGCGCCTTTGCCGCTGCCACGTTCGTGCAGTGGCTGGCGATCTTCGCCTGGCTTGCGCGGCGGCGTGAGCCGGGCGACCGCACCCTCGGCGTCGAGGTGCTGGGGCCCGCGATCCTTGCCGGCATCCTGCTCTATCTGCAGATCTTCCCGCGCACCGACTTCATGCATTGGGTCACAGCGATGCCGCTGCTGTTCCCGCTGGTCGTGTGGGGCCTTCAGGCCGTCACCATCCGCTGGTCCGCCGCCAGCGGCGCCACGGCGCGGCGAGCCGTCGGCGTGGCGGTGTCGCTGCCGGTGCTGGCCATTGCCCTCATTCGTGTCGGACATTTCCTCGATGCGCGCTGGGACCTGCGCGGCGCCATCCCGGTGCGCACGCCGGAGACGCGGCTTGCCGTGCCGCACGCGCCCTTCTCCATCAACGCCGGCCATGCCGGACGCTTTCGCGAGCTTGAGCGCGTCGTCGAGCTGATCGATGCGCAGACGGGCACCAGGGACGCCGTCTTTACGTTTCCCGCACTCGATTTCGTTTCGTTCCTGGCGCTGCGCAGCCCTGGCAACCGGCATGGCTACTACTTTCCCGGCTGGCCCGGTCACGATGCCGAAGTGGAGGTGCTGACCGCGCTCGAGCGCGAGCCGCCGCGCCTGGTGGTGACCCTGCGCGAGCATCAGCTCTTCTTCGCCGACGCGCATGCGTATTACTTCTTCTTCGCGGACTTCGTCGAGAGAAACTATGCGCCCCTGGTCACCATCGGCCGCTACTCGATTCTGGCGCGCAAGGACCTGGCGCTGGCGCCGATTGAGGACTGGCCGACGCCCGCTGCCGTCGCCGATGCGCTCGGCACAGGACGAATGGCGGACCTGCAGTCGCAGCTGGAATCCGAATCACGAAACGACCGCCTTCGCGCCGTGGCCGCGATGTCGGAGTTGGAAATCGCCGGCGACTTCGAGCTGCTGCGTTCCGCGCTGAGCGATGAGGATCCGGAGGTACGCTCGGCCGCGGTCAAGGCGGCGGACCGATCGCGTGCGCCCGCCGTGCGAGATGCGCTGATCGCCGGCGTGATCGCGGGCGCATTCGAATCCGCCGATGCCGTGCGCGCGCTACGGACGGCCGGGCTTTCGTGCGACTCGGCGTGCATCGGGACCGTCGTTCCCCTGCTGGAAGCCGACGACGACGCGGTCGCGGGCGCCGCCCGCAACCTGCTGCTCGGTCTGGGCTCGCGAAAGTGGCGCAGCTCGTTCTGGTGGCATGCCGGCCGTGACGGCGACGGCGAAGCGATTCAGGGTGAAGTCGCCGCGAAGCTGCGCGAAGTCATGGCCGAGCCCGATTCCGATCCGCTGCTGCGCGAGCTGGCCTTTGCGCATGCCGCCGAGCTCGGCGTAGGCGGTTGTCCGCGCTCGCTGCGCGTGTGGTCGACGATGCGCCCCCGCTGGCTGGGACTCGATCGCACGGCCGTTCTGGCGTTGCTGCACCTGGCCCGCCATCGCTGCTCGGGCAATCGCCTCGATGCTGCGGCGAGGTGGTTCACGATTGATTCGGTGCTGGCGCCGCGGGTGGCGCTCATGGAGGCACGCAGGAACCCGGAGGCAGCCGATGCGATATTGGCACGTCATGCAGCCGCCGGGTTTGCGCGGGCCAGCGCCACGGCGATGTGGCTGTGCAGCATCGTCGGCGGCAGCGAGTGCCTGAGCGCTGCACGTCAGCGGCTGGAGCCCAACGCGAGCGAAGAGGAACGCGTGGCCGCCGCATGGGCGTGGTCGCAGCTGGCTGCCGACGAGGCGGACATCGAGGAACTGCAGGCGATGGTGAAGAACGATGCCTCGCCGCAGGTTCGGGAGACGGCGGGGTATGGGGTGGTGCGGTGGGGGCGGGTAAGGTGATCTCGCGTTTCGCATTGTCGAGTACTGGGTTCCTTGTGGGCTGCGTCGCTGTGGTCTGGCTGATCGTTTCCAGCCTCGACAGGTACGCAGTCCCCTACACGTACACGGCGTTGGATATGGCCACCACCATGGCCGAACGCATTAGCTTTGTCGCAGCACTTCCTCCGCCGCCAGACACTCAGCGCGTAATAATGCTCGGGGACTCCACAGTCATTCAGGCAGCAGGGGGACGTGCCCTGCCCGAACAACTTCACGAAGAACTCCTGCGCCTTCGGCCGCAAGCCGTTGAGGTCCAGCACCTTGCAGATTTCGGCATTTCCGCATTCGAGTATTACGCGTTCGCGGAAAAGCTCACACGGACTCATCCAGGAGTCGTGGTCCTCGCTTTCAACCCAAGAGCTTTCTTTGACGGCTGGCGGTCGCAATGGTCACGGAAGGAAGCATACGGTTGGATTGAGGCGACGAGGTTGCCAGAAGTCATCTCTAAGCCATTGCACTGGTTCGGCATGACCCTGGACCAGCTTCTGTTCTACAAGCTCGCGGTGGCTACAGGCTGCAATCGGCTTTGGCGTATGATGCGCGCCGAACAGGTCCGCACGGGCGACGGCCTCGAACGATTCAGAAAGTGGGCACAAACGCAGGCGCCACAATGGCTTGGAGGTAGAGGAACAGCTCTACCAATCCCAGCTGCGGGATTCACCGACAATACAAATACTCGCCTCAATAAGGAGGCGCTGACTGAGCGGTACATTGACCCGCTGCGCCACATTTCCGCCGATCATCCCGTATTCGAGCTCTTCGGCTCATTCCTACGGATTTTACGCGCAGACGGCATACCCGTAGTTGCTTACATCGTGCCCGTCGACGTCGAACACATGCGACGAATGGGCGTCGAGGACCTTCATCTACTCGAACGTGCTGGTTCTCTGGCCTGCACGATCGTTCGTGACCACGGCAGCGCTTGCCTGGACCTCCACGATGCGCTGCCGGACGCAGCATTCAGTGATGCGTTCGGCCACTATCACGCAGGACCAGATATGAATGGCATAGGACTCATTGCACGAAGGCTTGCTCCCGAGGTCTCACGCGCATTGGACCAGAGGGTCGAAGCGCTTGCCGGCCATCCGTGAACGTCGCTGTCGACAGTGGGCTCAGCCCCCTGGGCCTGCCGCACGTTGCCGGGTGAGCGCGTATCGGTTCACGCGCCGAGCAGGTAGGACCGCAGGCGAACTGGGATCAGCCTCTGCGCAACGGCCACACCCGCACAAGTGACGAGGGTGGCAACCGTGGCCACCACCACTACTCTGCTCATCGGAGGCCACGCAGCGAGCTCGGTTCGTAGGAAGATCGAGATCGGCTCGTGATAGAGAAATATCGGTAGGGTCGCTGACGAGAGCCATTGAACCGGACGTGGCGCCTCCGGTCGAAGCCACGCGACGCCAAGCCATGCCACACCGACCGCGTACGCGACACGGGAAGTGTGCCGCAGAGTAATTCCGTGCTCACCTGACCACGTATGCGGTACGATGAGCCACGGTAGGCACATCAGCACCGCGAGCACGGCCCACTCCGGACGTGCCTGCATCCAAATTTCGGCCGAAAAGATTCTCGCCGACCAGCCAATGAGGAAGCACGCCAACCATCCTTGCCCAATCGGGTCGCGGATGGCCCACGTCCACCAGAACATCGGCCACACGAAATATCGTATGGCAGTCGCAACCAGGACGACGGCAAGAACAACCACCGTCGCGCGAGGCGAAAGCCGAGACCAAACCCAACCCGACAGCACGCATACGACCCATACCGGAATGTAGTAGTACGGGCCAAGCGCACTGCCGAGCACAAGATTCCAGGCGAAAGCGTCCCATCGCGCGTACCCGAGGGCCGTCATGACGGTGCTCGCGATAACATATGGAGGAATGACTCTGCCGATGCGCCGTGCCAGGGACGACCACGATAGCGGCTGACGCGAAGCACTCAGCCAGCCCGCGACCAGTAGAAACACGGGGACATGGAAGCTGACAAGGTTGTTTATGCTGCGGTCGACGGCGGTGAAGGTGGGCTGGAACGCGGTCGGCATGCTATGCGTAATGACGACGGCAATGATTGCGGCAGCTTTGAGCCAGTCCGCCGACCCTGATCGCACACGGCCCGTCCTCGGCCGTTGTTCTGCACTCCCCATGTTCCTAGCCACGAGCCCGATCAGCCAGCATACATTCCGTCATATGAACCGCCAATCGCCCATCCACGAACAAAGCTGCTGCCTGCATCAACGCCGTAAGGCAGTTCCGCCAGTCTGTGACTGTCCGCACCCCAGAACAACCGGCGTTTGTGTCAGCGGATGCTCGCAATCACCCTCGGCCGGCCCGGCGGCGATGCAAGCCACCTTCTTGACGTAGCTCTCGTCGCATATCATCTCGGCGGCACCAGTTCGTTCTATCGGTTGATGGGGAGATGCAGTCGCAAGCTCACGCCTGCCTTCCGGCACTATCCGCACATATCGTCCGCACCTGACACCTGCGAAACCATGCTCTTCAACAGCCTTCCCTTCCTCCTGTTCTTCACCGTCGTCTTCCTGGCTTACTGGCTGTTGCCGGCGGGCTTGCGGCAGGGCCTTCTCCTCGTCGCCAGTCTCTTCTTCTACTGCATGTGGATCCCGCAGTACGTCCTGCTTCTGCTCGCGATCCTGGCGGTAAACTATGTCCTGCTGCTCGGCATCCTGCGTTCGAGCCGACCGCGTCTCTACTTGGTGACCTCCATTATCGTCAGCCTCGCTACATTGGGATACTTCAAGTACGCGGGATTCGCTGTCGAATCGTTTAATGTGATGCGGGAGTTGACCGGCGCCGCGCCCGCTCGGGTGCCGGATGTTCTACTTCCTCTCGGCATCTCCTTCTTTACCTTTCAGATCATCGGTCTTGCCGTAGACGCTTACCGCAACCGAGGCGTCGTTGCCGCCACATTCTCCGAATACGTCCTGTTCATCTCGTTCTTTCCTCATCAGATCGCTGGCCCAATCCTTCGTGGCTGGAACCTGCTGCCACAGTTCCGATCCGCCACGACGCTGACAGCCGAGAGGGCGCACCGGGCAGTTTGGTTGATCTGCGGCGGCCTCATCAAGAAAGTAGTTTTTGGGGACGCGCTGCTGGCGGAGTATGTCGATCGGGTTTTCGGCTCTCCCGGCTATGCCAGCGGTGCCGAGCACTTGCTGGCCATCTACTCTTTTGCCTTCCAGATCTATTTCGATTTCTCCGGCTACACCGACATCGCGCGCGGGCTGGCCCTCCTGTTAGGCTTCGAGCTTCCGTTGAATTTTCGCGAACCGTACCTGTCACGAAATCCCAGCGAATTTTGGCGACGCTGGCATATCACACTGTCGGAGTGGCTACGCGACTACCTCTACATTCCACTAGGCGGCAACCGGACCAGCCGCGGACGCGCGTATGCCAACCTACTGATGACGATGGTGCTCGGCGGCATCTGGCATGGCGCCGGATGGAACTTTCTGATCTGGGGAGCAATTCACGGAATGCTCCTGGTCATACACCGCGCCGTTTCGCATGGCCACACCACCGTCGTCGACAAAGTACATCTGCGCGACGTCCCAAAAATCGTCCTCCTGTTTCACGCCGTATGTATAGCGTGGGTCTTCTTTCGTGCGGCAACCTTCGGCGACGCAGTTCGCATCCTTGAAACCGTGATCACTGGGCCATACGTTGGATACTCTGCCGTTTTTCAGCTCGCCGTCGTCACGCTTAGCGCAGCGCTCCACCCGGTGGAACGTTACGTTCGCACACATCGAACGCTGCTCCGCCAAAGGCTTGCACCAGCTCCCCTGGCGTTCGCAGAAAGTGTGATGATTGGTGCTATGCTGGGCTTGGTGGCCGTCTTCGCGGGATTCGGCGGCTCCTTCATCTACTTCCAGTTCTGAAGAACGACGACTAGTCGAGGTACCCAAGCGCGCGCAACTTATCGAGCTGTCGCGGATCCATGGTCGGCTCGTCCGGATTCTTCGGTGAAGCAGTGGCTCGAATGGCTTCGGCGTGCGCAGCTGCACAGTCCGCTTCGTAGTGTGTGAGCAGACGTTCGAGGTCGGCCACTTCCTGCTGTCGTTGCGCGTAGAGATTGCCCCATTCCAGCGGATCCTCAAAGAGGTCGTAGTACTCGAAACGGAAACCCTCGTTCGTTTTGTACCGAGCGAGCTTCCGATCGCCAAGTCGAACTGCGAAGGCCGGACGTACGAAGTCAATGGGCTCGAATGACACGTTCTTCGTGGCAGCGCCCCAGGACTCCGTGAAATACGGTCGTGGCTCGAGGTGTTGTGGGCCGTCCGCGAGGATGGGCACCAGGCTCCTTCCCTGCACACCGGCTGGCACCGTCAGCCGCAGCAGTTCCAGAATCGTCGGCGCTAGGTCTGCATGTCCGACGGGATCTACGATGCGACGCTTCTTGCCGATACCCTTGCCCCAGAACATCAGAGGCACCCGGCTTACCTCTTCGAACAGATGTGCGCCATGCCCGATCCAGCCATGTTCGCCGAACTCTTCACCATGATCGGAAACCACGATGACAACAGTGTTCTCATCGAGATCGTGGTTCCGGAGCGTGGCGAAAAGTCGCTTGAGCTCATCGTCGGCGTAACGAATTTCCTGGTCGTACGCGCGATGCTCCAAGAGATGCCGCGGCGAATTCGCGGTCACCTCGTGGCCGTACACCGTCGGAAACAGTGCGGCATACTCTTGCGGGGGCGTGAATGGATCGTGGACCTGGAACGTGTGGATGAACAAGAAGAAATGACGGTTGGCGTTGCGGCCAAGCCAGGCGATCGCCTTGTCGAGTGTCCGATCGATCTGGCCGGTCGGCTGCATGATGTCGGGGCTCTTGTTCTCGACGTACGTTCCAAACCCGCGACCGAAGCCGTGCTGCACAGCCAGCCATCCATCTTCGGTGACGGCGGCGGTCGCGAGACCGGCCGCGCGTATGATTTCTGTGATTGTCGGGATCTGGGTGGGAAGAACCTCGACGCCAGTGGTCACGCCGTTGACCGATGGTTGGCGGCCGGTGAACATCGTCATGTGAGACGGGCTGGTGGAGGTCGCGGCGGCTACGGCATGCTCGAAAATGGTTCCATTTTCGCCGAAGGTATCATCAAGAAACGGAGTGGTCTGGTGCGCGTAACCGTACGGCTTCAGATGGCGGGCGGAGAGCGTGTCGAGCGAAATCAGAACTACGTTGGGCGGAGGATCCTCTCGACGGTCCGCCCGAGCGTAGACGACAGGATCGCCCCACACTGGCATGATTGGAGCGTCTGCCGCTGCGGCCGCCTCCGTCTGGAAAATGAAGCGCACATTTTTGTCGGCCATCGCTTCGAGGTCGACGATACGATCCGCCCATTCAGCTGATGCTGCCGCTTGCGGATCGACAATTTCATCAAAAACGGTGCTGCAGTTTGTCTGTTCGCAGGCGTCGATCGAGAACCGTACCGGCGGCGCCGCCTTCGAAGAACCGCGGGCCAAGCCGAACGAGAACTCGAGCGAAGCGCCCTTTGGCACAATCATCGCCTCCGTTTCGTGAGCCATTCCACGGTCGCACTGCACAGCATGCGCAGCCACATGGACGCCAATAGGAGCTTTTTCCGGCACGGATGGCGGAAGCCCGATCACGACCTCGACGCGCACGCCACTCGCATCGCGCTGCACATCCGCCAGCCGCGACGGCAGTTCATGCCATACGCCCTCATGCTTGAATGATGGCTCGAGCAGCAGCGTCGCAGCCGTCTCCAATGGCGCAGAAACCTCCGGCATGTACGATAGGCGCCGCGAGGCCTTGATTGGCTCGAAATAGAGCAGTGGCGCGGTTGCAGGTGCCCACAGTACTAAACGCACGTCGTCTGCAATGGTGGCAGTGGCATTCGCAGTGGGCGAGAGTGTATCTCCTGTAGCCGTGCAGGAGGTGGTGACGCTCGCATCCTCAACGAATCGACGCACCGGCTGAACTGATTCGCGTGCTTGACAGCCGAAAGCGACTACCATGGCGAGCATTGACAAAGTTTGGAGGCGTATCGAAGACTTCGCCATGCATTGCTTTAGCTACAGCCGATGGGCGACGTCAAGCATACGGTTGTCGTGATTCCCCCGCGCCAACGGTTCGCACGTCGTCCGTTGTAGTCGGTATCCGCCATCACGCACAATGGCGGAATGTCGGCACCGCTGCTCTGCGTGCTGTTTCTCTGGCTGGCGGCGGTGCTCGCCGTCGGCCCGTCCGGCAACTTCCCCCTCAGCGATGACTGGGCCTACGCGCACGCCGCTCGCTCGATCTGCCAGGACGGTCCTCTCGACCTGCTGCCCTGGACGGGTGCAAGCCTGCTATTTCAGGCCGGGTATGGAGCGCTGCTGTGCCAGCTGTTCGGTCCTTCCTACGAAATCTTTCGCGCTTCGACGCTGCTGCTGGGCGCGGCTGGCATGGCATTGGTCTTCGCGGCCGCGCGTCGCGCAGGCGCTTCGGCAGCCGCGGCGGCGCTGGCCGCCGCCGTCGTCGGCAGCTGCCCCGTCTATCTCAATCTGTCCTTCACGTTCATGACAGACGTCCCGTTTGCCGTCTTCGCCCTTCTGGCGGCGTGGGCCTACATCCGAGGTCTCGAGCACCAAGCGACGACGCAGCTGCTGCTGGGCGCAGCGGCGGCGTCGGCGTCGCTCTTGATCCGGCAGCACGGGATCTTCGTCGCAGCGGCAGCGAGCGCCGCGGCCCTGCTGATTCCCGCGCAGCCGATGTCGCAGCGTCTGCGGCTGGCCATCTGTGCAGGCATGCTGCCTGCGGTCACGCTTGGCGCCTATGTCGGCTGGATCGCCACCGGCCATGGCCCTCTGGCCGTGCAGAACAAGATCTCCGAGGCCACCGGCGTCTCGCTGCTCGAAATCGGGGACGCGAAGTTCCGCGCCCTGGTGACGCTAGGCTTCTTCCTGCTCCCGTGGACGGTGATGCTGCGGCCGCGCGACCGGCTCGAGCGCATCATCGTCGCTACCAGCGTCGTAGTCCTGGGCCTTCTCGCCCTGTTCCTGTACCTGCGCGACGGCTCGTTGATGTTCTACCTTACCAACGTGGCCTACGACCTCGGCGTCGGCTCCGTCACGCTGCGCGATGCTTTCTTCCTCGCGCTCGATCGTCTGCCCCGCGTCGGTCCATTGCTCGGCGTGCCGCTGACGCTGGTCTCCATCGTGTCCGCCGCGCTCCTGCTCGGCCGCTTGGCGGCCACAGTCCGACATGTCCGTGAGCCGGTGCCAGCCTTCCTCCTTTTTGCATTCGCGCTGACGTTCGCCGGCTCGCTGCTGCAGTCGGCCTACTACTTCGATCGCTACCTGGTTCCCATCGTCCCACTGGCATTGCTGGCCACATTGGCCGCCGGCTCGGTCGCACGAGTCAGCGCGACGGCAGTGGCGTGCACGGCGGCGATGGCCGCCTTCTCCGTCGCCGGCACGCACGACTGGATGGAGTGGAACCGCGCGCGCTGGAAACTGCTGACAGCGCTCGAGCAGCGCGGCGTGCCGCCCACGCAGATCGATGGCGGCATGGAATACAACGCCGAGCGACTGGCCGCTCGCCTGCGCACGGCGCCGAGCGATGCGCAGGCGAGGCCCGGACAGCCATCCTCGGTCAAGAGCTGGTGGTGGGTCGTCGATGATCGCTACGTCGTCGCGTTCGGGCCGCTCGACGGTTATCGCCAGATCGACGCGCGATCCTATCGGCGCTGGCTGCCACCGGGGCGAGGGCACGTGCTGCTGCTGGAGCGTGAGAGTGTCACCGGTCATCGCCATCCGTAGCAACGACCGCGCTATCGCCACGGAGTCTGAGGCCGCGTTGCGGAAACGGCGCGCATGCGGCCGCCAAACAACGGCAAGGGCGATGGCACCGCAAGCATCGCCCGCCCTCGACTCTCCCTCCCGCCCCTGAAACCATCGCCCCGTGCAACGCGAGCAGATCGAGGAGATGTACGCGGTCGAATCCACGCATTGGTGGTTTTCGGGCAAGCGTCTGCTCATGCGGCGCCTGCTCGGCGAGCGGCTGCACCGGCCCGGACTTCGGCTGCTGGATGTCGGCTGCGGCGCCGGCGCCAACGCGGCCGAGCTCGCGCGCTACGGCAGCGTCGTTGCGTGCGACCGCAGCCTGGATGCGCTCGGCTTCGTGCGCTCGCGCGGCATCGCTTCGGTGGTCGCCGCCAGCGCGCCCGAGCTGCCCTTTGCCGGCGGCAGTTTCGACGTGGTGACCGCCTACGACGTCCTCGAGCACGTCGACGACGACGCGCGCTTTCTCTCCGAGCTGGCACGCGTGCTGCGAAGCGGCGGCGCGCTGGCCCTTCACGTGCCTGCCTGGCCCTTCCTGTGGAGCAGCCACGACGTGGCGCTCGAGCACAAGCGGCGCTACACCCGCGCCGGCCTGCGCCGCCTTCTCGAGCGCAGTGGCCTGCGGCTCGACTACCTTGGCTGGGCAAGCTGCGCGATCTTCGCGCCGGCGGCCGCAGTTCGCCTTCTCAGGCGCGCCGTCGGTGGCGACGAAGGCGCCGGCGCCGACCTTGGCGTGGTGCCGGCGCCCATCAACGGACTGCTTCGCGGCATCTACCGCCTCGAAGCGTCCATCGCCGCCCGCACGGGGCTGCCCTTTGGCGTATCGCTGGCGGCGGTGCTTTCGCGGCCGTAACGGAAGAGATTTGCCGCGGCTTCTGTCATCATGCGCGCTTGCGCCTGGCCTTCCCCGAAATGCAATCGTTCGCAGCGTTCTGGTGCTGCTGATGTCGTCGCTGCGCGTCGCCGTGGCCGTCGCCGTCGTCCTCGCCTGCTGCGGGGCAGCCCTGGCGCAGACCCGCTTTCGCACGATGAACCAGAGCACCACCGATGGGCGCGAGAAGACCAGCATCGTGCAGCACGTGCTGGTGACTGGCCCCGCCGACGAGGCGACGATCCGGGAGGAGATGCTCGATCGCCTCGATCGGGCGCGCGCACGCACCGGCTTTCTCTACCGCGACGCCGCCAGTGAGATCCTCATCCACATTTACGTGACCGAGACCGAGGCGCATGCGGCCGACGGGCGCTGGGTTGCCCGGCTCGTCTACGATGCGGCGCTGGGAGAGGAACCGGCAATCAGCTTCGACCAGGAGCGGCTGCGTACGCGAGCGGCACGGACCTCTCCCGCCACTTCCTCGGAGGCCGCGCGCTAGACGATGCGCTGGCTGCTCACGCGCGGGCGCTTCCCGTTTCTGGCGCTGCTCGCCGCAGTAGTGGCGTTCTTCGGCTTCCACGCCGCGCGCGTCGGCATCGAGAAGGACAACCAGTCGCTGAACACGCGCAACCCCGAGCAGCTCGCCGCCTACGAGCGCTTCCGCCAGCTTTTCGGCAGCGACGAAGATCTTCTGCTGGCCGTGCACGACCCGGCGCTCCTCGAGCCGGAGGGGCTTTTGCGCCTCGACGAGATCACCACCCACGTTGGCACCCTGGCCGGCGTGCGACGCGTGTTCAGCCTGACCAATGCCAAGCAGCTCGTCAGCGGCGACATCGGCGCCGTCGAGGCCCCGCTGATCCCGCGTCCGCTCGATGCGCCGTCGGTGCGGGAGCAGGCGCATGCGTCGCTGCAACGAAACCCCGATTTCACCGGCTGGCTGATCTCGGGCGACCGCCGCACCGCCGGCATCATCCTCGAGATCGAGGACCGTCCCGGCGACGACGAGTACCGCAGCCGGCTGATCGCCGAGCTCCGCTCCCTGATGAACGAGCGCACGCGCGACGGCGTCACGATGCATTTGACCGGCATCGCCGTGCAGAAGCACGACGTGGCGGTTTACGTCGACCGCGACCGTCGCATCCTCATGCCCGTCGCGGTCGTCCTGCTGGGAACGATGCTGGCGCTGTTCTTCCGCAACGTGCTCGGCGTGGTGCTGCCGCTGGCGGTGACGGGCATCAGCGTGGGCATCACGCTCGGCATCTACGGCCTGGCCGGCCTGCAGCTCAATGCCATCACGGCCCTGCTGCCGCCCGTCATCATGGTTCTGTCGGTGGCGGTCAGCATGCACCTGGTGCAGGCATGGCTGCGAACGCCGGCGTCGCTTTCGCCGCTGGAGCGTACGATGGCGGCGGTACGGCGCATGGGCTTCCCCTGCTTCTTCTGCTCGATCACCACGGCGCTCGGGCTCGGCTCCCTGCTGGTGGCGGAATTGCCGGCGGTGCGGCAGTTCGGATTGTTCGCGGCCATCGGCGTGCTGCTGTCGTTCGTCGTCGGCATCACGCTGGTGCCGGTGGGACTGACGTTCCTCCCCGCGCAGGCGCAGCACGTGGAGGTGCCACAGCATCCGCTGCTGCGCCGCTTCCTCCAGTGGACGGCGGAGATCACCGCGCAGCGCACGCGCCTGGTGCTGTCCGTGTTCGCGATCATCACGGTCGTTTCGCTGCTCGGCCTTCCGCTCATGCGGGTCAACACCGACCTCGTGCGCTTTCTCCAGGAAGACGCGCCGCTGCACCGCGACACGCTCTTCATCGACGAGCACCTGACCGGCGCCAGCATCCTCGACTTCATGATCCGGCGCCGCGACGGACAGCCGATGAACTCGCTGCAGGACGTCGCGCGCCTGGAGCGCTTCGAGGCGGCGGCCAAGGCCAAGGAACCGGTGACCGGCACGACCAGTGTCCTGGCGGCGCTGCGCCAGCTTCATCGCGCCGAGAACAGGAGCGAAGGGCTCACCCTTCCGCAGGACGAGCGCGACACCCGTTACCTGTTCGATCTTCTGGAAGCGGCCGAGGATCGCTCGCTGCTGGACAAGCTGATCACCCGCGACCTGCGCCACGTGCGCGTCAGCGTGCGCATGCATGCGGTGGGGACGGCGGTGTCGGCGCCGCTGGCCGACGAGATCACCGAGGAGGGCCGTGCGATCTTCGGCGAGCAGTACGAGCTGACGCCGACCGGGGCCTTCTACACGATCTCGCAGGACTCCAATCGCCTCGTCCTCGACCTGGTGCGCAGCTTCGTCACCGGCTGCGCCGCCGTTTTCGTCGCCATCGCGCTGCTGTTCGGGTCGCTGGAGCTGACGTTGATTTCGCTGGCGCCCAACATCATGCCGCTGTTCTGGACCGGCGGCATGATGGGCTTCTTCGGCATCGATCTCAGCACCGGCACGGCCATGATCGCCTCGGCCGTGATCGGCCTGGTCGTCGACGATACGATCCACTACCTGGCCGAATACCGCGACGAGTATCGCGGCGATGCGGTGGAGGCGGTGCGGCGCACGACGACCGGGATCGGCAGCGCGCTGGTGGTCAACAATCTCTTTCTCGTGTTCGGTTTCTGGGTCGGTTGCTTCGGCAGCTTCAAGCCGACCGTCTACTTCTCGCTGCTGACGGGGTTGACGATGATCACCGCCATGCTCTGCGACGTATTCGTCACGCCGGCCTCGCTGATCGCCACGGATCGGAGGAAGCGGCGGTGAGGGGTGTTCGCGGGCTTCGGCTGGTCGTGCTGCTGGTGGCCGTCGGTGCAGCGCGCGCTGCCGGTGCGAGCGACGTGGCGGTGCCGCCGCACATCGCGCCTCTGCTGGATGCCGCCGGCGAGCGGATCCTCCAGCGCGTCGTCGTGCCCGATCCGGCGCGCAAGGTCGGTGAGGTCCGCGTGGTGCGGCGCGGCGATACGGACGTCGTCGCCACTGCGCTGAACACCAAGCTCATGCGGCGCGTGGTGGCCGAGGTCCGCCAGAAGGAGCAGCCGAACTGGCCGCCGGGACAGCCGGGGCACGAGGACTCGCTGCGCTACCTGGCGGCGCTCGAGGCGGCGCAACAGGAGCTGTGGGCCGAGGTGCCGCAGCTCGACCGCAACGCCGACCAGCGCCAGAAGCTGCTGATCGAGTTCATCCTGTCCAAAGATGCGGCGGCGGTGGTGCTGTCGGAGTTCAAGCTCGAAGACGGCGGCGACGACATGAACATCGCCTCGCGCCGCCCCATCGCGATCCTGGAGCCGTCGCGCGACTACGTCCGCCGCAACATGCGCCTGATCATCGAAGACAACTTCAAGAACAGGCCGGACGTGGTCAAGCTGCTCCCCCTGGTTGCCGACTGATTGCGGTCAGATCCAGCGGCGGCGCTGAAACAGGAGGACGAGCGCCGTCGGCAGCGTGACCATCGAGATCATGGCGCCGAGGAGGAAGCGGTCGTCGTCGAAGGGCATGTGCGTGAAGTTCATGCCGAAGAAGCCGGTGACGAAGTTCAGGGGCAGGAAGATCGTCGAGATCACCGTCAGCCGCTGGACGACCTGGCTCTGCCTGCGCTCGCTGACCGCCAGCTCCACCTCCATCACGCTCTGCGCCAGCTCGCGCAGCGATTCGATGGTCTCGTATTCGCGCTGCAGGTGATCGGAGACATCCCGGAAGTACAGCAGCGTGCGCTCGTTGACCAGCGCGTGCTCGCGCCTGGCCAGAGACGTCAGCACGTCGCGCTGCGGCGCCAGCGCACGGCGAAAGCGCACGAGCGCGCGGCGCACGCTGACGATGCGCTCGATCTCTCCGTGGTTGCCGTTGCTCGTCACCGCTTCGCTGAGGCGCTCGAGGCGGTCCTCGAACCTGGTCAGCACCGGCACGTGCGAGTCCACCAGATGGTCGAGCACGCGATACAGCTCGCCGTCGGCGCCGGCGGGCTGGCGCACGCGGCCGCGCAGGAAGCCTGCCCAGGCCTGCTCGATCGGCTCGACGCCCTCGCGGTCGCATACGGTGACGAGCCAGTTGCGGCCGAGCACGCAGTGCACCTCGTCCGGCTTGATCGTCGCTTCGATGGTGCGGAACCAGTGCACGACCAGGAACAGGTAGCCGGGAAACTCCTCGAGCTTGGCTCGCTGGTTGCGGTGGCGCAGGTCCTCGACCGTCAGCGGATGCAGCCCGAAGCTCTTCTCGAGCAGCGCGAACTCTTCCGTGCTGCACGCGCTCGCGTCCACCCACACCACCTGCGACGCATCTTCGGCTGCGATGGCCGCCGCGGCGGCTTCCGCGAAGGGAACCGGCAGCGCCGGCGCGCCGGCGCTGCGCGAGATGGCCGCGCGTATCATCCGACGCGCCCCGCCTCCCCTTCCGGCTTGCGCGCCAGCGCCATCACCTTGGCCCCCATGCCGAAGACGTTGCCGGTCTGCAGCACCACTTCCATCGGTATGCGCATCCACAGCGGCAGCCGATAGCGGCCGAGATAGACGTTGCCGCTGCGCACGCCGACGATCTCGAAGCCCGCCCGCTCGAGGATCCGCCGCAGCGTGCGCGGCTGGAAGTAGTAGACGTGCGGCGGCACGTAGAGGCGGTCCTGGAAGAAGCGCGCGCCGGGCAGGCCCAGGCGGATGTACTCGTCCAGGATCATCGTCATCAGACAGTGCTGATTGGGCACGGCCACGTACAGCACGCCGCCCGGCCGCAGCAGCTCGTAGGCCCGCGTAAGGGAAGCCAGCGGATCGATGGTGTGCTCGAGCATGTCGAGCATCGTCACGGCATCGAAGGACCCGGGCTCCCAGGCATACGTGTTGAAGTCGCCGACGGTCAGCCGGATGCCGAACTCCTCCCGCGCCTTGACGGCGCTCTCGTCGCAGATGTCGATCCCGTGCGGCTCCCAGCCGAACTCCTTCTGCGCGAGGTACAGGAAGATCCCGGTGCCGGGCCCGACGTCGAGCAGCTTGCCGGGCGTGCGGTGCAGCCCCATCCACAGCAGGCCGTTGCGAAAGGCACCGATGACCGGGTCGTCCTGGAAGTCGCGGTGGCAGTTGCGGAAGAAATCGGCGACCTCCGGCAAAAGCTCGCCTTCGTAGGCCAGCCGCTCCATTTCGGCCTTCTCCTGCGCGTTGGGCATCGGGTCGACGAAGACGAGCCCGCACACCTGACACTCGACGACGCGCCGGTAGCCCTGGTCGTGGAACAGACGCTGGATGCGGCTGCCGCAAAGGTTGCACGGCAAGCGCTCGCCCGGCCCGCTCACTGGACGTCTCCGCGCTGCTCGGCCGCCGGCACCGAAGCGACCTTGGGACCGGAGCGCACCGCCTTGAGCAGCCGCCATTCGTCCGCGCCGAAAACTCCGAGCACCGCGGCCGCGGCCACGTACACCAGGATCGACAGCACGAGCAGAGGCGTGGCCGACAGCCCGCTGAGCTTGCCCGCAATGACGGCGATGGCGACGGCGGCAAAGGCGCGCAGCGCCGGCACCAGGGCAGCCCGTACGTACTGTCGAGTCGAAGGAATCACGGCCAGCGACAATTGCGAGGCCGCGCTGGTGGCCAGCATGGCCGCAGCCGCACCGATAGCGCCGTGGCTGCGGATCAGCAACACGCTCAGCACCAGGTTGACCGCGGCAAAGGCCAGCGTGTTGCGCGACAGCACGCGCTCGCCGTGCGTAGCCACCAGCACGTTGAGGATCACCGTGCCGGTGGCGCTCAGCAGCGCCATGAACGCCAGCAGCGACAGGATCGGACCGGCCTCCACGAACTCGGACCCGAAGAGCAGGCTCATGATGCCGCGGCCGGCGACCGCGCACGCCACCACCGGCAGCCCGGTGATGGCCACCAGATAGCGGCTCGAGCGCGCGGCCGTGCGCAGCAGCGCAGGCGACTCGCGGCTGTGCAGGTCGGCCATCATCGGGTAGACGCTGATCATCAGCGCTTCGGGCAGCAGCGTGAACGCCTCGGTCACCCGCGATGCCGCTCCGAGAAGCCCCACGTCGACCGGCCCGCGCATCGACATCAGCAGGATCTGCCCCGCGCGCAGGCTCAGCGTCATCGCGAAAGCGTTGACCATCAGCGGCCAGACGCCCGCGGCGATGGCGCGCCAGCGCGCCGGGTCGAAGCTCAAACCCGGCCGCACGCGGCCTCGCATGCTGGCGGCGATGATCAGGAACGTCAGCAGGTTGGCCACCGACATGGACGCGAAAATCGCCACCAGCCCCGCCCCGCTCCACACCGCCACCACAACGCCGCCCGCCAGCAGCGTCGCGCGCAGCGCCGCCTGCAGGAACAGCGTGCCGATCTCGAGCCGCGAGCGCTGCCAGGCGCGATAGGCCCCGCCGAGCGCGGTGGGAAGGTTGAGCGCCGCCACCGCCATCAGCACCGGCGGCGTCTGATCCCCCGACGCTGGGCCGACGAAGGCCACGGCGACCACGGCCGACACCAGCGACATCATGAGCTTGAGCGCCAGGCCGGCGCGCAGCAGCTCGTCGCGGTCGTCGGGCTGCTGGCTCATCATGCGTACCAGCACGGTGTCGATGCTGTAGTCGGAGATGATCTGGAAGAACGCGAGGTAGGCGATGATGAAGGCGTAGACGCCGAACGCCGCCGGCTCGAGCACGCGCGCCAGGTAGAGCAGGATGAGGACGGGAAGGACCTTGTCCACCGCCTGCGTCAGCAGGCCGTACCACACCCGCTGAGCCACGTTGCGCGCTGCATGCGGCGGCGAGCTGGTCGCGGTCGTGCCGGTCATGAGGTTCTACGTGCCTCGCCCGCCGCGCTCGACGCCGGCAGGCGCTGCGCGCGTGCCCGGCAGGGCCGAGCGCGGCGGCGGATGAACGATTGGCCGTCGGGCAAGCCCGGGATTTGTGATGGAGACGATGGCGCTTGCAAACGGGTGCGCGCGCGGGTCGCCGTGCTCGAGCAGGTCGCGTGCGCGGTCGGCGTGCGGCTCCAGGAAGGGACGCAACGAAGCCGCACGGAAGTCGCCCGCCCAGCGGTGCCGTGCGGCGGTGAAGACGCGCTCGACCACGTCCATCGCTCCGACGGCCTCGCTGCGCAGCCGCTCGTCGCCGCTGAAGTAGCCGGCCAGCAGCCAGCCGGCGGCCCGCATGTCGCCGCCGTCGCGCAGCGCGCGCAGAAACAGGATCGCCTTCGCGCGCTCGGCGGGGAGCTGCGCCTCGCGTGCGTCGGCCGCCTTCAATCCGGCGCACCAGCGCCGCGCGGCCTGCCGCCGCGGCGCCACCTCCGGCTCGATCATCGCGGCCGAGGGGCCCGTGGGTATCCACTCCTCGACCGCCCCGCGCGCAACGTCGTTTCGCGCCAGCACGTCGAAGCGGCCGAAGCGCGCGGCCAGCGCGTAGTTGCGGCGCGCGAAGTCCTCCGCGTCGGCGAAATACTGCGCCGAGCCGATGAAGAAGGTCCAGCCGTCGTTGAGCGTGACGATGTAGCGCGGCGGAGCCTCGCGAATGGTTGCGAGCATCGCGGCTTCGTCGTGGCGATCGGGCCGGCCCGGATACCAGTAGTCGTGCGGCACCGGGCTGTGCAGCGATGCGCCGTACAGCGCGCCGGCAACGGCCGGGAACTGCACGGCGGTCTCGCCCGGCTGCGTATGCGCGGCGACGTAGTCGACCGTCCTGCCGAACGCGACGAGGTCGTCGGAGGCCCCTGCCTCCACCCATATCGCGATGCGGTCGGTCTGCACCGCCCATTGCCGCGCATCGGCGCCGGTGGCGACCTTGGCCAGCGGCTCCAGGTTCAGACCGAAGCGGATCATGAGCACGCCCATGACCGCGGCGACCACGCCGGTGCGCAGCAGCGCGGGAGCGATGCTGGCGGGGCGCTCGTCGGCCGGCTCGAACCAGTCGATGACGCGCGCCAGCAGCGCCACCGCCACCACCAGCGTCAGCGGCACCGAGTTGATCAGATGCATGAAGTCGGAGCGCGGGAAGAGCTGCACGTACATCGCCACCGCCAGCGGCACCAGTGCGGCCAGCGCCCGCTCCGGCGCACGCGCGCGCGGCCGAGCCAGACGCAGCGCCAGCAGCGTAATGCCGCCGATGTTGGCCAGCGGCGAAAGCCAGAACGACGCGTTTTCGAGCTGCCATGCCACGCTGCGGCGAAAACCTTCGGGCGCGACCGCAAACTGCGTCGCCGCCAGCGCCGTGGCCGCGAGCGCGGCGATTGCCGCCGCGGCGACGTACCGCACCGGAAGATGGCCGCGCGCGAGCAGGCGGCTGGTGACGGCAGCGCCGATGGCGGCGAGCGTCGTGACCACGGCGTAGGTCTGTGGCGTGGGGTGATCGACGTAGTAGAGGCCGGCCGCTCCCGACCCGATCAGCAGCACCTCGCGCGCGAAGCCCTCGATGCCGAGCCGCGCCAGCGCCGGCACCGCCCATACGGCCGTGCAGGGGACAAAGCCTGCCGCCAGCCACAGCAGCGCCGCCGTGGCGCCGCCGTGCAGCGTCGTCGTCAAACTGGCGCGCCCGATCGTCAGCACCACCATCGTCACCGCCAGGCACGGCAGCACGTGCACGATCGCGTCGACCGTCGCGACGACCAGTCCCAGCGAAAACCACACGCCGGCAAGCATGCCGATGCCGGCGACCGACATCGCGACGCGGTCGATCATCCGCCGATCGTTGGCGAACAGGCACACGGCCCAAACGCATGCGGCCAGCGCGAAGGCGCCGGCATTGATCTTGTTGGCGAACGCGAAGCTGGCGGCGGCGCCCGCAATCAGGAGGCGCAGACTGCCGCCACGGGCGGCCCATCCGGTCATGCACAGCGCGGTCGCGATCCATGCAGCCGTGGCCGGCCACACCGGATACGGCACGTTGAAGCTGGCGAAGTCACCCGGCCGCACCGGCAGGAACGCCGTCCACACCAGCGGCGCGATGACCGCCAGGAACGGCCCCACCACGCGCGCCGCGATCACGTACAGGCCGCAGGCGGTGGCCGCGTTGAGCATTGCCAGCGCCGTGCGCATCGCAGCCAGATCGAAGGCGACCGCGTCCAGGATCCGCCCGAACGTCGCGAAGAAACCGGGTGTGTAGCCCGTGTGGAAGTCGAAGTAGGGGCGCTGGCCGGAGACCCAGCGCGCAAGCTGGAAGTAGAGCGTGCCCTCATCTTCGACCTGAAAACCGTAGCTTCGGTAGAGAAGGAAATAGATGGCTGCGGCGGCGAACACCGACGCCGCCGCAATCGGCGTGAGCCACGGCGGCGGCGTGGGCGTGATCGCGGCGCGGTGCTCATGCGGTCGCGGCCGCCCGGGCGTCGACGCCGGTTCGCGCTCGCGCGACGACGGCGGCGTTGCCGTCACCGCCGCCTTATCCATCCGCGAACGGCGAAGCGATGCCGGTCACCGGCGCATCGGCAGCCACCGCCTCGATGATCCGCTCGACGTCGTGCGCGCTCCTGTCCCACGTGAACTGGATCGCCCACTGCCGCGCGCGCCGCGCCATGCGTTCGCGCAGATCGTCGTCGGTCAGGACCGACACCAGTGCGCTCGTCAGGGCCACGATGTCGCCGTGCGGCACCAGCAGCCCGGTGTCGCCGTCGCGCACCGAGTCGCGCAGGCCCGGCACGTTGCTGGCCACCGTGGGCGTGCCGCACGCCGCGCCTTCGAGCACCGTCAGCCCCCACCCTTCCTTCTCGGACGTGTTGGCCAGCACGTGCGCCTTCTGCAGCATCGCCACCTTGAGGCCGCTGTCGACGAAGCCGAGGAAGTCGACGATGTCGGCAACGCCGAGGCGCTCGGCCATCTGCTGCAGATCGGCGCTGGCCGTGCCGTCGCCGACGATGGCAAGACGAACCCCCGGCACCAGCGGCCGAAGCTGCGCCAGCGCCTGCAGGAGAAGATCGACGCGCTTGTACGGCTCGGCGCGCCCCAGCCACACGATCAGCGGCGTCGGCGAGCGGTGGCGCGGGTCGGGATGGTAGAGGTCGCAGTCGACGCCGTTGGGAATGACCAGGATGCGCGAGCGGTCCAGGCCGCGCACGACGAGATCGTCGCGCGTGGATGGCGACACCGCGATCGACCAGCAGTCCCTGTACGCGCGGGGGATGAGCTTCTCGGAGAGATAGGTGACGGTGGCGATGGGAAACGCCACCTGCTGAAACGCCGTCGTGCCGAACAGGTGATGCACGATCGCCACGCACGGACGCGGCAGCAGCCACGGGCTCAGGAACGGCAGCTTGCACAGCACGTCGATGACGACCTCGTAGCGGCCCCGCGCGATCATGCGCCGCGCGATGATCGGCACCGCCAGGTAGTAGAAGTAGCGGTTGGTCAGCCGGACCACGCGCACGCCGTCGATGATCTCCTCTCGCCGGCAGCCGGGGAACGACGCGACCAGCACGGTCACTTCGTGTCCTGCCCGGGCGAGCCGCCCGAACGTCTCGAACAGATGCACCTCGGCGCCGCCGGCAAGCGGATTGCGAAGGTCGCGTTCGTTCAGGACCAGGATGCTGCGTGGCATGTTCGTCAAGAACCGGCTGCGCGCCTGCGCGCGGTGCCGCTCAGGTCGTCGGCGCGGGCTGCGTCCGGATGCGCCCGAGCATTGCCTGCAGGCGCAGCCACCACACCATCAGCAGAGCTTCGAGGGCGATCGACTTGTGCATCTTGGACGTACCGAGCTTGCGGTCGGCGAAGATGATCGGTGTCTCCTTGATGCGGCAGCCCAGCAGCCAGGCGCGGTAGGTCATCTCGATCTGGAAGCCGTATCCGTTCGACTGCACGCGATCGAGCTGAATGGCTTCGAGCGCCTTGCGGTGCCAGCACTTGAAGCCACCGGTGGCGTCGTTGACGGGCAGGCCGCCGAGCACGAACTTGGCGTACATGTTGCCGAAGTAGCTCAGCATCAGGCGCCCCATCGGCCAGTTCACCACCGTGATGCCTTCGATGTAGCGCGAGCCGAGCACCAGCTCGTGATCGCCTGCCAGCTCGTAGAAGGTCGGCAGCGAGGTCGGCGGATGGGAAAAGTCGGCATCCATCTGCACGATGAGGTCGGCCCCGAGCTCGATGGCGCGCTGGAACCCGGCGCGGTACGCGGGGCCGATGCCCTGCTTGCCGGGCCGGTGCAGCACGTGGATGCGCGGATTTGCCGCGGCCATCTCGTCCGCGATGCGTCCGGTGCCGTCGGGCGAATTGTCGTCGACGATCAGCACCTCGTTCTCGCCGTCCACGCCGAGAATGGCCGGGACGATGAGCGCCACGTTCTCCTTTTCGTTGTAGGTGGGGATGACGACGATCTTGCGCATGGGCCGGTGATTCGCAGGCTATACAAAAACCAGGGCCGGCACCATTGTCCGCGCGCCCGTGGAGTTCAGCGCAGACGCGGCATCCCATCGGCCCGCCGGCATCGCGCGCTCTTTCACGGCTCGAACGGCGACGACTTCAGCCGGATGTGCGAGCCTGTTCGAGCGATCGCCTCCTCGATCAAGGCCGCCGTGTCGTCGGTCACGCGGTCCCACGAGAAGCGTTCGCCCCATGCCCTGCCGCCGGCGATCAGTCGCGCGCGCAGCTCCCGATCCGTCAGCACCGCCACGATGGAGCGCGCCAGTGCCTCGGTATCGCCGTACTCGTACAGCAGCCCGGTCTCGCCGTGCCGCACCGAATCGCGCAGGCCCTTGACGTTGCTGGCCACCGCCGGTGTTCCGCACGCATTGCCTTCGATGACCGTCATGCCCCAGCCTTCCTTCTCCGAGGTCTGCACGACCACCGCGGCCCGGCCGAGCCAGGCCAGCTTCTCCTCTTCGGGAACGAAGCCGGTGAACTCCACGTACTGGCTCAGCCCGAGCTCGCGTACCTTGGCTTCCAGCGCCGGCCGCGCCGTTCCGGCGCCGACAAAGACGAGCCTTGCATCCGGAACTTCCCGCACCACGCCGGCCATTGCATCGACCATGTGGTCGGTGCTCTTGTACTTCTCCAGACGGCCGATCCACAGGACGATGGGCCTTCGCGACAGCCCGTCGTCGGGCGCCACGTGCGTGTCCTGATCGACGCCGGGTGGCACCACCCAGATCTGAGCCGGCACCACGCCGCGATCGATCAGGTCCTCCTTGGTGCTCGGCGAGATCGCCAGCATCGGCACGCCCCTGTACACGTACGGGATCAGCTTCTCCGACAGCCACGTGATCAGCGCCGCCACGATGTTGACCTGCCGGAAGGCGGTCGTGCCGAACAGATGGTGCACGATGGCGAAGCACGGGACGTTCACGAACCACGGGCTCAGGAACGGGATCTTGTTGAGGACGTCGACGACGACGTCGTAGCCGCCGCGCCGCGCCTCCCGGCGCGCGACCCACGGCGCGACGGCGTAGTAGGGATAGCGGTTGACGAGGCGCCGCACGCGAACGCCCTGCACCATCTCCTCCCTGGCGCAGCCGGGATAGGTCGCCGCCAGCAGGGTTACCTCGTGCCCGCGCTCGACCAGGCGCCGGAAGATCTCGAAGATGTGGATCTCGGCTCCGCCGGCCAGCGGGCTCTTCACGTCGCGTTCGTTGAGGACGAGGATGCGCCGCTTCATCGGTGGCTCGCCGTGGTGCCATCGCGAGCCGCCTGCGGATGCGCTTGCATCGCGCCGGCCAGCGGCCGCGCGCGAGCGGCTTCCATCTGCTCCTGGAGCGACAGCCGCGCTCGATGCAACGGGCGCATAGTATTGCTGGCGCGATTTCTCAACGCAGCCCGAGGTCCTTCAGAGGCAGCGGACGTCCGCGCAGCGCGTCCATCCACCCCCTTGCCTTGATGACGACGCCGGCTCCCTCGCCGCGAACGCTGCGCCGCAGCAGCTGGAACGGAAAGGTCGCGAGGATGCAGGCCGCCATCCATGCCACCTGCCATGGCCGGCCATGGCGGCGCGCGTAGAGCACGCTGTTGCGCGCCGACAGATACTTGCGAAAGCCGCCGTAGTAGGAGGCGCCGCCCGAGCTGCCGTGCACGCGATGGATGACGCGCGAGCGCCCCACGTAGCGGCACTTCCATCCGGCGCCGGCGGCGCGCGCGGCCCAGTCCACGTCCTCGTGATAGGCGAAGAAGCTCTCGTCGAAGCCGCCGACCTCGGCCAGCGCGCGCGATCGAAACAGCAATGCGCATCCGGGAATCCACTCGACATCGTGCTCGCCGTGGTAGCGCGGGCCGTCGGAGGCGTCCTCGCCTTCGAGCGCGACCAGGCTCTGGCGCCACGTCACGCGTCCCCACGCGACCCACACGCGGCTCGCATCGTCGGCGCGCAGGATGCGGCTGCCGAGAACGCCGGCGCAGGGATTCGCGGCCGCACTTTCCAGCAGCGGCGCCAGCGCGTCCCTTTCGACCACGGCGTCGTTGTTCAGCACCCAGATGAAGTCGGCGCCGCGTGCCGCGGCGTAGCGGATGCCGGCGTTGTTGCCGCCCGCGTAGCCGCGGTTGGCGCCCGTGAACAGGATGGGCACCTGCGGAGCGACGGCCTTGATCGGGGCGGCCGGGCTCTGCCGCGAGCCGTTGTCGACGACGAGGATGTCCAGTTCCGCGTCGCCCGTTTCGAGCGCGAGCAAGCTCTGCACGCAGGCGACGGTGTCGTCGGTGCCGTTCCAGTTCAGCACCACCGCCGTCACGCGCACGCGCCCGCTCACGCCGCATCTCCCGCCGCCAGCGATCCGGCTGCCGTCTCGTAGACGGCGCGCGTGCGCTGCGCAGCGTCCTTCCAGGAGAAGCGCACGGCGTGGGCGCGGCCGCGGCGCGAAAGGTCGGCAACGGTGCGGTCGTCGGTCATCAGCCGCTCGATCCACTGCGCCAGCTCGCCTGCATCGGGCCGCTCCAGCAGAACGCCGGCATCGCCGGCGACCTCGGGCAGCGAGCTGTTGCGCAGCGCGACCACGGGGCAACCGGCGGCCATCGCCTCGAGCACCGTCAGCCCGAAGCCTTCGTAGGCCGACGGCGAGACCATGCAGCGCATCGAGCCGAAGAACGCCGACAGTTCCTCGTCCTCCAGCGGCCCGAGATAGACGATGCGTGCATCCGCGCCCGGCGCCCGGAACGCCGGCCGGTAGCCTGGGCGCATTCGCCCTGCGATGACGAGCCGCCAGTCGCGCGTGCCGGCGGCGCGCAGGAAGGCCTCGACGAGCAGGTCGATGTTCTTGCGCGGCTGCACCGTGCCGAGATAGCCGCAGGCGGGACGCTCGATGCCGCGCCGGCCGCGCCAGGCGGCGATGTCGGCGGCGCTTGCCGGATGGATGCGCGGCGAAGGGGCTTCGGCGATGACGCGCACGCGCGCGGAGGCTTCGGGAAAGAATCGTGCGACGTCGGCCGCCGTGCTGCGCGAGGGGACGATGACGGCACGCGCGCGGCGCAGCGCCTTCGGCGTCTCCCAGCGAAGATGAAAGCGCTGCGGCCAGCCGAAGCTCGAGGGCAGGACGTAGTTGGCGAGGTCATGGATCGTGACGACCGCCGGAATCGTCAGGCGCCGCGGCACGACGCCCTTGGTACCGTGATAGAGATCGAAGCGCTCGCGCGCCAGCGCCGACGGGACGCGCACGTGGTCCCAAAGCGGCTGCTCCCACGGCGAGCGCAGCCGCACCTCACGCACGTCGGCGAACGCGGCAAAGGCCTGCGGCTGATCGGTCAGCACGACGAACTCGTCGTCGGGAAACTCCTCCACCAGCGAGCGCACCAGCTCGACCGCGTAGGTTGCGGGCCCGCCGACCGTGCCTGCCACTGCGCCGATGGCGATCTTCATGCCGCGGGCTCCATGGAATCCTGCGAGGACGGCGCAGGATACCCCGAGGCCGCGAACAGGCGATCGGGCGGCGGCCCGATCTCGCCGCGCGCGGCGGCGCGCACGCCTGCCACGAGGGCCGAGGCGATGTCACTGCGCCCGCGCAGCAGATAGCCGGCGGCGCTGGCGGCAATGAGCGCGCCGTAGCCGGCAGCGAAGAAGGCGCGGCGACCGGGGCCGAGCCTTCGCGCGGCCACCGACCACAGGTTGCGTGCCTTGAGATACGCCGCCAGCGGCGTCATGCCGCCGGCGAAGCCGCGCCGTCCTTCGTGCCCCACCTCGCCGGCCGGCACGACCGTGGGAGCGAAGCCCGCCTGGCGCGCGCGCAGGCACAGGTCGACTTCCTCGTAGTAGGCGAACAGCGTTTCGTCGAAGCCGCCGACGCGCTCATACAGAGCGCGCGGAATCAGGATCGCGCAGCCGCTGATCCCGCCCACGCGATGCGGCCGCTGGCGCCGCGCTCGCGGCCGCAGCAGCGATCGCGGCGCCCAAAGCAGCGAGGGCCAGTAGCGCTCGCCCACCGATTCGACGGCGCCGCCGGGCCGGTCGCGCGATACCGTGGGACCGATCGGGCCCGCCGCGCGCGAGGTGCGAAGCGCCGCGGCCAGCTCCTGCAGAGTCCCCGGCGCGATGCGCGTGTCGCTGTTGAGCACCAGCACCGCCTCGCATCCAGCCCCGAACAGGCGCTCGAGCGCGACGTTGTTGCCGCCTGCGTAGCCGAGGTTGTGCTCCAGCAGGAGCAGCTCGACGTCGAGGCGGCCGCGGATCCCTTCTTCGAGCTCGGCCCGTTGCATCGGTGCCGAGCCGTTGTCCACGACCAGCACATGCGCGTTCTGGTAGCCGTCGCCCGCCAGCGAGTGCAGGCACTCGAGCGTGCGGCGCGCGTCGTTGAAGCAGAGCACCGCCACGCCCATGCGCGGCCGCTCGCGCTGCAGCGCCTCGGCGCCGGCAACGGCCACGCTCCAGCAGCGGCCGAGCGCGTCGCGGCCGAACCTCGACCGCATCAGCTCGCGCGCCTGGGATCCGAGGCGCGCGCGAAGATCGGCATCGTCGGCGAGGCGCGCGATGGCATCGGCCAGGGCACGCCCGTCGGCGGCGCAGGTCAGGATCTCGCGCCCGGAAACGAAGACCTCGGCGACCGCGGGCGTATCGGCGGTGACGATGGCGCGGCCGACCAACGCCGCCTCGTAGACCTTGTTCGGAATCACCATGCGCGCCTTGCGCGAGGCGCCGAAGATGCCGAGCACGATGTCGGCGCGCGCGATGCGGCCGGCCAGCTCCTCGTAGGCGACCCAGTCGATGAGCTGCACCCGCGCCCTCGTCGCACGCAACGCGGGCTCGATGCGCGCGCGTTCCTCGCCCGTGCCGATGAACGTGAACAGCAGATCCAGGCGCGAAGCCAGCCGCCCGACTGCATCGACGATCACGTCCAGGCCGTGCAGCGGCAGATACTGGCCGAAGTACAGCACCTCCACCGTGCCCGAGTCATGTTTCGCATCGGAGCAGATGCTCGAATGCAAGACCTGCCCCCCTTCCCGATCGAAAGCGTCGAGGTCGGCGCCGAGGTGGCATACCAGCATCCGGGAGGGCTCCACGCCGATCTCTTCGACGAAGTAGCGCCTGTGCTCGTCGGTGTCGGTGACGACGACGTCGGCGGCGCGGCAGGTCAGGCGATCGAGCGCGCGCAGCGCCGAATGCGCAAGCGAGCCGTGGTCGTAGACGCGCCGGTCCTCGACCAGCGTTTCGGTCAACGTCACCAGCGGCGCGAACACGATGCGCGGCCGCGAGCGCAGCGTCAGCACGCGCAGCAGCAGGACGTCGAGCTGGCCGTTGAAGCCGATGAGCGCCACCGGTGCACCGCCGCTGCGGCGCCACACGCCCGCCAGCCGCCACGCCGCGCCGAGCCAGGCCAGCGCGTGCCGCGGCAGAGCGGCCGGCGCGAAGAACGCCGCATCCTTGTCGCGCGTGCGCTCCCAAAGCGGCTCGTGGATCTCCACCAGCGTGTAGCCGCCCGAACGCACCGCATCGGCGTAGATGCGATTGGCGCTGTGTCCGCGGTTGTAGGTGCCGAAGAAGGCGACCCGCATGTCACTGCCGGCCCGCCGGCGGGCCTGCCTGCGGCAGCGGATCCACGGCCGTGATCGGCTCGGGCCTGGGATACTCGCGCAGCTCGAGCCGGCGGATGCGCAGCAGCGAGTCTTCGAGAATGCGCCGGCTCGATCCCATGAGGTCGGCCATCAGGCCGATCAGGATGGTCTGAAAGCCCGCCAGCAGCAGCACCGCCGCCAGCACCAGGCTCTGGATGTGCCCGCCGCCGCCCTCGGTGAAGAAGTACCACATGAAGCGCAGGCCGATGGCGCCGCCGCCCGAGAGCAGCAGCAGCCCGATGATCGTGAAGACGCGCATCGGCTCGTAGAGCGCGTAGATGCGCACCAGCGTCGAGATGCTGCGCAGAATGTAGCTCGGGATGCCGGGAAACAGGCGCGAAGGCCGCTTCTGCGGGTTGGCGTCGATGTCGACGTGCGCGACGAAGAGCTGCTTCTTGCCCGCCTGGATCACGGTCTCCAGCGTGTAGGTGAAATCCGAGACGACGTTCATGCGCAGCGCCGCCTCGCGCGAGAACGCCCGGAAGCCGCTGGTGGCATCCGGAATGTGAAGCCCCGACAGGCGACTGACCACCCACGAGCCGATGACCTGCAGCAGCCGCTTGAGCGGCGAGAAGTGGGCCAGCCGCCCCGGCCGGCGGTTGCCAACCACGATGTCGGCCTCGTGGTGAAGGATCGGATCGATCAGGCGCTGAATCTGGTCGCCCCGATATTGGTGGTCCGCATCTGTGTTTACAATTATGTCGGCACCGAGCTTGAGGGCGAAGTCGAGGCCCGACGAGAATGCACGCGCCAGCCCCTGATTGACCGGCACCCGCAGCACGTGGTCGGCGCCGCAACGGCGCGCCACTTCAGAAGTCCCGTCGGTGCTGCCGTCGTCGACGACGACCACCGCGATCTCGTCGACGCCCGTAAGCGTTCGCGGAAGATCGGCCATGGTCTCCGCCAACACCGCTTCCTCATTGAAACAGGGGATCTGGATGACGACCTTCACCGCAGGCGTTATGTCAGGAATGCTTCCGGTGTGCATCAATGGGCGTCCATCGCGTCGCCGGGTCGGCGCCGCGGCTGGCGTTGCGGCGGGGGCGGACGGCTTGCCGATGGCATTCGGGGAGTGCTGGCAGGATGTCTCTGAGTGAGACGGCCGCGCGCCGCGCAAGCAGCGAAAATCTTCGGCAAAACTCCTCGCGAAACGGCCGTATCCGTCCTTGACAATAACGCGACACGGCCCTTATAACTGCCCCCGACCTGCCAGGGGAGGCCGGCCAATACATCAGCCAGGGCATCTTTTGCAGGAGCTGGGGAGGAGATCGCTCCCCTGGTGGAAACAACGTCGGTCCGAGCGGGAGGGAGTTCCGCAAAGGCCGCAGCAAGAACCCAAACTGTCGACAGCAATTTGTGGGAGGAGAGTCCGAATGAAGAAACTGATTATGCCCATGGCTGCCCTTGCCCTCGTCGGTTACGCGGGCACGGCCAGCGCTCAATGTGATTTCAACGTGGTTGCGAAGGCGAAGGGTCTGAAGAGCTCGATGATTCGCGCCTATGCCGCCTGCCCGTCGACCGAGAACCCGGTCGTCAACACCGAGACCAGCGGCGGCACGCCCGCCTGCGAGCCCGTCACTCCTAACAAGGACGAAGCGGGAACCGGCCAGGGCACCGAGTTTCTGTTTGATCCGGCCGGCAAGGGCGGCTGCAGCGTTTCGACCAGCGGCAAGCTGGTTCCCGACTGCGCGACCGTGACCGACTCGAACGACGAGTTGCTCGAGCTGCCTCCGGGCCCGTGCCACATCGTGTACGTCAAGAGCAAGTGCAAGGGCATCATGCAGAGCGACGGCACGACCCCGATCGGCCCGGACGATTCGGGCTGGACGCTGGCGACCCTGAGCCGCGCCTCGCTGAACGACGGCAACGGAACGGGCAACGGCGACATGACCGTCATCGACTTCCCGGTGACGTTCTACTTCGACGATCCGAGCAACGGCGGCCTCTCGCTCGACGCGAACAGCGCCGAGGCTCTGAAGCCCTTCGTTGGTCCGACCGGCGCGGCGCTGCCGACCTGCACCCAGATCCAGGTCGTCGACATCATGATCAAGGATCCGGATGGCCGTCCCTTCGCGGCTCTCGGCGGCGGCTCGGCTAGCAAGAGCGACCTGCCCGAGCCCCAGTAACGAACCGCGGCGCAAGCCACGGTCCTGACGACGGGGCGGTGCAGAAATGCACCGCCCCGTTTTTTTTCGTTCGATCCGGGCACTACTGGCTACCCGGTGGCTCCTGAGCTCATACCTGCGCTGGCACGCGGCGCGATCGCCGTCTACGCCTGCGCCCTGGCTCCGGGGCAGGGGTGGTGGCGCGGGCGGCAATCCTCGCTTCCGCGGCTGTGGGCGCAGGTCCTCGTCAGCGTGCTCTGCACGACGGCGGTGGCTTCCTCTCTGGCAGCCTTCGAGAGCTTCTCACTGGCGTCGGTGGTGCTGGGCAACGGCTTCATCACTTTCGTCGGCTTCCTCTACCAGCTGCTCATCCGCGGCCGCGACGAATCGATCCCGGTCTGGCACGACCGGATCGGGCCGCTCGTCTTCCTGCTGGCCCTGCTCGCCTACTGGCCGCCCTATCCCACGTTCCTGGCCGCCTCCGACGCGAGCGCCTATCTCGATACCGGCGTCGCGCTGGCGCGCACCGGCAAGTTCGCCGTCGACGACGAGCTGGCACCCAGGCTCAGCCCGATCCTGCGGCGGAGCCTGTTCGACTCGATGTCGCAGGTGGTCGGGGGCGGCGGCCCGCCGTATCGCCGCGTGCCGGGCGCGCTGCTGATGCATTCGCTCGAGGACACCAGGGCGTGGCCGGCGTTCTTTCCGGTGCCCTCGGTGTGGGCGGCGCTCGTCACCGAGATTGCCGGCGCGCGCGCGGCACCGGCCTATGCGACGTTCTTCGCGGCGCTGGCCGTGTGGACGACGTTCGTTCTGGTCAGGCGCTGGCTGACGCTGCCATGGACGCTGCTGGCCGTGGCGGTCATTGCCGGCAACGGAGCGGCGTATTATTCGGCACATTTCGCGATGTCGGAGCAGCCGGCGTGGTACCTGGCCTGGGCCGGCCTGACCGCAGCCGCGGCCTACGATCACAAGCGTGGCCACGCCGACATCGTCCTTGCTGCGGCAGCGTTCGGCGCGGCCATGCTCCTGCGCATCGACTTTGCGATCTTCCTGGCCGGCACGCTGGTGCTGCTGCCCTCCTTCCGCGCCGCCGCGACCGCTTCGTCCGAGTCGACGGCCGCGCCGCTGCCGCCGGCGTTCTTCGCGATGATCGGGGCCTGGGCGCTGCTGACAGCGGTCGAGCTCGTGCGCGTGCCGGGATCGTACGCGGCGCCCCTGCTCGACAATGGAACGAACGCGCGCGTCCTGCTCCTGTATCTCCTCGTCCACCACGCAACGCTGCTCGCCGTCGGCGCCGTCGCGGCGAGCATTGCGGCGGCTGCCCTTGCTTGGTGGCTCGGGTGGAGGCGCGCGCTGCGCTTCGGCTTCGTCCTCGCGCTGGTGGCCGGGCACGCGGCGGTCTCCTCATTCCTTGCCACGCGCACGCCGCTTTGGCTGTCGTTCTACATGGGATGGGCAGGACTGGCCCTGGCCGCCGCCGGCACCGTCATCGTCTGGCAGCGCCGCCGCGAGCTGCCCGGCAGCGCCATGGTGCTGGCGCTGCTGGCCGTCACGTCGCTGGTGCTGTTCTACAACCCGCACGTGCATCCGACGTTGCCGTGGGGCGTGCGTCGTTACGTTCCTGTGCTACTGCCAGGACTGCTGCTGCTGGCGGTCGCAGCGGCAGAGCACGCGTGGCGCCGCCATCCGGCGGCAGGCGTGATCGCCGTGGCGGCGCTGCTCTTCGGCGTCGTCGCCGGTGGCCGCACGGTCTGGGGCAAGCCGCTCTACCAGGGCGCCACCGAACAGCTCGAGGAGGTCGTCGCGGCCATTCCCGACGGCGGCCTGATCGCGATCAACCGCACCCTCAGCGCGCACATGCTCGGTCCGGCGCTGTGGCTGCTGTACGGGCGCAACAACGTCTCGGTCTACCCCGACACCACCAAGGTCGGACGCCAGCAGCTCTCCGCGCTGGTGCATGCGTTCCCGAACGTGCCCGTGTACTTCGTCACCGGCGGCTTCGGTCGTCCGCAGCCGGCGGCGTTCGTGCGCGGGAGCCTGGTCGGCCGTACCCGCGTGCATCTTCCACTGCTGGAAGCGACGCACGACCGGCTGCCGGTAAGGATCGAGCGCTATCTCGCCCCGATCGCGATCTACAAGCTCGAGCGCAGCCTGAACGGCAAGGGCGAGCCGATCCGGTGACGCTCAATTCGCGTAGCCGAGGCTGCGAAGCTGGCGCAGCAGATCGGCATCGGGCGCGGCGCTCGACTGCGGCAGCGGCTGGCGCTCCAGCTGCAAACCGCGCGCGGCCACGATGCCCTGAAGCTCGCGCAGCTTGTTGCCCGCCGTCAGGCGCGCCAGCGCATCGGCCTGCGGCGACAGCAGGTTGTGCTTCTCGCGCGGGTCGGAGAACACGTGGAACACCTCGCTGGCGAACGGGTTGTCGGGCCGGAAGATCGCCTTGTAGGCGTGGCCGCGCAGGGCATAGCTCATATCGAGCGGCGACTTGACGTAGCCGCTCAGCTGCACGCGCGCCGGCACCGGCGCCGATTGCGGCAGCGCGATCAGCGGCAGCAGCGAGGCGCCGTCGGGCGCGAGCGAACCATCCAGGCCCGCGATGTCGAGGATCGTGGCCGCCACGTCTTCGAGCCGAACCTGCCATCCCGCGATGCTGCCGCGCGCGACGCCGCCGCGGGAGCGCGGCGGAACCACCACCAGCGGCACGCGCAGCAGCTCGTCGTAGAGGGTGTGTCCGTGCAGAAATCCGCCGTGATCCCACAGCTCTTCGCCGTGATCGGAGGTGACGATGAGCCAGGCGCTGTCGAGGGCGCCGCTCTCGTTCAAGGCGTCGTAGAGACGTCCGAGCTGCGCGTCCGTGTATTCGACCTCGGCACGATAGCGTGCTCGCACTTCACGCCGCGTCGCCTCCGAGGTGGGCTTGTACTGCAGCTCACCGAGCGAATCGCAGCTTGCGCAGTCGGAGCGCTCCGCTCCGAATCCCGCAGGGGCCGAGAACGGCCAGTGCGGATCCATGACGTGCAGCATCGTGAAGAAGGGCCGGCCTTGGATGCGGCGCTGCCACTGAAGCGCCAGCGTCACACCGTCGTCGGCGGTGCCGTGATACGGACGAAACAGCAGATGCCCGCGGCCGAAGCCGAAATAGGGTCGCAGATACGGATTGTTGACGAAGGCGCCGACGACGTAGCCGGCATCTCGCAGCGCCGGGCCCAGATAGCAGGCGCGCGGCTCGCCCGGCAGGACCTCCCACGGCGAGACGCTGGCGCCTGCGCGGTGGCGGTGCGGGTTCCATCCGCTGAGCAGGCTGACGGTGGCGGGCAGCGTCCATGGCGCCGGCGAGATCGCCTGCGTGAACGTCACGCCATCACCGGCGATGCGAGCCAGGTGCGGCATCCACGTCTTCAGGCCCGGCATCGCGCCTGCGGCATCGGCGCGGAGCGTGTCGATGACGACCAGAAGGACCGACTCGCGCGCGGCGCCGGCCTTCGCGGTGCGCTGCGTGCCGGCGGTGGGCAGCATGCAAAGCGCGATCGCGATCGCGGCTGCGGCGCCGAGCACGACGGCCGCGCCGCGGAGCCGGCCACGCGCAAGAACGTACGCGAGCAGGCCGCATGTCGCCGCGGCGGCTGCGATCGTGGCCGCCGCGACGGCGCGCTCGCCCGCCGCCACATCGTCGGCCGCGCGATACATCGCCCCTCCGGCGAGCAGGAACGCCACCAGCGTTCCCGCCGAGACCTCGCGAGCACAACGAGCGTCGCGCCGCCGCGCCGCCGCCGCAGCCAGCGCGGCACCGACGATGGCGCCGAGCGCCGCGAGCCACCAGCGGCTGCTCAGGCTTGCGCCGGTCCATGCGGTCAGCACCGCGTGCGGCTCGAGCCACCACCAGCCGAACATCGCCAGCGCGCACGACGACTGCGCGACCAGCGACGCGCTCTCGACGGCTGAAGCGGACCGTGGTGCCGAGAGTGCGGGCGAGCCGGCAGACACGACGGGTGTTGCAGCGTGAACGGCCGCGTCGGGTGCTGCGGCGGCGTCGGATGCACCGCGCGTCGGAGTGCGCGCGGTGACGCCGGCCGGTGCCGCACGCTGGCGCAGGATGAAAGCCACAGCGCGCTCGGCAATCCACACGAGCGCGAGCGGCATCGCGGCCAGCGCCGCGTTCCACCACAGGAGCGTCGCGATAGCCGGCCCGCCGTACCCCTGCCCCCGCGCGATCAGCAGCGAGCAGATCAGGGCGACGACGGAGGCCGTCACCGGAGGCCGGCCGCCGCCAGGCCGGCAAATTCGATCAGTGTGCAGTCGCGGGCGATGCCCGCGACATCATCGGAGGGAGCGCCGAGCTCGAGCGCACGCAGGAGATCGGGCCGCGCCGCGGCCGAGCGTCCGCGCGCGCAGCGTACGGCGGCACGGGCCAGATGCGCGGGGGCGTAATCGGGCTCGCTGCGAAGCGCACGCGACAGCTCGAACTGCGCCTGCGCATACTCACCGCGCCCCGACAGCACTGACGCCAGGTTGTAGCGCATGCGTGCCGAAGCGGGAGCCACCTGCACCGCCCGCGACCACAGCGTCGATTCGTCGCGCCAGTGCATCATCGTCTCGCGCGTGGCCGCCGACAGAGCGGCGATGGCCAGGATCGCAGCCGCCATCGGCGCCAGCGATGCGGGCGCCGGCAACAGTGATGCCGCCTGCTGCGCTCGGGTCAGAAGCAGCGCGAGTCCGACGCCGAGCGCCGGCAACAACAGATACGCGTGCCGGTCGGCCCCGGGCTCGTGCAGCCCGCCCCACACCGACAGGCAGATCGCCGCCAGCGTGATCCACGCGGCACAGAACAGGAGCGGCCGCGGCTCGCTTCGCCGCGCAGCGCGCAGACATGCCGCCAGCGTGATCGCCGCAACCGTCAGCAGCAGCGTGGTTGCACCGGCCGCGGCCAGGACTTCTTCGCCGCCTGCGACATCGGGGCGGAACCGGCGCAGGTCCGGATACTCGGGGGACAGTGCCGCCGGCCACGCGATGGTCGCGGCGTAGTGCAGCACAGTGGCGCCGACACGCGCGTATCCGTCGATGCCGATGTTCGGGCCAAACGGCCCGATGACTCCGTAAGCGATGGCAAGTGCGACGCCGCCAGCGATGCCGACGCTCAATGCGCGCGCCGCCGCCAGCGAGCGCGGTGCCAGCGCACACGCCGATGCGGCCGCGAGCACGGGAACGAAGGCCAGCGCGCTCTCCTTGGCTCCGACCGCGAGCAGCAGCGCGGCGGCCGCCAGCGCCGCTGCGCCGCGCAGCCAGGCCAGCAGCGCGATCAGCCCTGATGCCACTGCCAGAAGGTCGCGCCGGCCCGCGACGTACGCCGCCGCTTCGACCGCCAGCGGATGGGCCGCCGCGCAGATGGCAGCCACGACGCTGGCGGTGGCGCCGGCGCCGAGGGCGCGCGCGACGGCGACGGTGCAAGCGGCGACGAGACCGTGCCAGGCAACATTATGAGCGTGATAGACGGCGGCCGATCCGCCGAGCGATCCATCCAGGAGATAGCTCGCCCATCGCACCGGCCGGTATGGCAGGCTGCCGCCCAGCCACAGCGGCCATCCATCGCTGCCGATCAGGGCGCGGTCGTCGAAAACGAAGCCGAAGCCGAGCGCAGGAAGATACAGGGCGATGGCGAACGCCGCCGCCAGCAGCTCGGGCCATCCGATGCCGGTGCCGGCAGCGATGCCGCGTCGCTGAATCCATCGCCGCCGACTGACTGCCATCGCGGGATGATAGCGATGCATGCTCGCCTCTTCCAAACAGCCGTCCTCGCGATCGGGCCGCCGACCGACGCCGTTCCCGCGTTCATCGGCAAGCCTGCGCAGCTGCGGCCGAGGGCGCGCGCGGGATTTGTCAAATGACCATACCTGGGCTTATTTTCCGTGCGCCGCGCGGGGGTGGCTCTCGTCCGAGAAGTCCGGGACCGTGGCAGGCGCGGAAGCCCGCGCCGGCCGCGCATACGACACGAAACAAGGAGCGCATCGAGATGAACTGGAAAACAGCCTTTGCAGCACTTGCCGTCGCAGTGGTCGCCGCCGGTTGCGCGGCCAAGAGCAGCGACTCGGTGACCTCGGATGACCTGCAGCGGATCGAAGAGGCCGCCAATCGTGCCGAGGCTGCGGCCAATCGCGCCGAAGCGGCAGCCGACCGCGCCAGTGTCGCCTCCGAAAAGCAGGAGGCGCTCTTCCACAAGAGCATGCGCAAGTAAGACTGCGCCAGCGTTCGAGGACACGCGCGGTCATCCGGCCGGATGACCGCGCGCCGTCCGCCTCCTTTCAGAACTCCACGATCGTCTTCAGCGCTTCGTCGACCCTGGCGGCGGCGGCGAAGGCTTCATTGATGCGCTCCAGGCCGAAACGGTGCGTGATGAGATCCTCCTCGCGCAGAACGCCCTCGGCAAGGGCCTCGAAGGCGCGCCGCGTATCGTCGGGTCCGCACGAGTAGCTCGGCACCAGCGAGATCTCGTCGAAGTAGAGCTCCGAGGGCTTGAGCGGCAGCACGTCTCCCGGCTTGGAGCTCGTGAACAGCACGACGCGCGCGCCCGGGCCGGCCGCAGCGATTCCGGCCTCGATGGCTTCGATCGAACCGGGGCCGACGATCACGGCATCGGCCTTCTCCCCGCCGCCGACGTCCATCATCCCCTGAGCCAGCGTCGTCTGCCGGACGTCGATGACCGCATCGGCGCCAAGCGCCAGCGCCTTCTGCAGCCGGAAATCGACGAGGTCGGCGGCGACCACCCGCACGCCGAGCTGCCTGGCCAGCAGGACGTGGAGCTGCCCCATGATCCCGAGACCGACGATCAGCACCGTATCGCCCGGTCGCAGGTCCGCTCGTCTGAGCGATTTGACGGCGCAGGCAGCGGGCTCGACCAGGCTGCCGGCGGCGTAGCTCATGGTGTCGGGCAGGCGCAGCGTATCGGCAGCCAGGTTTTCCGGGCCGACCAGGAAGTATTCGGCCATGCCGCCCGGATACAGATTGGTCCTTCGCCAGGTCCTGCAGTGCACGTAATGCCCGCGCCGGCAGTGACGGCAGGTTCCGCACGGCGCGTGATGGTGCACGAAGACGCGATCGCCCTCGCGATACCCTTCCACGCCGCTGCCGAGCGCGACGATGTCGCCGGCGGGCTCGTGTCCGAAGACGAGCGGCGCCTTGCGCGCCAGATACCAACCCATGATGTCGCCGGTGCAGATGCCGCACGCGCGCGTTCGCACCAGCGCCTGTCCGGGCCCCGGCTCGGGTGTCGGCATCTCTTCGATGCGGATGTCGGTGGCGCTGTAGAGACGGGCGACTTTCATCGCGTGGCCTGCGCCGATGCGGCCCCGTGCGGAGCGATCGCGATCTTCATCTCCCCGCCATCGCCGAGATGCGTGAACAGCTCGGGCACGTCCGCCAGCGCCGCGCGGCCGCTGATCAGCGGCGACCAGTCCAGCGACGGCGAGCACAGGAGGCGGCGTGCTTCGGCGACGTCGCGCGGGCGGAAGTGAAAGGGGCTGGCGATGTGCACGCCGTCGTAGTGCAGTCGGTAGGTGTCGAAAGTGGCGATGGTGCCGCGCGCGCAGCCGCCGAACAGGACGGCGGTGCCACCGCGGCGTGCCAGCGTCGGCGCCAGCTCCCACATCTGCGGCATGCCCGTGCACTCGATCACCGCGTCCGCGCCGCGCCCGCTCGTCAGCTCCTGCACCCGACCGGCAAGATCCTCGCCTTCGCCGATCGTGGCGAGCGCTCCCATCGCAGCGGCGGTCGCCAGCCTTGCGCTGCGGCGGCCGGCAACGACGACGCGAGCGGCGCCATGCGACTGAAGCACGCGCAGCCACAACATCGCGATGGGGCCGGCGCCGAGAATGACGACGGTGGCTTCGTCGCGGATCTTGTTCTGCGGGACGAAGGTCAGGCCGAAGCAGACCGACGAGAGCGGCTCGAGCAGCGCCGCCTGCTCGAACGTCAGCTGCTCGGGCTTGGCGAACGCGTTTCGGCGCAGCACGCGCTCGGGCACGAGCAGGTATTCGGCATAGGCGCCGAGCACCATCTCGTCCATCAGCGACTCGCACAGGTTCTCCTGGTCGCGCTGGCAGAAGAAGCAGCGGCCGCAGGGCCCGCTGTTGACGGCCATTACCGCGTCGCCAACGCGGAAGCCCTGCACTTCCCTTCCCGCATCCACGACCACGCCCGCATACTCGTGGCCGAACGGCGTCGGCGGCGGCATCTTGGGATGGCCGCGACGATAGGCCTTGAGGTCGGTTCCGCACGTGAGCGCGGCGTGCACGCGGAGCACCACATCGCGCGGACCGGGCCTGGGATCGGCAGCCTCCACGATCTCCAGATGCCCGGGCGCCTGCAGGACGATCTGTTTCATCGCGGGGTCCTCTGCCACAATACCTGCTCGAAGACACGCGCCGAGAACGCAAGAGGACGAAACAGCCGGTCATGAGCGTACGAAACAACGAGGGACCCTTTCTTGCCGCCGACGCCATCATCGAGCTGGAAGGAGGCGGCATCGTGCTCATCGAGCGCGGTGGGCAGCCCAAGGGCTGGGCCATCCCCGGCGGCTTCGTCGACTACGGGGAGTCGCTCGAGAAGGCCGCCGTGCGCGAGGCGCGCGAAGAGACGGGCCTGGAGGTAACCCTCGTCGACCTGCTGTACGTGTACTCGGATCCTGCTCGCGATCCGCGCCACCACACGGTGACGGCGGTCTTCATCGCCCGTGCCCAGGGAGAGCCGGTGGGCGGCGACGATGCTGCCTCGGCCATCGTCGTGGACGAAGGCTCGCTGCCCTCGCCCCTGGCCTTCGACCATGCGCAGGTGCTCGCGGACTACTTCGAGCTGCGGCGCAGCGGGCGCCGGCCCGATCCGTCGCGACAGCTCGTTCGCTGAACGGCCCGCGTACCCCGTCGGCGCCATCGTCGCACCGGTCGGCGCCGCCGCCGCCCACCGCCAGACTCGGTGCCGCCGTCTTACGCGCGTGCCCCTACGATCCACGACGTCCACCGTCCCGACGCCAGCGCCAGCGTGAAGGCATGACTGAGGACGACGGTGGCCAGCCATGCCACGATCATCGGCACCACCGGCGTCCCCGCGTCCGCGTCTCCCAGAAGCAGCGGAAAGACCAGGAAGCGCGCGACCAGAAGGTGGCTCAGGAAGATGCCGTACGAGGCGCGACCGAGTGCCGCCAGTGCACGCCCCGCCCATGACGACGCCAGCGCCGGCGCCGCCAGCGCACCGAGCAGGGTGAATGCGACGATGTAGATCATCGGCACCGTCTGAAAGATCATGCTGGCGAGAATCGCCGCGTCCTTCGTCGGGTATGCGATCAGCGTGTCGAAGAAGTCATCGACGAAGACGGCGAACGACAGAACGGTCGCGACGGCTGCTGCGCCCGCCGGCGCCGCCGACCGCATTTTTCCGCCTGCGAGCAGCGGCGCGGCCGCAACGCCCGTGCAGACGTAAACGAGGAACAGCACCAGCAGCAAGGGCGTTCCGATGTACTGGTATGCCGCCGCCCACGAGATCGCGGCGCCGCCGGCCAGAAGCAGGATTGCATGTCGAATGCGCGAAACGGCTGCGACCATCGGCTGCAGCAGCGGCCAGACCAGGTAGAGCTGGAACAGCAGCGGCACGAAGTAGAGCTGCGCATCGCCGGTGCCGTAGCGCAGCAGCGAGGCCACGCGCAAAGGATCGAGAACCAGCGTCACGTCGTGCGAGGCAGCGCTCGTGATGCTCCAGAGCACGTACGCCGGCAGGAGCTGCACGGCACGGCGGCGCAGAAAACCGATGAAATCGGCCAACGAGGCGAAGCGCTCGCGGTATCGCAGCGACAAGGCTGCTGCCGACAGCGCCAGGAACAGCGGAGCCCCGAACGTGAAGAAGAGGTTGAGCACGATCAGGGGGCGCGTGCGCACATCCAGGAGCGGCAACTCCTGAATCCAACGCCAGCTCACGTGCAGCCCGGCCACGCCCAGGATGGCCACGCCGCGCAGCACGTCGATGGCGGCAATGCGCGGCGGCTCCGGCATGGCGGAAGAGAGCGTCGCCTACAGCGAGCTCAGGTAACGCTCGATGTTGTCCATGCCCTGGCGGATCAGCTCCATCGACGTCGCATACGAGATGCGGAAATGGTCGCTGGATCCGAAGTCGTTGCCGCCGACCACGCCTACGTGCGCGCCCTCGAGCAGCTTCAGGGCGAGGCCGTCGCCATCGCCCACGCCGGCCTTTTCGAAGACGCCGGCGCCGTTGACGAAGACGTAAAACGCGCCGCCGGGCACCTGCACCGACAGGCCCGGGATGGAGTTGATGCGCTGGCAGATGTAGTCGCGCCGCTTCTTGAACTCGACCACCATCGGCTCGACCATGCTTTGCGAGCCCGATAGCGCCGCAGCCGCCGCCGCCTGCGCGATGGATGAGGGATTGGACGTCGACTGGCTCTGCAGCGTGGTCATCGCCTTGACTACCGCCGCAGGCGCCGCCGTGTAGCCGATGCGCCAGCCGGTCATCGCGTACGTCTTGGAGACCGAGTTGCAGATGATGGCGCGCTCGCGTAGCGACGGCTCCATCGCCACCAGATGGCGCGGCCTGGTGCCGTCGTAGCGGATGTTCTCGTAAACGTCGTCGACGATGACCCAGCACGAGTGCTTTGCGAGCACGCGCCCGAGGTCGGCCATCTGCTTCTCGGAGTAGGTGGCGCCGGTGGGATTGGAGGGGCTGTTCAGGATCACCAGCTTGATCGACGGCGTCAGCGCCGCCTCCAGCTCCTCGGCAGTCAGCAGGAAGCCGTTGGCCTCGCTGGCCATCGCGAACTTCGGCACGCCGCCCGAGAGCGCGGCCATGTCCGGATAGCTCACCCAGTACGGCCCCGGAATCAGGACCTCGTCGCCTTCGTCGAGCACCGACTGCATCGCGTTGTAGAGCGAGTGCTTGCCGCCGCAGGAGGCGATGACTTCGGCATCGGAGTACTTCAGGCCGTTGTCGCGCTCGAGCTTCGTGCGAATCGCCTGCTTGAGCGCAGGCGTGCCGCCGACGGCGGTGTAGCGGAATTCGCCGCGTCGGATCGACTCGTGCGCTTCCTCGCACACGTGCTCCCAGGTCGGGAAATCGGGCTCGCCGGCGGCGAAGCCGACGACCTTGACGCCCTTCTGCTGCAGCTCCAGGACCTTGGAGGTCATGGCCAGGGTGGAAGACGGCTTTACGCGGGACAGACGTGAGGAAAGGTTCGGCATCTCTCTATTCTCTTCCGAGCTTGGCGAGCAGGCGCGCCTCGACCGCGTCGGGTACCAGTCCGTGAACGTTGCCGCCGAGGGTGGCGACTTCCTTGACCAGCCGCGAGCTGGTGTAGAAGTGCGCCTCGTCGGCCATGAGGAAAACGGTCTCGATGTCGGGCGCCAGATGGCGGTTCATCATCGTCATCTGGAACTCGTATTCGAAATCCGCCACGGCACGCAGGCCGCGGATGATGGTGCCGGCGCCGATGCGGCGGCAGTAATCGATGAGCAGGCCGTGGAAGGCGTCCACCGAGACGCGGCCGGCGAACTCGGTGCACGTCTCGTCGATGATCTCGACGCGCTCGGTCGGCGTGAACAGGCCCGAGGGCTTTTCCTGGTTGTAGGCGACGGCCACGCGAACCTCATCGAACACCGTCAGCCCACGCCGCACGATGTCGAGATGGCCGTTGGTCATCGGATCGAAGGAGCCCGGGTAGACGGCAAACCTGGAGTTCATCATGAGAGCTTCGTGTCCCCTGTCGAATCTGCTCCGTCCTGGCCCGGCCGCTCGTACAGCGCCAGCTTGGTGTCTCCGTAGACGTCCTCGCGCTGCCTGGTCAGCGAGCCGACGCGCTCGGGCGCATTCTCTCGCCTTCCCACCTCCGCCACCACCCAGCCCGTGGGCGCAACCAGCCCCAGCGAGTCGAGCAGCGCCAACCCCGCCGCCGCCATCCCCTGAGCATACGGCGGATCCAGGAGCACGCCCTCGAAACTGGCGCCGCCGCGAGCCTCGGCCGCCAGCGCGTCGCGGAAATCCGCGGCGACGACCTTGACGCGGTCGCGAAGGCCGAGCGCGTCGAGATTGCGTCGCAGGGCGGCGAGCGCGTTGCGATCGTTCTCGATGCACACGGCGCTGGCGGCGCCGCGACTGAGCGCCTCGATGGCAAGAGCGCCCGTGCCGGCGAAGACGTCCAGCACCCTGGCGCCCGACAGACCGTAGCGGCTTTCCAGGCGGCTGAAGAGCGCTTCGCGCACGCGATCGGTGGTCGGTCGCGTGTCGCGACCTTGCGCGGCCACGAGGCGCCGTCCGCCGAGCGTGCCGCCGATGACTCTCATCGCCTCGTTGCCGAAACCCGCGGCGTTATAGCCGAGGGATGGAGGCGGGCAAACCGGGGAGTCGCGCATCTTTACTGGACATTTCGACTGCTTTACGGTCCTCGCCGTGAACGCCGCGCTGGTTCCCGTACGCTCGATCGCCGGCGGCAAGCAGCGCCTGGCCTCCTGTCTGGATGCCGCACGCCGCGAGGCGCTCGCGCTGGCCATGCTCGAGGACATGCTGGCCGCGCTGGCCGCTGCGGAGAGCCTCGATCGAATCGTGGTCGTCAGCGGCGACGGCGTTCTTCTCGACCACGCGCGCCGCTGCGGCGCCGAGGCGCTCGAAGAGGGAGCGGCGCGCGGCCTCAACGGCGCCGTGGCAATGGCCGCGCGGCATCTCGAAGCGCAAGGAGTGCGCCGCCTCCTGACGATTCCCGGCGACGTTCCGCTGATCGATCCTCTCGAGATCGACGGCATGTTCGCCACCGACCCCGCCCGCTATCCCGTCGTTGCTGCCCCCTCCTCCACCGCCACCGGCACTAATGCGCTTCTGACCAGCCCGCCAACCGTCATCGGCTTCTGCTTCGAGGGCGAGAGCCTGGCCGCGTATCGGCGAGCGTGCCGGCAGGCGCAGGTGGAAATGCTCATTCTCTGCCTCGACGGTTTCGCCATCGACGTCGACACGCCCGCCGACCTGCTGTCGCTGCCGGCGCAGGGCGGCCGCACCTGCGCGCTCGTGGAAGAATGGCGACGGCTCGACGCGATCACGGCTGCGTGAGCAGTGATGACGCCACACCGCTGCCTGCAACGGTGATCGTGCCCGGCCCGCCGATGCGCCCCGTTGCATGGACCGGCGTCGCAGTTTTTGCCGGCGTGGGTGCATGCATCGCTGCCGCAGGCACGGGTCGTATCGCGCCCTAGCGACGACGGCTGGACGGCGCGGTCCGCGCTCGAAACCGCGTTGGATCAGGAGCCGGGATGGCCGCCGTTCAGCGTCCGCGCAGCAGATGGAACCCTGCGGCTACCGCGCCGATTCCCAGCACGCACTGTCCGGCGACGTGCACGAGCGCCAGCAGCACCTGCCCGCGCCGCAGCAGCTCGAAGGCTTCTAGCCCGAACGCCGAGAACGTGGTGAAGCCGCCAAGGACCCCGATGATGAGAAACGCGCGCGACTCCGCCGTCAGCAATGCACGGCTGTCCGCTGCGCCGACCAGTGCCCCGATGACGAGGCAGCCCGAGACATTGACCGCCATGGTCCCGATCGGGAGCGGGTGTGACCAGAGATGCGCCATCGCCGTCGTCACGAGGTAGCGTGCAACGGCGCCGAGGGCGCCACCGGCCGCGACGTAAAGGGCGAGGAGCACGAGCAGTTCTTATCGAGAGCGCAGATGAGAATGAACACCCTTGCGTGCAGTCGCGTGCCGCCGGCGCAGGTTGTGACGAGACATCGGCATCGAGGCGGGTTACCGGCGCCGTCGCGTCGTGCTACGCAGTAGAGAGATTTCGCCGCGCGCCGAGAGGCTCTCATGTCGCAACCGAGTCGAGCACCGGACGTCACTTCTGATACGGCTCTCTCGCAGGACGAGCTGCGCCTGATCCACGCCTGGTGGCGCGCCGCCAACTATCTCTCGGTCGGTCAGATCTATCTCTTCGACAATCCTCTCCTGCGCGAGCCGCTGCGGGCCGAACACATCAAGCCCCGTCTGCTCGGCCACTGGGGAACGACGCCCGGTTTGAGCTTCCTCTACGTCCATCTCAACCGGGTCATAAGGAAGAACGACCTCGACGTCCTGTACGTCTGTGGTCCCGGCCATGGTGGCCCCGCGATGGTCGCATGCGCGTACCTCGAAGGAACCTACACCGAGGTGTATCCGAACATCACGCGGGACGAGGCGGGACTGAAAAAGCTGTTCACGCAGTTTTCGTTCCCCGGCGGCATCCCCAGTCACGTGGCGCCGGAGACGCCCGGCTCCATCCACGAAGGCGGCGAGTTGGGCTATGCGCTGTCGCACGCCTACGGGGCGGCCTTCGACAATCCGGATCTGCTGGTGGCGTGCGTGATCGGCGACGGCGAGGCCGAGACGGGCCCGCTGGCGACGAGCTGGCACTCGAACAAGTTCCTCAACCCCGCGCGCGACGGCGCCGTTCTGCCCATCCTGCATCTGAACGGCTACAAGATCGCCAATCCGACGGTTCTCGCACGCATTCCGCACGCGGAGCTGGAGGCGCTGATGCGCGGCTACGGCTACCGGCCGTGGTTCGTCGAAGGGGACGAGCCGCAGGCGATGCACCAGAAAATGGCTGCTGCCATGGACGAGGTCGTTGCCGAGATCCGGCGCATCCAGCACGACGCGCGCAGCGGCAGCCTGCGCGGCAGGCCTACCTGGCCGATGATCGTGCTGCGCTCGCCCAAGGGCTGGACCGGGCCGCGGCAGGTCGACGGCAAGCAGACCGAAGGCTCGTGGCGCTCGCACCAGGTGCCGATGAGCGAGATGGCCGACGAGGGGCACATCCGCGTGCTCGAGGAATGGCTGCGCAGCTACCGGCCGCAAGAGCTGTTCGATGAGCGCGGCGCGCTGGTGCCGGAGCTGGCCGAGCTGTCGCCGAAGGGCACGCGGCGGATGAGCGCCAACCTGCACGCCAATGGCGGCGCGCTGCTGCGCGATCTCGAGCTGCCCGACTTCCGCTGCTACGGCGTCGAGGTGCCGGCGCCCGGCGCCGTCGATGCCGAGGCCACGCGCGTGATGGGCAAGTACCTGCGCGACGTCATGCGCGACAACCTGGACACGTCCAACTTCCGTCTCTTCAGCCCCGACGAGAACAACTCGAACCGCTGGAACGACGTGCTGGACGTGACCTCGCGTGCATGGGTAGCACAGACGGTCGAAGGCGATACCGGCCTGTCGCCGGACGGGCGCGTGCTCGAGATGCTCTCCGAGCATCAGTGTCAGGGGTGGCTCGAAGGCTACCTGCTGACGGGCCGCCACGGCTTCTTCTCCTCCTACGAGGCCTTCGTCCACATCGTCGATTCGATGTTCAACCAGCACGCCAAGTGGCTCGAGGCGTGCAACAAGATCGCATGGCGGCGTCCGGTGGCATCGTTCAACTACCTGCTCAGCTCGCACGTGTGGCGGCAGGACCACAACGGCTTCACCCACCAGGACCCGGGCTTCCTCGATATCGTCGTCAACAAGAAGTGCGACGTCGTGCGCGTCTATCTGCCGGCCGACGCCAACACGCTCCTGTACGTGACCGAGCGCTGCCTGCGCAGCCGCAACCGCATCAACGTGGTGGTGGCGGGCAAGCAGCCTGCGCCACAGTGGCTGAGCATGGACCAGGCGATCAAGCACTGCAGCAGCGGAATCGGCATCTGGGAGTGGGCCAGCACCGACCAGGACGGCGAGCCGGACGTGGTGCTGGCGTGCGCCGGCGACGTGCCGACACTGGAGACGCTGGCGGCGGCCGATCTGCTGCGCTCGCTGTGTCCCGAACTGCGGGTGCGCGTCATCAACGTCGTCAACCTCATGAAGCTGCAGCCGCCGCGCGAACATCCCGACGGCCTCTCCGATGCCGACTTCGACCTGCTGTTCACCCGCGACAAGCCCATCATCTTCGCCTTCCACGGTTACCCATGGCTGATCCACCGCCTCACGTATCGGCGCACCAATCACTCCAACCTGCACGTGCGCGGCTACAAGGAGGAAGGCACCACGACCACCCCCTTCGACATGGTCGTGCTCAACGACATGGACCGCTTCCACCTCGTCGGCGACGTCGTCGACAGGCTGCCGCACCTAGGATCGCGCGCCGCCTACCTCAAGCAGGCGATCCGCGACAAGCTCATCGACCACAAGGGCCACATCACCAGGTACGGCGACGACATGCCCGAGGTGCGCGACTGGCGCTGGGGCGATTACGCCTCCGGCGGCTCGCTGCTCGGAGCGCCGGCTGCCGGCCGCGGGACGCCCACGACGACGTCGCTCGACGGCAGCGGCGACGGCAGTGAGGACGCAAAGCCGGGTGGCGGGCATGGCGGGCGCGGCCGCGACCGGAACGCCGCAGGTGACACTGGCAGCGCCGCCGCAAGCGATCGCGAGGCGACGGGCGCCATCGAACGCCCGGCGGCAGGGCGCGACTCCAAGCGGACGCAAGACACCAGCGCCGACAACGAGTAGCGCCCGTGCGCGCCATCATCGTCGTCAATGCCGGCTCCTCCAGTCTGAAGGTCGCCGTCTACGGCTGCGAAGAAGAGGATGCCCGGCTTCTGCTGCGTGCGCGCGTGGAGCGCCGCGGCAGCCGGCTCGAGCTCTCGGCCGAGGACGGTGGCGGCGCCGCCGTGCAATCGCCGGTGGCACTCGACGCGAGCGCCGATGCGTTCGAGTACGTCGATGCGTGGCTTCGCCGGCAGCAGCCGCACCTCGACGTCGCCGGCTACGGACACAGGATCGTCCATGGCGGTCCGGAGTTCGATGCTCCGGTCGTGGTCGATGCCTCCGTTCTCGAGCGGCTGGAGGCGCTGACCGAGCTGGCGCCGCTCCACCAGCCGCACAATCTCGCGCCCATCCGTGCGGCCGCCGCCGCGCATCCGCAGGCCGTGCAGATCGCCTGCTTCGATACCGCGTTCCATCGCGGCCACGCCCCGGAGGTCGACCACTTCGCGCTTCCGCCGAGCTTCTACGCGCAGGGCGTGCGCCGCTACGGCTTCCACGGCCTCTCCTTTCAATCGATCGCGTCGTCGCTGCCGACAGTGGCGCCGCACGTTGCCGAGGGCCGCGTGGTCGTGGCGCATCTCGGCAACGGCGCATCGCTGTGTGCCATGCGCGGCCGGCGCAGCGTCGACACCACCATGAGCTTCTCGGCCCTCGATGGCCTGGTCATGGGCACGCGCTGCGGCAGCATCGACCCTGGCGTTCTTCTCTACCTGCTCGGCACGCGCGGGATGCGTCTGGAGGAGCTCGAGAGGCTGCTGTACGCCGGCTCCGGTCTGCTCGGCCTTTCGGGGCTCAGCTCGGACATGCGCGACCTGCTGGCTTCGCCCGACGCCTCGGCGCGACTGGCGGTGGATGCGTTCGTCCTTCAGGCGCAGCGCCAGATCGCGGCGATGGCGGCGGTGCTCGGCGGCATCGACGCCATCGTCTTCACGGGCGGCATCGGCGAGAATTCGGTGGCCATTCGCGAGCGCATCGGGCGCGCGTGCGCCTGGCTCGGCGTCGAGATGGACGAGGTCGCCAACGCGCGCGGCGGCCCCTGCATCACCCGCCAGAAATCGCCGGTGTCGGGGTGGGTGATTCCGACCGATGAAGAGGGAGTGATCGCCGAGGCGGCGCGCGCGATTCTGCGGTGAGACGGGGCTGCAGTTGCGGAAACCGTGCACTGCCGGATCGTGAGCGGGCCGCAGCCTGGCCACGACTGCAGCGCCAGCACGTCGGCGCCATCTGTGGCGCAGCAACCCGCCTTGCAACGTTGCGGCGGCGACTCAGGACAGGAGCTGCGTCAGGAGGGCATCGGCGGTGACGACGTCGGGCTCGGCCGATGCCACGGGAAAGGGCTTGCGCGCATCGACCAGCAGCGTGGCCGCTTCGCGCAGGCGCTCGGTGCGCAGCAGCAGACGGCTGAGCGGGATGGCCGCACGCAGCTTCCATGATGCGGCGTGCTGCGCCTCGGCGATGTCGATCGCGCGCCGCAGGTCGCTTTCGATCTCCGCCGGCCCTTCCCCACGCAGCTGCCGCAGCCATCCGCGGGTGCGATAGATTTCCGCCTCCGCCTGCCGCTCTCCGGCGCGCTCGACCCGCCGCAGCGACTCCTCGACGAATGCCATCGCCTCGTCCAGCCGCCCGACCTCGGCATAGGCCTGTGCGCGCAGGCAGCACCAGAATGGCGTGATGAGAGTGCTGGCGGTGGCGTCGAAACGGTCGAGGCCCAGATGCAGCTGCTTGAGCCCTGCAGCCTGCTGGCCGACCGAGACCATCGCCGCACCCTTGAGAATCTCGGCGATGGCAAGGAACACCGAGACCGCACGCTTGCCGCCGATGTCGATGGCGTCCTGGGCCAGAGCCAGGCATGCAGCCGCGTCGCCGCGAAGGCGGTGCAGCCACGCGCCGAAGGCGAGCACATAGGCCGCGCTGAAAGGATGGTTGGTCGATCGTGCCAGCGCGACGCTGTCGTTGGCGGAAACCAGCGCCCCTTCGACGTCGCCGAGCGTCCAGCGTGCCAGCATCAGGTGCGCCAGCGCCGCCGCACGAGGGTCCTGTCCGTAGATCAGCGGGTGATCGGCATCGCGCTGCGGGTCGTGGAGACGCGAGACCCGCTCGAGCCTGCTGCAGGCGCTGCCGAAGTCGGCAACGTAGAAATGCGTGATGCCGGCGCAGACGTCGGCCTCGAGCAGCATGGCCTCGCTGGCTTCGCGCTCGGCCAGCCTGGTCATGTCGCGGGCGATCTCGCCGGCCTCGTCGTGACGTGCGCGCACGCAGTGGAACGTCCAGAGGCCGAACATCACCGGATAGAGCTCGGGCGGATTGCCGAGCTTGCGGCACAGCTCCTGCGCCCGCGTGTATGCACGCTCCATCGCCGGATCCGCATAGCCGCGGCTGGCCATCAATGAAGGACCCAGCACGAGCTGCAGGGCCAGCTCGGATTGCAGCCTCTGCTGCTCATCGGGAAGGTCGTGGATCAATGCCAGGCCCGCCTCGGCGTGCGCGATGGCTTCCACGTGCGCCGAGCACTCGACGGCGTGGCGGCCGGCGCGGATCCACATCGCGACCGCCTCCGGCGCACGTTGCGCTTCGGTGTAGTGCTGCGCGATGAGCTCGGGCTGCGTGGCCAGCACGTCGGGAAACCCGCTGACGAGCTCATCGGCGACGCGGCCGTGATGGTGGCGTCGCGTGGCCTTGAGCAGCGAATGGTAGGCCGCGTCCTGGATGAGCGCGTGCTTGAACAGGAACGTCGTACGCGCGCCGGTGCCACGTGCGAACAGGATCTCGGCCTCCACCAGGCGCTCGAGACTCGCCGACAGGGCGGCAACGGGAACCGGGCTGATGCACTCGAGCAGCCGCAGAGGCACCTCGCGTCCGATCACGCTGGCCAGCTGCGCCACCTCCTTCGCATCACCGAGGCTGTCCAGGCGCGCGGTGAGCAGGTCCTGCAGGGTTTCCGGAATCGGCGGCGCGCCGCGGCCGGCCCGGGCGACGCGGCGGCCATTCTCGGCATCGCTGGTGGAGCCGTCCCGCCGTGCCGCGTCCGCCATCATCTTCGCCAGCTCCTCCACGTAGAGCGGGATGCCGTCGGCGCGGTCGAGGATGGCGTCGGCGGTCTGGCGGGAGAACGTGCTCGGGTCGTAACCCAGCCGCAGCATTCTTCGCGCGGTGGCCTTGGGCAGGCGTGCCAGCGTCACGACGGCCTCGGGCGCAAGGTCCTGCAGTGGCAGCTCGGCCCCGGGGCGCGAGGTCATCAGGACCAGGACGCGCGACGAGGCGGCCTGCGGGATGAACCGGCGAAGGAACTCGAGCGTCGAGGGGTCGCACCAGTGCAGGTCTTCGAACAGGAGCAGCACCGGCTGGCGCTCGCCGAGCGTCACCCCCCACTGCACCAGAGTCTCGATGGTGCGCGTGCGCGCATCGATGTCGCTGGCCGCACCGGCATGATCGGACTCGATGCCGAGCATCGGCGCCAGGGCGCTGATGAGCACTTCGGCATCCAGGCCGTCGTTGGCCGCACGCTGCCGGATCTTGGCCAGGCGCGACTCGTCGTCGTCGTCGTCGCTGATGTCGAGCCCCTGCTGCACCAGCTCGACGATGGGAGCGAATGCGGCGTGAGTCGTGTACGGGGAGCCGGTGCATTCGAGCCAGGTGTAGGATTCGCCGGCCAGCCGCTCGTGCAGCGTCAGGACCAGACGCGATTTTCCGATCCCTGCTTCACCCACCACCAGAAGAGCGCCGCCGCTTCCGGCCTTCACCCGCTCCCACGCCGCCGTCAGCACCTCCAGCTCTCGGCGCCTGCCGACGAACGGGGTCAATCGCTCCACGCCCTTGAGACGGCTGCGGACGCCGCTGGTCGCGACGACGACATGGAGGCAAGGAGGCTCGTCCACCCCCTTCATCTCGAAGGTGCCGAGTTCGCTGGTCACGAACTCGCCGGCGGTCAGCACCCGGACATTTTCGCTGACCACGACCGTGTTGGGCTCGGCGAGCGCCTGGATCCGCGCCGCGACGTGTGTCGTCACACCGGCCACTTCGGTCTCGTAGGCCACGCGCGCGATGACGGCAGGGCCGGAATGAATGCCGATTCGCACGGCCAGCTCGGGGATCCCGAGCGCCGAGGTGCGGCGATTGACCTCTTTCAACGCTTCCAGGATCGCCAGGCCCGCGTGCACGGCACGCGAAGCGTCGTCCTCACGAGCGAAAGGAAAGCCGAGATACGAAACGAGCGCATCGCCCTGGAACTGCGCGACGTGGCCGCCGTAGCGCTCGATCGCCGCCGTCACCTCGCTGCGGTACGCGGCCATCGCCTCACGCCAGTCTTCGGGGTCCGTGCCGCCGGAGTGACGGGTGGAATCGACCAGGTCGCAGAAGATGACGGTGACGTGCCGCCGCTGCGCAGCGGCTTCGTAGGTGCCGGTGCGCGCAGCGGTGTCAGTAGGAGCGGGGCCATCCGCGACGGCACAGGCCGGATGCACCGCAACGCCACGTCGAGCGTCGCCGGCAGCGAGCGGCATGCCGCAGCTGGCACACGAGCGTGCGGCGGCCGGCACACCACCGGCCAGTGTTCGGCCGCAGGTCGAGCAGTAGCGCTCGCCCGCCGGATACTCCCGCACACAGAACGAACAATGTGGCAAAAGCCACCCCCAACGCGTCCAAACGAAACTATTTGCCCGTCGCCCTTCATTCAAGAGTGAAAGTTAGGCTTTATGCACGCGATCTCGGACTGGAGGCACGATGTTGGAAGATTTCGAGAACGGCTCGGCAGCGGCTCCGAACCAGCAAGTCGAACGAAAGCACGATGGCAGGATGAACCTGGTCGATTACGTGACGACGCGCGTCGAGCGCATCAAGGAGTGGCCGCGGCGAACTTTCCTCTACAAAGGCGCTGCACCGACACCTCAGGTGTCCAGCGATCACCCCTTCGGACAGGCTGCCGTCGTCGCCAACATCCCGCAGCAGGAGAGCGATGACTGGAAAGAGTACGTGGCGGCATACTACTTCTGGAACTTCGGCCCCTACTACTTCCAGGCACGCGCTTTCGCCGGTCAGCGCTGGATCGAAACCAGGTGCGCCGGATACGCGGAAGTGGACGATGACCTGTTCAGGCAGCTCATCTCCGAAGGGCTCTACAGCAAGTTTCTGTGCGAGGGGCTGGATCAGGAGGATGAAGACCGCTTCGCCTCCGTCATCGACGGCGGCGCCAGGGACGAGTACTGGAAATCGGACTATTCGTGCATGGAGCGGGTACAGCAGCCGATCCCTGGCGCCTTCCTAGCTCCGACCGTCGTCCTGCTACGCCGTCGCAAGGACCGGAAGGCCTTCGAGGTGGTCGCCATCGCGCTCGCCCGCTTCGCCGCGGAGCGCCACGAGTACGTCTGGCTCGACGATCCTGTGGTGCCCGGTGCAACCGAGGCGTGGCGGCTGGCCAAGTACTTCGCGCTGCAGGGGGCGATCCATCGGATCAACCTCATCGACCATACGCGCGTGCATTTTCCGCACGACGCGATCAACGCCGCCACCAAGACGCTGTTGCCTGTCGAGAACCTCGTGTTTCAGCTGCTCGAGCCCCATCTCTGGCTCACGCTGCCCGTCAACAACGCCGTCCTCGAAGGCGAACGATCGCTCATCAACCGCACGGTGCGCCAGCCGTACACCCCCTTCGCTGCCGACGGAACTGAAATCCGCAAGCTGTTCCCCTTCGGATGGTTCGGCGCGACGTATTACGATCATCCGAACCGGGCCTTTCCCGCCTACGCCTTCCAGTTGGAACCGCCGAGAAACCCCTCTCGCTACGGCCAGTACCTCAACGCCTATCACGAGCCGATCCGCCAGTTCGTGCGCGACGTGCTGGCGGAGCTGCCGGACGACGACGAGCACCATACCGACTGGATCGAGATCCAGCGCTGGGCCGAGCACATCTCGACCTGGGTGCCGGGCTTTCCCTACTGGAAGGACTTCGTGTTCGAAGACGCCAGGGGCCGCGCGGACGCCACCGAACTGCTGGCCGAAACGGTGGCGATGATCATTCACAACGCGAGCGTGGTCCACTCGGCGGACCACGCCGCACTGCACGCAATGATGGAAAAACACCCCGTGCCGTTCGTCCTGCGCGTGAAGCCTCCGGAGCACGGCGATCAGCTGCGCGAACGGGAGCAGGAAGAGGGGCTGGCCGACGCTTGCGCCAGGCTCCTCAGGTTCGTCGACCGCTTCGACGGCTCCAGCGGCGTCGCCCAGGCGATTTCGGCGGTCCTGGCCGACGATCTGACCGAACGCCTGTTCCCGGACCGCCTGTGCGACATCGACGACCTGACGGCGGCGCGTTATGCGGACCTGCTCTTCTACCTGCCGCACAACTCGAGCCTGCTCATCGATTGCGCCTACCGATTCAATGTCCAGGGCGACCCGCGCCAGCGGCACGTCAAGAAGTTCCAGGCCGCGCTGCGCAGCGTCAGCGCCGATCCCGAGATCGGGGGAATCGTGCGCGATCTCGACCTGCCGCTTCTCGAGGACCCCGCCATGCCGATGGGCGAAAGTCGCACGACGTGGACCGGGCCCTTCGTAAAGGACCCGAAGAAACGGACGCTGGTGGAGCGTAGCCAATGCATCGCGGCAAGCATCCAGTACTGAGAGCGGCGCGCCGGCGGCCTTGCCCGCGGTCGCGCGTCCGCTAAACGTCGATCCGTGCCATCTGGTGAATGCGCGCCAGGTTGTGCACGACGATGGTCCGGCGCTCCAGCTCCACGATGCCCTCGCTACGCCAGGTGCTGAGGACCTTGTTGACGCTCTCGCGCGTAAGGCCCACCGCGTCCGCCAGATCCTGCTGCGACAGCCCCTGAAGCGTCCAGTGGGTGCCGTTCCTGGGAGGGCGGCCCGTTTCGTGGATCATCGCGCGAAGGCGCCGGGCGACCCGCGTGGTCGGATCGAGGAAGAGCGAATCCTCGAGCAGCGTCGTCGTCTTGCGCAGCCGCCGGCACAGATCGGCGATGATCTGCTGCGCGAACGCCGGCTCCGACCGCAGCAGCTCTTCGAACGTCGGGCGGCCGAGCACCAGCGCGGTGGTCGGCTCCAGCGCCACGGCGTCGGCGCAGCGCGGCTCACCGTCCAGCAACGCCATTTCGCCGAAGCTCTCGCCCGGCTCGATGATGTTGAGGATCCGCTCGCGGCCGCTGTCGGCGACCGAGGTGATCTTCACTCGTCCCGTGACGACGATCATCATCGCGTCACCGGGGTCGCCCTTGCGCACGATGACCTGATTGCGCGCCCACTGCGCCAGCCGCGCCCGTGCCGCCAGCTTGGCAACCAGCTCCTCCGACAACGGATGCAGCAGCGGGGACGACCGCAGAAAGCCGCGAATCTGCTCGGTAGTCACTCTCCCGCCCCTGCCGCGCCACGCGCGGCACCGAGCGTATAGGCCCCCGGCGCAGGTGTCGCCAACGCCGGACACGCCGCCGCCGCCCGCAGCGCACACGGCCGTCGGGCACGACCCGGGGATGCCTGTCGTGACTTCAGTATGAACAGCCACACAGTCTGGCGGCCCAATCCCTGCTACACCACGCCCAGATGATGACCGAGGCGCACCGACCGCGAGTCGCGCAACGGAAGTGAGGATCACGATGGGACAGCTCTGGCCGGCGGCCACGAGGCAACTGCGGCAAGGCGATTCTGCGCGCACCGGGGCAGCGAGACGGCCCGACGAGGCGCTGCACGACCGGCGGTCCAGGTTGCAGCGCTGGCATCAGCAGATGGTGGGACGTTCTGCCCGGTTCGTTGCGGCCCTGGAGCAGGCCGCCATCGTGTGCGACCTCGACGTCCATGTCCTGCTCAGCGGCGAGTCGGGCACCGGAAAGACCCAGCTCGCACGCCTGATCCACGAAGCCAGCCCTCGGGGCCGCGGTCCCTTCGTGCAGGTCAACTGTGCGACCCTTCCGGAGACCCTGGTCGAGAGTGAGCTCTTCGGCGCCGCGGCCGGCGCGCATTCCACCGCACGCGTGCCGATCCTGGGAAAGATCGCCGCGGCCCGCCACGGGACATTGTTCCTGGACGAGGTAGGGGAGCTGCCGCTGGCGGCGCAGGCCAAGCTGCTGCAGTTTCTCCAGTGCGGCGAATACTATCCGCTCGGCTCGCCGCGACCCTGCACGGCCGACGTGCGGGTCATCTCGGCATCCAACGTCGATCTTCACGCGGCGGTGTTCGAGCGCAAGTTCCGCGCCGACCTGCTCTACCGCCTCGAAGTGATGCCGATCCGCCTGCCGAGCCTGGCCGAGCGCACCGAAGACATCCAGGCGCTGGCCGAGTTGTTCTGCCGGCGCGCGGCGGACAAGCACCGGCTGGGCCCTGTGCGCCTGAGCCCCGCGGCCATCGGCGCAGTTCTGGCCTCCTCGTGGCCGGGAAATGCCCGCCAGCTCGAGCACGCGGTCGAAGCCGCCGTGATCCGGGCAGCCGGCGCGGGGCGCCCGGAAGTCGAGGTCGAGCACCTGTTCCCTCCTGGGCTGTCGCGGACCCAGTGCGGCGGCACGACCTTTCAGGAAGCGACGCGCAGCTTTCAGGCGGGCTTTCTCGAGCGGGCACTGATCGACAGCGGCTGGAACGTTTCCGAATGCTCGCGCCGCCTGGAGCTGGCGCGCTCGCATGCGTACACGCTGATCCGCGAGTTCGGCCTGCAGCGGCGAGAGGAGCCCTGCTGAGGCCGCCGCCTCAGGCGGCGCGCTCGCAGCATTTCTTGTATTTCCGGCCGCTGCCGCACGGGCACGGATCGTTGCGACCGACCTTGGGCGCATCGCGCCGCACGGTAGCGGGCTCCGGCGCCGCGCCTTCGTGGAAACGCCATTTGCCATCGAGGCGAGTGAAGACGCTGCGCTCGTGATGGGCATGCATCTCGCCTGCGCGGTCGCGATAACGGGCGACGAACTCCACGATTCCCTGCTCGTCGTCGGCACCGCCGGCTTCGGTGGCAACGATCTGCAGTCCCTGCCACTGCGATTCGCTGGCCCAGCGGCGGGTGGTCTCTTCATCGCCCTCGCTCACGTTGTCCGGATGAAGCGTGGCCATCAGGTAGTCGACATCGGCGCGGGTGTAGGCGGTATAGCGCGACCGCATCATCTGCTCGGCCGTCTGCGGCTCTCGCGTGCCGAGCAGGAACGGCTCGCAGCACTGCGAGAACTCCACCTTCGAGCCACAAGGACATTCGGACACGGAAACCTCCTCGGAAGAACGGCGATCGGGCGAGCGTGGCGCGGGCTTGCGCTGCCGTCAAGCAGCGACGCCGCGCCCGCTCGCAGCGCGATCGACGAACCACTGGCGCTCGCGCAGCAGACGCGCGGGGATCTCGAGCACGGCCGTATCCGGATCGAGCGCGCGGCGAATGGCCGGCGCCTTGTCGGCGCCGGTGGCGAGCACGAAGATGCTGCGCGCTTCGGCGATGACCACCGGGGTGACGGTCAGACGACGCGGCGGCGGCTTGGGGCTGTCGGTCACGGCCACCACGCGCCGATCGGTTTCTGCAGCGGCGGCCGAGTGGGGAAAGATGGAAGCGGTGTGGCCGTCGGGACCGACGCCGAGGATCAGCAGATCGAGCGGCTCGCGCACCGCGCTCTCGTACTCGACGGCTGCAGCGGCCAGCGGCTGCGTCTCGCCGCGCATGCGATGCACGCACGAGGCTTGGATTCCGGCCGGATCCAGCAGCGCGGCGCGCACCATCGCGTAGTTGCTGTCGGGATGGTCGGGAGGGACCGCGCGCTCATCCGCGAAGACGATGACTGGGCGGCAGGCTCGCAGCACTTGCCGGCGAGGCGGTGCCGCCAGCCGCGCGTACAGCTCGCGTGGCGTGCGGCCGCCCGAGAGGCCGACGCGGAAACAGCCGCGCTCGCGGTGACTGGCGCGCCCGATCTCCAGAACGGCATCGGCGGCGGCTTCGGCAAGCTCCTCGCCGCTGTCAAAGACCGCCAGCGCCATCACTTCCCCCGCCGTCACTCGCGGTCGCACGGTGGACGCGCCACCGTTTCCCGCGCGGCACCCGGCGGCGCGGCGACAACGCCGCCGGCCTCTACAGCTCGGCCCATTGCAGACGGTCGCGCTCGATGAGCTCGCGGGCGCGCTCCGGGCCCGACGTCTTCGGGTCGTAGTTGGGAAAGTCGCGCGGCGGACGGCGCTCGAAGTGCTCCAGGATGGGCGTGATCCACGTCCACGAGGCCTCGACCGCGTCACGGCGCGAGAACAGCGTGGCGTCGCCGCGCATGGCATCCAGCAGCAGGCGTTCGTACGCCTCGGCGGGCTTGCCGCCGAACGTCTCCACATAATCCATGTCCATCGCCACGGTGCCGATGGCCATGCGGTGCCCCGGGATCTTCGATTCGAACCGCAGCGAGATCCCCTCGTCGGGCTGGATTCGCAGAGTCAGCACGTTCGATTCCACCGAGCACCACTCCTCGCGGCTGCCGAACAGCCGAAGAGGCACGGGCTGGAAGTGAAGCGAAACCTGCGTGACGCGCCGGGGCATCATCTTCCCCGACCGCAGGTAGAACGGCACGCCCTGCCAGCGCCAGTTGTCCACGAACACTCGCAGCGCGGCGTAGGTCGGCGTGGTCGAGGACGGCGAGACGTTCGGCTCGTCCCGGTAGCCGCGGTACTGGCCCAGCACGACGTCGCGCTCGATCTGGTCGTCGGGAAGATCGCGGAGCGCGTTGAGGACCTTGAGCTTTTCGGTGCGGATGTCGTCGGCGGACGCCGTGATCGGCGGCTCCATCGCCGTCAGCGCCAGCACCTCCAGCATGTGGTTCTGCACGATGTCGCGCAGCACGCCGGTCTCTTCGTAGAAGCGGCCGCGCGTGCCGACACCGATGGCCTCGGCAGCGCAGATCTCCACGTACTGCACGTAGCGCCGGTTCCAGATCGGCTCGAAGATCGCGTTGGCGAAGCGCAGAACCATGATGTTCTGCACCGTCTCCTTCCCCAGATAGTGATCGATGCGGAAGATCTGCGATTCGTCCAGCATCTTCGAGAGAATCTCGTTGAGACGGCGCGCCGACTCGAGATCGCGCCCGAAGGGCTTCTCGATGATGACCCGCGTCCACGGCTCCTGATGCGGCGGCTGCAGAAGCCCCGCCTCCGACAGGCACTGCACGATGCGCTCGAACTCGGTCGGCGGCGTGGCCAGATAGAAGAGACGGTTGCCGGCGACGCCGCGCTCGCGGTCGAGCTGCGCCAGTTTCTCGGCCAGGCGCCGGTAGGTCTGCGGATCCGAAAACTCCCCGGGCACGTACTCGAGCGCATCGTCGAACCGGTCCCACACGCCCGGATCGACGTTCGCATCCGTGCTGCGCTCGGCGACCGCTGCGTGCATCTCGCGACGGAAATCCTCCGAGCTCAGCGCCCGCCGGGCCACGCCGACGATGGCGAAGCGGTCGCTGAGGAAGCCGCCGCAGAAGAGTTGATGCATCGCCGGAATCAGCTTGCGGCTGGAGAGGTCGCCGCTTGCGCCAAAGACGACCATCGCGCATGGCGGCGCCTCGAGCTTCTCGTTGATCGCCGGCGTGGTGACGGCCGTGATGCGGGTGGCCATTACCTGCTCTTGACCGCGTGGCCGCCGAACTCGTTGCGCAGCGCGGCCAGCATGCGGTCGGCGAACGAGTCCTCCCGGCGCGAGCGGAAGCGAGCGAACAGCGACAGCGCCAGCACCGGAGCGGGCACCGCCAGATCGACCGCCTCCTGCACCGTCCAGCGGCCTTCGCCCGAGTCGTCCACGTAGCCGCGAAGCTTCTCCAGCTGCGGATCCTCCTCGAACGCGCGCTCGGCCAGCTCCAGAAGCCACGAGCGCACCACGCTGCCCTGGTTCCACAGGTGCGCGACCTTCTGCAGATCGTAGCCGTAGGAGCTTGCCTGCAGGATGTCGAAGCCCTCGGCGTAGGCCTGCATCATCCCGTACTCGATGCCGTTGTGGATCATCTTGGCGAAGTGGCCCGCGCCTTCGCGCCCCACGTGCAGCCAACCCCGCGGCGGGGCCAGCGATTCGAAAGCCGGTGCGAGCAGCGCGATGGCCTCTGCCTTGCCGCCGGCCATGATGCAGTAGCCGAGCTCGAGGCCCCAGATGCCGCCGGAGGTGCCGGCGTCGACGAGATGGATGCCGCCGCTCTCGAGCTGGCGCGCGCGCCGCTGCGTGTCCTTGTAATTGGAGTTGCCTCCGTCGACCAGCACGTCGCCCGGTTGCAGCAGTGGCGTGATGTTGCCGATGAGCTCATCGACGGGAGCGCCTGCGGGGATCATCGCCCACACCACGCGCGGCGGAGCCAGCGCGCGCGTCAGCTCCTGCAGATCAGGCGCCGGGATGGCGCCTGCCCTGGCCGCTTCCTCCACCGCTGCCGCGCTGCGGTCGAGCCCGACCACGCTGTGCCCGCTGCGCAGCAGCCGGCGCGTCATGTTGAGGCCCATGCGCCCGAGACCGATGAAGCCGATGTTCATGGCTGCTCCTTGGCCGCGTAGCGTCGGCGCGCCGCCCGGGCCCACCAGTCATCGCGATGCAACGCCCTGCGCATTCCGATGACGATCAATCTCACGCCTTGCGCCGGTCCAGCAGAAGCATCAGCACGCCGACACCGATGGCGCCCGCGCCTGCCCAAGTCGGGACATGCACCGTCTCCTTCTCCTGCACCGAGAACGCGAGCGGTCCGATCCTGGCGTCGTGCGTCTCCTTGGTGAAGCTGAACGTGCCGTAGGCCAGGCCGACGATGCCGGCCCCGATGAGAACGATCGCGAGAATCCTGATGGGGCTCATGAGACTCCTGTTCGCCGTCGCCGGCCGATGCGGCGCAATGTTTTCGCGCTCCGCCGCCGGCTGCACACGCCGGCCGCGTCGCCCATCAGAGATGGTCACGCTCACTGCGGCAGATGCGCCGCTCTTCCTCGCTCATCTTGGCGCGGATGCGCGATCCCTTGCCCAGATGCCAGACGCTCTTCTCGCCGCCTTCGCTGAAGTACTCCTCGTACGGCTGCGCCGGAATGTATTCCGCCGGCGGCTTGTCGCCGATGGTGACGCCGAGGAGCTGCTCGACCAGGCTCACGTCATACATCCGCACGGCATCATAGTCGGTGAGGATCGCGCATACCTCCACGCAGATGTAGCAGCCGATGCACTCCTGGAAGCGATCCTGCACAGGCTGCACGCCGCGGCCGGGCAGGGTGCCGTCCTTCAGATACTCGATGCACTGCACGGGACAGAACTCGGGACAGCGGCCGCAGGGGAAGCACTGGTTCATGTCCATCATCGCGACCTCGCGCGGCCGCTTCTTCTTCTCGCCCACCTCATCGGGCCATGGTGCGTCGGGTATGCGTTCTTCCTTGAGCCTGCGTTTGATGATCTCGATTGCGCCCATGACGGCCATTGTAGCTCCGTCGGCGTCCGGCAACACCAGGGCCGCGCCTCCAGGCTCGCACGGGCGATCGTCGAGCTGCGGCGTTTCCCGAGCGAGCCATCGCTCACTATAGTCGCCGCGTGACCCGCACCTCGCGCACCCACGGCCGGCGCTCACCGCACGTCGGCCGCAAGGTCGTCTCATGGGCGGTGGCCCTGCTGGCCGCGAGCGCGCTGGTGCCCGCCGATGGCGCCGCTACCAATCCGGTCACCGTCTTTGCCGCATCCAGTCTGACCGAAGCGCTGGAGGACGTGGCGGCCGCGCTGGCTCCGCGCGGCATCCATTTGCGGTTCTCCTTCGCGGCCAGCTCGCTGCTGGCCCGTCAGATCGAGGAAGGTGCGCCGGCCGACGTCTTCTGCTCGGCCGATGCCGAGTGGATGGATCGCCTCGAGCAGCGCTCGCTGATCGCCGGGGAGTCGCGGCGCAGCGTCATCGGCAATCGTCTGGTGCTGATCGCCCCGGTGGACGCGCAGTCGCAAGCCGCATCGGCGTCGGACCCCGCGCACCCGGCGGCAACGGCGACGCCGCACGCACCGGCGGCGGCCGCGCCCGCAGCGCCGCGAGCGCCGGCGGCCGGCGGCGCGGAGGTGATCGTCGATGCAGGCTTTCCCCTGCTCGACCGCCTCGGCAACGGTCGTCTGGCCCTGGGCGATCCTTCGCACGTCCCTGCGGGACGCTATGCGCAGCAGGCGATGATGCGGCTGGGACTTTGGGAGCTTGCCAAGGACCGGCTGGCGCCGTCGCAGAACGTGCGCGCGGCGCTTGCGATGGTGGAGCAGGGGCAGGCCTCGCTCGGCATCGTCTACGCAACCGACGCGTCCGCATCTCGCGGCGTCGTCACCGTTGCCGTCTTCCCCGACGACAGCCACGAGCCGATCGAATATCCCATGGCCAGGATCGCGGGACGGCAGCGCGCGGAGATCGACCGGTTCTTCGATTTTGTCACCGGTGAGCACGGCCGCGAGATCTTTCGCCGCCGCGGATTCACCATCCGCTGAGCCCAGATCGGTCGGTCGATGCTGAGCGAGCTGGAGTGGAGCGCGATCCGTCTGAGCCTGTCGGTGGCGCTGCGCAGCGTCGTCTTCAGCCTGCCGCTGGCGGTCATCGTCTCCTGGATCCTGACGCGCAGGCGCTTTCGCGGCCGTGCGCTCCTGGATGCGCTGGTGCACCTTCCGCTGGTGCTTCCGCCGGTCGTCGTCGGCTACGGGCTGCTGCTGCTGTTCGGCGCCCGCGGGCCCGTTGGCAGCATCCTGATCGAGCGATTCGGCATCCATCTCGCGTTCACGCCCGAAGGCGCCGCGCTGGCCACGGCGGTGATGACGTTTCCGTTGATGGTGCGCACGATCCGCCTCTCGCTCGAAACCATCGACCCGGGATTCGAGGAGGCCGCGCGCACGCTCGGTGCGGGCCGGGTGGACCGCTTCTTCTCGATCACGCTGCCGCTGATGGCGCCGGGCGTGCTGTCGGGCGCCATCCTCGCCTTCGCGGCGGGCCTCGGCGAATTCGGTGCCGTCATCACGTTCGTCTCCAACATCCCCGGGCATACGCAGACGCTGCCGCTGGCGATGTACACCGCGCTCCAGACGCCCGGCGGCGAGGAGACGGCGGCCAAGCTGGCGGGCGTCGCTTTCGTGTTGGCGCTGCTCGGGCTGCTGGCTTCCGAGATCATCGGCCGGCGCGTGCGCGCGCGGCTGGGGCGCTGACGTGCTCGAGGTCGCCGTCCGCAAAAGACTCGGTGGCTTCTCGCTCGACGTCGACTTCCGCGTGCCGAGCAACGGCGTGACCGCCTTGTTCGGGCCATCGGGAGCCGGCAAGACCTCGGTGTTGTCGGTGCTGGCCGGTCTTTCGCATCCCGACAAGGGACGCATCGCGCTGGATGGCGCCGTGCTCTACGACCACGTGCTCGGCCAGTGCGTGGCAGCGCACCGGCGCGCCATCGGCTACGTGTTCCAGGACTCGCGGCTGTTTCCGCACATGACCGTCGAGGGCAATCTGCGTTACGGCCTGCGCCGCAGCCGCGGCCGGACCGAGACCACGACGTTCGCGGCGGCGGTGGCGATGCTCGGCATCGAGAAGCTGCTGCCGCGGCTTCCGCACCGCCTCTCGGGCGGCGAGAAGCAGCGGGTGGCCATCGGTCGTGCGCTTTTGTCGCAGCCGCGCCTGCTGCTGCTGGACGAGCCGCTGGCGTCGCTCGACGACGCGCGCAAGGCCGAGATCCTTCCGTACCTGGAAAAGCTGCGCGACGAGCTGCGAGTGCCGATGATCTACGTCAGCCACACCCTGGAAGAGACGGTGCGGCTGGCCACGACGATGGTGATCCTGTCGGGCGGGCGCAGCGTTGCCGCCGGATCGCTCGAGGAGCTGTCGTCGCGGACGGACGTGGCGATGCTGAGCGAGCGTGCGGATGCCGGCACGGTGCTCGAGGCGACGGTCGCCGAGCACGACGAGAAAGTGCGGCTGACGAGGCTTTCGTTCGCCGGCGGAAGCCTGCTGGTACCGCGGTCGACGCACCCGGCGGGCAGCCGTGTGCGCGTGCGAGTGCTGGCGCGCGACGTCGCGCTGGCCTTGCGCGCGCCGGCGTTGTCGAGCTTCCAGAACGTTCTGGCGGGCAGCATCGTCGAGCTGCGCGAGCGCAGCGGCGACGTGCTGGTGCGAATCGCCGTCGGCGACGCGCACCTGCTTTCCGCCGTGACGGTGCAGGCCGTCGAGCGTCTTCGCTTGCGGCCCGGCCTGACGGTTCACGCCTTGCTCAAGTCCGTGGCGCTGGCCGCGCCGAACCTGCAGCATTGACACTTCGGAGTCGCGCGGCGTCGGCCGCGCCATGGCTCGGTCTCCGGCCCTGCGAGGCCGCTGGCGCGCGCACCGGCGCGACGCGAGAGCTCCCCCGTTGACCGCAGCACCGGCGCGATGCGAAAGCTCCCCCGTTGACCGCAGCGCCGGCTCGGCGCGAGGCTTCCCCTCGCACCGCAGCGCCGGCGACGCTCACAGCGACAGCCAGAGCCGCAGCAGGTGCCGCTTGCGGTCCGGCTCTGGCCAATCCTCGTACGCCGTACGCGAGTGAACCGTGGTGTGATTGGAGATGATCTGGATGTCCCCGGGCTCGAGCCACATGTCGAGGTGAAAGTCGGGTGAGGCGCACAGCTGGTCGTAGAGGTCGAGCAGCTCGCGTGCGCGCTCGTCGATGCTGATGCCCTGCAGGCGTGCCGCCGAGCGGAAATACTCGCTGTGGTAGAACGTGCGCAGACGCCCGTCCTCGCCGAAGCAGCACGGCTGGATCGGCACGGAGGCCGGCTCGCCCGCGCGCTCCTCGCCGCGGCGGTCGAGCACGAACGGCTCGAACAGACGGGAAGCCAGATCCGGACGCCGCCGCTGCACCTCGTTGAACACCGCCACCGAGCTGACGATGCGGCTCTGCCCGCCCGAGCGTGCGGTACGCAGACACAGCAGGCCGACCGCGTCGGCCGCGTCGCAGTGAAAGTCGATCTTGCCGGCGGTGCGGTAGAGACGCACGACCGGATTGTCGGCCTTCTCGCCGTAATCGATGACGTGGCCCAGCAGCTCGTCCTGCGGGTTCTGCGCGCCGGGTGTGCCGAGATGGTGTCCGAGCCCCCAGTAGGCATACGCGCATTTGTCGTCGCCCCAGTCCCGCACCGGCAGGCCGCGCACGAGAAGGAACCCGCGACCATGGTCGATCTCGTCGCGCCACGCGCGGATCGTGCCCGCCAGCGTCGGCAGCACGAAGTCGTCGCGCGCCACGTCGGCCATCGGCACACCGCGCGCCATCAACGCATCGGTTGCCTCGCCTATCTCGCCGATCTCGCGCGCGGTCAGGCGCACGAGCCATTCGTCCTGCCGCGCCGCCAGCTGGGGCCCGCGCCAGTCGGCCGGCGATGCCACGGCCGCGTCGGGCATGCCGGCGTGCGGCCGCACGAAGTAGTGCAGCGCCTGCTCGGCGAAGGAGCGATAGGCGTTCACTGCTGCGCGCTCCCGCCCTCGCCGTCACGCACGGGCGCCGCCTCGCCGGCGCCGTGGGGGACTTCGGCCAGCACGGCCAGCTCGCGGCGGTGACGCGCAACGAGCGGATCGTCGCACGCCTCGACTGCTTCCAGCGCCATGCAGTACGCCTCCGGCAGGCCGTGACGGCGCGCACCGGTGGTGACGAAGGTCTTGTACCAGCCATAGGGGCGCGCAGCTTCGTCGAGCATCTCCTGGTTGGCGCAGTACACGACCGCCTGCCACGAATGCCCGTTGCCCTCGACGGTGACGGTCTTCTCGAAGTAGTCGCGTCCGAGCCCCTCGCAACCGTCCAGTAGGATCTTCTCGGCAGCGTCGAGCTCGTAGACGACGCCCCAGACGACATCGGCCGCATTGCCGGTGGCCAGGGCGTTGCACTTGCCCGAGCCGTCGCGGCCCTTCTTGTGCCAGCAGAGCCGGTGACCGCGCAGACGGCCGATGCCCACCGCACGGGCGCTCGGTGTGCGCGCCGTCAGACGCTCCGCGCACAGGTTGGAGCCGTAGGCGAAGATCAGGATCCGCGCGCTCAATGCCCCGCCTCCTCGCTCGGCGTCGTCAGCACCGGCACCAGCCACAGCACCGCCGCTGCACTCGCGTACGCGACTGCCCAGGAGGCGCCTGTGCCCCAGCCGATGTTCACGGCCGTGTCGCCGGGCGTCCAGGCGTACGCGTGCATCAGGCCGATCCAGGACATCGCGCTCGCGACCATGCACCACGTCGCGGCGCGCGAGAACCTGCGCTCGATGATCTCGGCAGTCACCGCGGCCAGCACCATCGACGTGAAGATGAAGCCCTGCTCCAGCGCGAAGATTCCGCGGCCCGACAGATCGAACGATGCCAGCGTCGTCTCCAGATGCGGGCCGAATGCTGCGCCCGTGGCCGCTGCCGCTGCGCCCACCCGCACGCCGGTCTTGAGCATGAACGCTCCCCACGCGGCGATGCCGGGCAGAAGGCCGATGGCAACCGCTGCGGCATGTCTGGCCGGCGTGGCCGCGAAGGCCTGCGCGACGATGATGATTCCAATCCACAGGACGATGGCCATGCCGGCCTCGATCGGCACCGCCAGCGAGATCAGCGCCACCGAGCCGGTCAGGCACACGATGGTGACGAATGCGCCGCCGAGGACGGAGTAGCCGATGCGCGCGCCCATGGCCTTCCAGCCGGGATGGCCGATGTAGATCGTGGTGGGGAAGCAGCTTCCGAAGGCAGCCGCAGCGAGCGTGCCGATTCCGTTGGCGAGCAGCGACGGTGCCGTGGCGAAATCGTCGCCGGCGGCCTCCGCGCTCTCCATGTTCTGCAGCGAGCCGACCACATTGACCACGCCCATCGGCACGATCACCGACAGGTAGCGCACGAGGTCGCCGCCGCGCACGCTTTCCCAGAGCTCGCCCAGGACCGGAACCGGCATGCGCAAGCCGACGTTGGCCGACGCGGCTGACCAGGCCTGCGGATCGGTCGACACCATTCCGGTCGCCCACGCCAGCAGCGTACCGGCCACGACGGCGACCAGGCCGCCAGGAATGCCGGCGCGGAACCGGACGCGACCGAAGTAGGCGACCAGCACGATCGTAAGCGTGACGATTCCCACCACGGGGCTTCCATAGGCCTTGAAGAAGAAGCCGATGGCAATGAAGGAGACGCCGATGCCCGCCAGCGACGACAGCAGCGCAGCACGCGGCGTCTGCTTTCGCACCCAGCCCGCCACCGCGGCGCCGCCGCATTCGATGAGCGCGCTGCCGAGGCACGCGGCCAGACCGGCGCGCCATGCGATGCGCGCGGCTTCGGCCGGCGCGGCGCCGCCGGCTTCGGCCATGAGCCGGGCGGGCAGCATCACCAGGAACACGTAGGCGAACAGACTCGGCGTGTTGATGCCGTAGGGAAGCGCCGTCACATCGTCGCGCCCATGCCGGGTCGCCAGGCCACGTGCCTGCCAGGAGTAGAAGAGATTGCCGATGAGCACCGAGACCGCCGCACCCGGCAGCACGTGCCCGAACAGCAGCGCATCGTCGAAGCCGAGCACGCCGCGGCAGAGCGCGACGATCACGAGGAGCTGGATCAGGTTGTCGAGCGCCAGACCGAAGAAGCCGTCGATGTCACCGCGAACGAACCAGCGCACCGGCGACGACACGATCAGCTCCTGGCGCGGGCGGCGATGCCGCGCCGGGCCTTCGCCGCCGCCGCACGCCTCACGGGCGATCCTTCCTGCCATCGCGGCCGGCTAGCACGCGAGCGCGCGGCCACGGCAACACCGTGGCGACGTGGGTGCCGGCATCGCTGCGAAGCTGCACCTCGCCTCCCGCGTCGGCCTGTCCGGCCGGCAGGTAGGCCAGCGCGATGCGGCCCAGCCGCGGCGAGTCGACCACGGACGTGGCGACGTCGCGCTCGCCGCCGCCGACGACTTGCGCACCGGCGGTCAGCCCCTGTCCCGCCAGCAAGGCGAGCATGTGCTGGATGCGGCCGCGGCTGACGGCGCGCTCGATCACTTCCTGCCCGACGTAGCAGCCCTTGCCGAAATGAATCGCCCACTCCAGGCGCGCCTCGATCGCGATGCGTGACTCGTCGACGTCGGTACCATAGCGCGCGGTGCCGCTCTCGACGCGGACGACCTCGAGCGCCTGCGCGTCGGCATCGACCGCACCCGCCTCGCGCAGCGCAGCCGCGACCGGATCGGCGTACGTCGTCTGCAGTTGCGCGTCGGCGGCGAGAATGTCGAAGGCGGGAACGCGCAGATCCCCGCGCTGCAGAACGAGCACCTCCCGCTCGCCGATGCGGCCGCGATGCAGACGCCAGGCCGCGGCTGCAGTCGATGCTGCGGCGGATGCGTCCGCGCCTGCGGTCGCGCCGGCACGCTCGTTCGTCGCCGAAGCGTCGTCGCGCACGCCCGCGATGCCGGCGCGTTCGAGCACGGCAGGTGCCTGCGGTCCGGCCAGCGTCCAGGCCGTCAGCTCGGGCGCCTCCTCGACCTCGCAGTCGTCCGCGACGAGAAAGCGCTCCAGCGCCGCGCGCACGGCGGCACGCTCCTGCGTCGTCGTCGCGATCAGCACCCGCTCGTGCTCGGCGTCGTTGTAGAGCGAGAAGATGGCCAGCGGGCGCCCCTGCGGCGTCAGCGACAGCGCGGCGCAACCGGCACCAGGCAGCAGGCCGCGCACGTCGTTGCTGGTCTGACCGTGCAGGAACTCGAGCCGCTCCTCGCCGGTGGCGACGAGCAGCGCCAGGGACGAGGCGCCGACGAGAGCGGCGGCGCCGTCGATGGCTTCCCATCCTCGACGCAGCTCATTGCTCCCGGCGCTCATCGTGGGTCAGGCGTAATGCGAGCGCCGCTTCACCGCGATCTCGCGCTCGAGCACGAAGATGTCCACCTTCTGCAGCCCCGTCTCCCCGTCCTTGGGCTTGCGGAACTTGTGCCCGCGCAGCGTCACCGCCAGCACACCGAGATCGGGCCGGCGCGGATGATCACGGGTCTCGCGGATATCCGTGGCGGCGAAGACGGTGTCGCCGGCGAACAGCGGCCCCACGTGCCGTCCGGTCGGATAGAGGATGTCGGCCAACGCGTTGTCGCTGATGTCGGGGCTGGAGACGCCCATGCAGAAGTTGAACGGAATGCCTCCGAAGATGATCAGGCGCCCGCCGATGTACTTCTCGGGATCCTGATCGATGAGGACCTGGTTGCAGTGCACCTGCGAGGTGTTGTCGAGCTGCGCCGTCAGCGCGATGTGCTCGTCGGTCACGGTGCGACCGCGCGAGTGCTCGATGGTGTCGCCGGCGCGGAAGTCCTCGAAGTAGGTGTCGTCGTTGGAAAGGTGCGCCTTGGCCTTGTAGCCGCGGCCGGGATCATACGGCGGCAGCCACGGCTCGCACTCGACCTGCGGCTTCTGGTCGATGGTGGCTTCCTTGATGACCGCGTTCTTGTCGTCACGCCACACCTGCACCTTGCGCTCGTAGGCGATGACGACGTCGCCGGTCTGCTTGCGCCCCACGCTGGCGACGTGCACCACGCCGAGGTCGGGATTCTTGGTCGACGGCGTAACGCCGAGGATGACGGTTTCGGCTTCCAGCGTGTCGCCGGGGTAGACGGGCGCGCCGAAGCGCATGTTGATGTATTCGAGGTTGGCGCGGGCGTTCTCCGAGATGTCCTCGACCGTCTGCGAGAAGACGATGGCCATCACCAGCCCGGGATGACAGATCATGTCCTTGTAGCCGTACAGGCGCGCGTACTCGCGGTTCTTGTGCAGCGGATTGGTCGTCATGTTGAATTCGGTGAAGGCGTTGAACAGACCCTCCGTCACCGTCTTGCCGCCCTTGTGGCGAAGCAGCGAGCCAACCCGAAAGTCCTCGAGAAAATTGCCGGTCTTCTTGTGGATGACAGCCACGGAACGAGCTCCTTGGATGCTCCGCGCACGGTCGCGGGCGGCGGACTTATCGCGTAGCCGTCCGCCGCCCGCAAATCAGGCCTTCTTCACTGCTTGGCCTTCTGCACGCAGACCGACGCGGTAAGCGCGCCGCCGATGTCGTCGGGCTCGGGGGCGCTCCACAGGTCGCCGTTGGCAGCCACGATCGTGACCGGCTCGGTGGTCGCCGGCGGAAGCGGCGTGTCCGGCACGAACGCGGCCGTCAGCGGAGTGCCGGCCATCGAGAACGTGTCGATGCAGCCGATGGGAGTGTATTGATCGCCGATCGGCACGTCATTGACGATTGTCGGATCGTAGTAGTGCCAGAACAGACAGAAGTTGCCGCGGCCGACGCCGGTGAAGCCACCCTGGTAGATCACCGAGGAAACGTACTGTCCCGGCTCGAGAGCGAGCGGCAGCCCGCTGGCGCCTTGATACCGCCCGTACACGTTGAGCGCGAGATTGGCGCTCGAAAATTCGCCCACTTCGATCAGCTTGCCCTTGCACGCCTTCTTCGCCCCGCTCACCCATTCGCGCGGATTGTTCGGTACGCGCCAGCGCCAGGTGCCGCGCTCGGTTGGCACGCGGGCGTCGTTGGTGGCGACGTTCAGACACACGTCGAAGCCCGGGTGGTAGTGGAACCCTGCGCCGTAGACGCTGCAGATTCTGACATACTCGACGGCGGCCTGTGCCGTGGCCGCCGCGGCTGCGACGACGATCGCCGCGGCGACCGCGCCGGCGGCGCGAACACATTTCCTGTTCATCTTGCCCTCCACACTCGCGCCTCGATTGCAGCCGCGGTCGCGGCCGCGGGTTGCCGCTCCAAAGAGCAGCTGTCTCTGGAATGGCGCGGCCACGCCCTATCGCGCAGCGGCAAGTGTTACGCAACCGTGGCGACGGCTCAGCGGGAGATCTCGACGACGGCGCCTCCTGGCAGCCTCACCCTGCGAATCTCCGAGGGCTGCGCCGTGAAGATCAGCACGATGCGCGCGCTCTTCTGTTCGCTGGGCGCGCCGCCGACGAGGAGGTGGTAAGGGCCGGTGTTGGCCATCATCGCCAGGCGCGCGGTGCGTCCGAAACACTCGAAGCTCCGATCGTCGATCCGGACGGTCCATGCGCCGATGACGACGCCGAACAGCGGTCGCACTTCCACGGCATCATCCTTGGCAGGGACGCAGGAGGCGTAGAGGGGAACCGTCTCGCCGCTGGCGAGCTCGGCCGTCACCGTCTTGTCGTCGACGCCGGGCGTCGTCGAGCCGCCTTCGAGCCGTACGTCGAGAGCGACGGCCGCCAGCGGCTTGCCGTCGTCTTCGCGCTCGACGATCTCGGCCTTGCCGGCCTCCACGATGGTGGCCGAGACGATGCCCCTTCCCGTCGCAACCGGTGCCGGCGGTACGGGTCGCACCGGATCATTGGCGTTGCCGAAGGGCGTGTCCACGTTGACCTGCGCCCGTGTGGGCGACGGCATCGCCAGCGCAGCCAGCAGCGCGACCGCAAAGACGATGCGTCCTTCGACGCCCGAAGCGACATGGCCGCGGGCCCGGCGGGTAGCGGCGTCGACGGCGGCGGTCGCCTCGACCCATGCGCAGCTCCTGCGGCGCGCCAGGTACGACCGCATCACGGCCGTCCCATCAGGATCACGCCGCGCGCGTTGCGGCCGCTGCGCAGGTCGTCCATCGCCTGGTTGGCCTCGTCGAGCGTGTAGGTGCGCGTGACGAGCTCGTCGAGCAGAAGCTTCTTCTGGTGATACAGGTCGATCAGGTGCGGCACGGTCTGCCATGCATCCGCCGAACCGTTGGTCGTTCCGCGCACGCCCTTCTCCTGCGTCACCGCGGCGATCTGCGACAGCGCCAGCTTGTCCTTCATGTGGGCGATGCCGACGAGGATCACCTCGCCGCCCTTGGCGATGGACAGGAAGGCGATGCGCGCGATCTCGACGTTGCCGACGGCGTCGAATGCGAAGTCGAGGCCGGCGCGGTCGCGGGTCCATTGCCGAATGGCCTTGTGGAGGTCGGGTGCGTCGCCTTTGAGGACGTGGGTTGCGCCAAACCGCCTGGCCATCTCGAGCTTCGCGTCATCGAGGTCGATGGCGATGATCGCGGCCGCGCCCGCCAGACGGGCCGCCTGGATGATGTTGAGGCCGACGCCGCCGCAGCCGAAGACCGCGACGTCGTCGCCCTCGGCGACCCTGGCCGCGTAGCGCGCGGCACCGTATCCGGTGATGACGGCGCAGCCGAGCAGCGCGGCACGGTCCAGCGGCATCTCCGGATCGATCTTGATGAGCGCGTTGTCGGCCAGGAGGATCTCTTCGCAGAAGCCGCCCACGCCGAGGAACTGCGCCACCTGCGCGTCGCCGGCCCGCACGCGGTCGAGGGCGCGCGAGGTGGGATCGTCGGCGAGGTTGCACAGGTGCGGCCGGCCGCGGCGGCAGAATCGGCACTGGCCACATGCCGGCGACCAGGCGGCGACGACGTGATCGCCGCGCGCGAAGCCTTTCACGTCGGCGCCGACTTCCTCGACGATGCCGGCGGCCTCGTGGCCGAGGATGACCGGCGTTGGGCAGGCGAAGAACTCGTTGAGCACCGACAGGTCGCTGTGGCAGACGCCGCAGGCGTGCACGCGCACGCGCACCTCGTGCGGTGCGACCTCGCGCAGCGTCACCTCTTCGACCTTCATCGGCTCGTCCTTGCGGTAAACGACAGCAGCACGCGGCATGGCTTATCCTTGTCGGGCGGTGGTGCGTGGCGAGCGACGCGTGCTTGGCGTGTCGCGTACGACGCAGCGGAGAAAAATGCTCGAACGCAAGACCTGACCTCGTTCCTACAGCCGGCGGTTGGCTTCTTCCAGGCGGTCGCTGAGGATGCGGGCGACGTTGAGGAAGAACTTGGAGGCCAGTCGCGGGTAGCGGATGCGCAGGCGGCGCAGGAAGTCCTCGTCGATCACCAGCACCTCGACGTCGGTGGCGGCGACGACGTCCGCGCCCCGCCGCGCCTTTCGCAGCAGCGCCATCTCGCCGAGGATGCCGCCGCGGCCGAGCGGAATGGTCGCGCCCTTGTCGAGGCGCACTTCGGCGTCGCCGGCCAGGATCAGATACATCTCGCGCCCTTCGTCGCCGTTTCGCACGATGTACTCGCCGGTGGCGAACTTGCGCAGCTGCCCGAGCAGGATCACCAGGCGCACGCCGAGCCGGCCCAGTCCGTGAAACAGCGGAATGGTCAGGTTGGGACTCTCGCCGAGGCGCGAGTAGGCGAGATCCCAGACGCTGACGACCGGCACCGTCGCCAGGATCGCCGGCAGAAGGAACAGGTTGGTCAGCATCGCCACCGTCATGGTCATCGCCGTCAGCCAGCCGAACGCGCTGATGACGACGAAGTTGGACGTCACCATCACCAGGAAGCCCGCGGCCAGCGTCAGAGTGGTCGCGATGACGGGGCGGCCCATCTGCCCGAGCGTCTGGATGAGCGCATCGCGCTGGGTCGGGCTGGTCTTCACCACGTGGTTGAGCCGAGCCATGTAGTGGACGGTGTCGTCGACCGAGATGCCGAGCGCCACGGCGGCGATGATGCTGGTGGCCATGTTCAGCTCGATCGATCCGAAGCCCATCACGCCGAAGAAGACCATGTTCGGGATGATGTTGGGGATCATCGCCGTGACGCCCACGCGCAGCGACAGGAACATGAACGCGAGCAGGATGAAGATGATCGCGAAGGCCAGTGCCGTGCTCTCGACCTGTCCCTGCAGCACGCGGTTGGAGACCTCGCTCATCACGACCAGCGTGCCGGTCATGCGCACGTCGACGCCCTTCGGAAACATGCCCGAGGAGTACTTGCGTACCTCTTCGATGAGCTGCGCCGTCTCCAGCGAGCCCGTCAGCGACGTTCGCAGCGTGATGTGCACCTTCTGGAAATCGGCGTCGACCACTCCCGCGAACGTCCGCGGGCTGGCGGCGACGATCTGGAAGATCTGCGGGAGCTGCTCGGCCGGCGCGTCCCAGAAGCTCTTCGCCGGTTCGGGCTCCTTCACCTGGCCATCGTCGCCGACGACGATGTCGCCGCCGGAGTTCTGCAATCCCAGATCGAGCGCGTCCAGGTAGTCGACCAGCGACAGGCTCTCGTCGACGCCAGGAAGCTCCTCGACGAAGCGCTGGAAGTCCTTGACCTGCCGCAGCGCAGCGATGTCACGGAAATACCCGGGCGCGTTCGAGCTGACCACGACCGAGATCGGGCTCGGGCCCGCCAGCTTGTCGTTGATGGCCTGGAAATCCTGGCGCACGGGGGAGTCGGCGCGGAATGCCTTGAGGAAGTCGGTGTCCACGCGCACCTGCCAGGCGCCGTAGGCCGCTACCACCGTCAGCACCGTCGCGCCCGCCAGCACCAGCTGGCGGTAGTCGACGACGGCGGCGCCGATGCGCATGACCAGGCGGTCCAGCCGCGAGGCCGACGGATCTCCGGCTGTCTTGGCTCGCATGTGCAGCGTTCGCTTGCTGCCCGGCATGCTCAGGAACGCCAGCGGAATTCCGATCAGGCAGCCGACGGTGACGATGGCGGTGCCGAGCACCGCAAACTTGCCGAGAGCGGCAATTGCCGGGATCGGATGGATGACGAGCGAGCCGAAGCCGATCGCATTGGTGATCGCCGAGACCAGAACCGGCAGCGAGACGGCCGACAGCGTGCGATCGAACAGCGAGACCGGATCGTGCTTCTCCTCGGCCGTCGTGCGCACGCGGTCCAGGTACGCGTCGACGACGTGGATGGCGTAGGAGCCTCCGATGACCAGCAGCAGCGAGGGCAGCACCAGCGTGGCAAGCGTGATCGGCTGGTCGAACCAGCCCATCAGGCCCACCAGGCAGCCGACGTCCAGCGCCAGCGCAACCAGCGGCAGCACGGTGGCGCGCACCGAGCGGAACACCAGCCACAGCACGAACATCATCAGCATCAGGCTTGCAGGCAGGAAGCCGAGCAGGTCGTTCTGCATGCGCTCGACGGCCTGCACGCGGATGTGCGACATCCCGGTGTAATAGAGCCTGCCCGAGCCGGTGTAGCCGGCGAGGACTTTCCGCACCGCGCGGTCCACCGCCGCCTCGTCCTCGGTGGTGACGGCGCTCTTGAAGAAAACCGTGACGGCAGCCGCCCGCTCGTCCCGTGCAAGCAGGTTGGGCGTGTAGACGGGATTGGCACGCACGCGCTCGCGCAGGTGCTGGACCGTCGCCGTCGTCACCGGGCCCACCGGCAGCAGCGGCGGCGGATTGAACACGTCGAGCACGGGATCCGAGGCGTTGGTGATGCTGAGCGTACGGCTGACGCCCCGGACCTTGGCCAGCTCGTCGGTCAGCCGGCGCAGCGCCGTGATGGTATCGACCGAGAACAGCTCGGGATGCTCGAGCAGGACGATGCCGATCTCTTCGTCGCCGAACTGGCGCCGCACCTCCTCGTTGAAGACGACCGAAGGATCATCGGGAACGCTGAGGGAGGCGAGCGAGCCGTCGAACGTGATGCGCGGAATGCCGGCCAGCGCCACCAGCGCCAGCGCGACGAAGGCCGACAGCGACAGACGCGGGCTGCGCGCCAGACTGACGATCCACCGCCTCAAGGCACAGCCTCCTCAGGCACGTTCAGAATTTAGCCGCCACCTCGTCGAACATCACCACGTCCATGGTGCCGTCGAGCTTGCCGGCCAGTCCTCCGACCATCTCCGCGAAGCGGGAGGAAGAGGAGTGGGCATGCATGGCGGCTTCGTCGGAGTAGCGCTCGAAGAAGAGGAACTCGGTCGGATCCTTGCGGGAGCGGTTGCAGCTGTAGGTGATGGTGGAGGCCTCGTTGTCCTTGACCCAGGCAACGTAGCTCTCGAACAGCCTGGCGACCTCGTCGGCGGCGTCGGCCTTGGCCTTGATCTTGGCTACCACGACCAGCATGCGACCTCCGGCAACGGCCGCTCCCTCGACGCATCGTGCGCTGCGCGAGTCGCGACGGCCGCTGCGACGCTCGACCTTAGGCGCCGCCGCAGCCGCATGCAACATCAGCGACATTGCCGTGAGTACCAGCGCACCTGTCGCACGATACCACGAAGGATGCGGACCTCGCGCTCGTCGAGCCCACCGCGAGTCAGCATCGAAGCGACGGTGGCCATCACGCGCCGGGCCTGATCGCCCTCGAGGAAACCGATCTCGGTGAGCATGTCTTCGACGTCGGCCAGCGCCGCGGACACGGAGACGGCGTCGGCCGCGCGAGCGCGAGCGGAAAGCTCGCGCCCGTCGCCGCCGCTGCTCGCCAGCATCCATTCGTACAGGCACACGACGGCCGCCTGCGAAAGATTGAGCGAGGCGTATTCGCCGGCGGTGGGGACGCACGCCAGCCGATGGCATCGCGCCGCCTCGGCGTTGGACAGCCCGCGCTCTTCGGTACCGAAGACGAAGGCAACCTCGGCGCCTTCATCCTCGCTCGCCGAGAGCGCTTCTGCGCAGGCGCGCGCAACCTCGCGCACGGGCTCGACCGGGATGTGCCAAGGGTCGCGACGCGACGTCGTCCCGATGACCAGCGCGCAGCCTGCTACCGCCGCGTCGAAGGAGCCGACGTCGTGCCGCGCGTCGAACACGTCGGCGGCGTGCACGGCGGTGCGACGCGCCTCGCCCGGATCGTACCGGCCCCCGACGATGAACAGATCGTGCGCGCCCATGTTCTTGATGGCGCGGCAGACGGCACCCACATTGGCGCCGCGCTTGGGCTCGAGCAGCACCACGCGCGCGCGCGGCCTGTTGCCGCCGCGCGCGAACTGCTCAGTTGTCACCGACGAGCGCGCGAATCTGACGCTTCAGGGCGATGAGCGCGTCGGCGGCCTGTTCGGCCTCCGCACGCGCCTGATCGATTTCGGAGCGTGCCTGCTCGCGCACCGCCGCAAGCTCGGCCTCCAGATCGGCGATGCGATTTTCCAGATCGGCGTGCCGCGACGACTGCTGCTCGGCCTCGAGCAGCCGCACGCGAAGCTGCTCGAACAGATCCTGCGCGCTGCCGCCTGTGCCGGCCTCCACGCCGGCAGTCGCTCGCGCGGAAGCCGCGGGCGGTGCCGCCGGCGAGGCCGTGCGCGGAGGCTCGGCGGCGCGAGCGGCAAACGCCGCCGGACGCGAAGGCTCGGCGGCGCGAGCCGCTTCGCCGGGGCGAGCGCCTTCGGTGCTTCGTGCGGGCGATGGCGCAGTCTGCGACCGCGACGGCTCGCGCACGGCGCTTTCGGTTCGGCTGCCGACGGTGACGGTCGGGGCGGCTTCGCGTGCGGGCGCCGCCGCCTGCGCCGAGCGCTGCGCAGCCTGCGAACCGGCAGCTGCCGGCGAAGCCGCAGCTGGCTGCGGCGCGGCCTGCGCGGCACGCGGCGCGGCCGCCGCAGGCCCGACGTCTTCGCCGGCATCGGGCGCCCAGCGCACTTCGAAATTGCACGCGTCGGCTCCCTGGAGGCGGCAGCCGCTGGCGTGCTTGACCTCGAGGCCGCGCGCGCCGAGTGCCTGCATGCGCTGGGTCAGTTCGCCGGCGATGGCGATGCAGGCGTTGGTGAAGCCGGGCATGCCCCGGTACGACACCGTCGCACGCCCCGGACCTTCGATCTGCACGTCGAATCCGCTGCCGCGGCCGTCGGTGAACGCTGCCGGCAGCGTCGGCAGCCCGCGCACGAGATCGCCGGGCGTCAGCTTGGTATCCTCGGGAAGGCTTTTCTGGGCCGTGTAGGCCAGGCCGCGCGCGAAGCTCGTGTCGCGCGGCGAGCGGCGCATGAGGTCGGTGAACTCGCTGGCGATGTCCGGCGTCCACGGATACCAGCGCTCCGGATCGTATTCGCTGTACTTCTTTCGCTCGGCCTTGGAGAGCGAAGGATGCATCGTCGACAGGAAGCGGAAGACCTTTCCGGAGATTTGCGGCGATTCCAAGGTGACTCTCCTTCGCGCCCTCTTCGATCTTAAAACGGCGACAAGCCGAGAACCAAGCGAACCATCCCATGAAACGTCGCCGTGACGTAGGCGAGATCGAGAATCGCGCCGTCGGACAGCCCCAGGCGGCGTAGCTCGCGCGTGCGGTCCTCACCGAGCGTGTGCGAGTGCAGCGTGAAGTCGCGGGCGAAACGCAGGCAGGCATGTTCGCAGTCGGGAAGGCTGCACGGCGAGCCCTCACTGGCGGCAATGATGTCGGCCGGGGCCTCGCCGCGGGCGCTCAGCCATTCCCCGCAGTGGGTCGCGAAGTAGTCGCATCCGGTCAGACGCGCCACGACCAGCCCTATGCGCATCCAGCGGTCGCGGGGCATGACGGCTACGGCCTTTCGAATGGTGCGAAGCTGACCGTCGAAGACTTCCGGGCATGCCTCCATCAGCTCGAAGCCGGGAGGCAAGGCCGCAAAGCCGAGCTGATCCAGGAAGAGCTGGCGCATGGCCGGGCGGTTGTGCTCGGGCGGCTGGGCCGGCACGGGTTTCTCCGACAAATCCAGACTCATCGCCGTCAGTCTACCCAGCAACGCGATGGCGCTGCGGCGGCCGGCCTGGAAGCGTCGCAAAGGCCCCGGGATTTCCGAGACGACGCCGAGCGCGTTGGCGAGGCGGGTGACGCTGTTGAAACCTGCGATGACTGCCACGATTTCGACGCGCTGGTCGATCTCTGGCCATGCGGCTGCGAAAGCGGCGCGATCGTCGGCCTTGACCGCGCGCGGCTCGCGCGTCAGGCGCACCGCAAAGCGCAGGGCCTCGCGCTCGGCGTCGGTAAGGTCGGCGGCGAGATCACCCTGACCCGCGATGTCCCAGGCCTTGTCGCGGTCGACGCCCGAGGCGATCATGTAGATGAGGTGGGCCTCGGCGCAGTAGTCGCAGCGCGCTGCCTGCGCCACCGCCACGGCCAGCGCCTCCTTCAGCCCGCGCGAAACGCGCCCGTTCCACATCAGAGACAGCCAGAGCCGGTAGACCCCCTCCATCGTCTCGGGACGCAGGCTGAAGACCTGCATCAGGTTGGGGACGCGCGGGACCTCCGTGCGAATCTCGCGATACACCTGCGCCAGGCGGCCGCCGGCCTGGGACGGTGGGATGTGACGGATGTAGGCCACGGAAGCGGGGCGAGAATCCTCATCCCTGCCCCGGCAGTCAACTGCGGGGACGCGAGAATCCGCCGGCGTGGCCGCCGCCGGACACCCACCCTTTCTCGTTTTTTCCGTGCCCCGGCCGCTGACACCAAGTAAACAGCGGTTGACACGCCCGCAGCCGGCGTACTAAACGGTCGGTATGCAAATCGGGGAGCGAACACGGCGACGCGAGGCGGCCCGCAAAGACCTGACCGAGACGGCCATCGATTGCTTCTCCCGCTACGGGTACCACGCCACCTCCATCGACCGCATCGCCAAGGACGCCGGCGTCACCAAGGGCGCGATCTACTACCACTTCCGCGACAAGGACGACCTGCTGGCGGCTGCCGTTCTCGATCGCATCGCCGAGTTCGAGACGCGCGTGCAGAGCGCGTGCGGAGACGTCGACTGCGCCGAGGGCCTGCGGCGCATCGCCAACGTGTGTGTCGAGCACGCGCGCTCGGGCGACCGGCCGCGCTTCGCCATCAAGCTGATGGTGGAGTCCATCGACACGCACGATCACCTGCGCGAGCAGATGCGCGGCATGATGCGCCGCTTCCGCGCTTTCCTTCGCAACATCGTTCGAGCGGGACAGGATCAGGGCCTGTTCCGGCGCGACGTCGATGCCGACGTCGTCGCCGCCGCCTACACCAGCGCGGTCATCGGCGCCGAGACGCAGTTCTATCTCGACCCCGACCGCTTCAGCCTCGAGCGCACGCTCGGGCTCTTCGTGGACCAGCTTCTCGACAACCTGCGGCCCGACCGGGACGCACAAGACAAGGGAGAACACCGTGATTGATTTCGAGCTGGACGAAGAACAACAGCTCATCAGCGAGACCGTGACCAGGTTCGCGGCCGACCAGATCCGCCCTGCCGCGCGCGACGCCGACGAGGCGTGCAAGGTCCCGCAGAGCCTGGTCGACGCGGCATGGGAGCTCGGGTTCATCCAGGGGAGCATCCCGGAGGCCTACGGCGGCTACGGGTCCAGCGATCCTTCGGCCGTCACCGGGGCGGTCGTCGCCGAGGGGCTGGCCGAAGGCGACCTGGCCATCGCGCTGCACGTGCTGTCGCCGCGGCTGATCGTCGACGCGGTGCTGCGCCTCGGCAGCGAAGAACAGAAGCAGCAGATCCTGCCGGCGTATGTCGGCGATCGCTTCGTGCCGGGATCGGCGGCGGTGATGGAGCCGCGCATGGGCTTCCACATCCTGTCGATGAAGACGACCGCGCGGCATGACGCCGGCGACTACGTGCTGGACGGACAGAAGTGCATGGTGCCGCTGGCAGCCGAGGCGCCCAACATCCTGGTCTACGCATCCACCAGCGACGGGATCGGCGCGTTCCTGGTGCCGACCGGCACGCCGGGGCTGACCATCGGCGAGCGCGAGAAGAGCCTCGGGCTGCACGCGCTGGCGACCTACGAGATCACGCTGTCGGGCTGTCGCGTGCCCGCCTCGGCAAGGCTCGGCGGCGACGCCACCGGCATGCTGCGTCGCGCGCGCGTCGCGCAGTCGGCGATGGCGGTGGGCGTGGCCAAGGCCTCGCTCGACTATGCCATCGGCTACGCGAAGGACCGCGACGCCTTCGGCGTCAAGATCGCGCAGAAGCAGGCGATCGCTTTCATGCTCGCAGACATGGCCATCGAGACCGAGGCTGCGCGGCTGCTGAACTGGGAGGCTGCCTGGAACCTGGACCAGAGCGGCGATGCGTCACGGGAGGTCGCGCTGGCTCACCGTTATTGCGCTGACATGGTCATGAAGGTGACCGACAACGGGCTGCAGGTCCTCGGAGGACACGGCTTCATTCGCGATCATCCGGTCGAACAGTGGGTCCGCAACGGCCGCGGCTTCAGCATCTTCGAAGGTCTCGCCTCGGTATAACAGGAGCACAGACATGGACTTCAGCCTCTCCAACGCCGCCCAGAACCGTATCGCAATGGCACGCATGCTCGCCGAGGGCATGATGCGGCCCATCGCCCGCAAGTACGACGAGGAAGAGCACACGGATCCGTGGGACTTCTTCAACACCGTCTGGGACGCCAGCAAGATGAATCGCGACGCCACCAGCCTCGGCGGCGGCAAGTCCGAGAAGTCGGGCGAGAAGAAGCGCAACGAGAACACGCTGCTCGCCTGCATGCAGATCGAGGAGCTGGCCTGGGGCGATGCGGGCCTGTACCTGTCCATCCCGAATCCGGGCCTGGGCGGCGCAGCCGTGCAGGCCGTCGGCACGCCCGAGCAGAAGCAGCGGTTCCTGGCCAGCTTCTACGAGGGCAAGCCGAAATGGGCCGCCATGGCCATCACCGAGCCGCACTTCGGATCCGACTCTAAGCAGGTGGCGACGACGGCCGTGCGTGACGGCGACATGTGGGTGCTCAACGGCACCAAGATCTTCTGCACCTCCGGCCATCGCGCGCTCGACAAGTCCGACGGCTTCGTCGTGGTCTGGGCCACGCTGGACAAGACCAAAGGACGCGCCGCCATCAAGTCGTTCATCGTGCCGGCCGGCACGCCGGGCGTCACCGTCACCAAGGTCGAGGACAAGATGGGAATTCGCGCCTCCGACACCGCGATGATCACGCTGGAGGACGCACGCATCCCCTACGACAACATCCTCGGCACGCCCGAGATCGTCGAGAAGGATTCGCGCGCCGGCTTCGGCGGCGTCATGGCGACGTTCGACAGCACCCGTCCCATCGTCGCCGCCAGCGGCATCGGCGTGGCGCGCGCGGCGCTCGACCTGCTCAAGGAATGCCTGACCGAGCAGGGCATCGCGATCCGCTACGAGGCCAGCCCTTACGAGCAGACCGTGCTCGAGCGCGAGGTGATGAACATGGAGGCGCAGCTGCAGGCGGCGCGCCTGCTGACGTGGAAGGCGTGCACGATGATGGACCACGGCCAGCGCAACTCGAAGGAAGCGTCAATGGCCAAGGCCAATGCGGGTCTGACGGTCACGCGCGTGACGCAGAAGTGCGTCGAGCTTGCCGGGCCGCTCGGATACTCGCGCAAGATGATGCTCGAGAAGTGGATGCGCGATGCCAAGATCACCGACATCTACGAGGGCACCCAGCAGATCAATCAGCTCATCGTGGCGCGGAGCATCCTCGGCTACTCGAGCGCGGAATTGAACTGAATCGGAGGCGGACGCGCACCGCGCGTCATCCGCTTCGTTGCAGTCCTCGGGCCTCGCTCCGGCGGGCCCCATGCCCGCCTCCGCTCACGCCTGGACCTGCGCCTCGCATCCGACGCACTCTGCGCGGCTGCTCGTGTCTGCGCGCGCTTCGCAGGTGGGGAAAAAGTTGGGGCTGATACGGTTAGGCGCGAGGGGCGGTGACATACTCGATGGGCGATGTCGGCGTCCTCGGGCGGGAATCTGAAGCTGCACTCACCCGATGTCGGTGCCGGCGAGGCTGACGCGCAGCAGCACGAGCGCGATGTTTCCGACCTTCAGCCGCAGGTGCCGCACGAGGAGGTTCGGCAGGAGGAGGACGCGCCCGGACAGGTGCATGTCAGCGAGCTTCCCGACGCCCGCACCGTCGCTCTTTTCGGCCTGCTGTTTCTTGCCACGGTCTACACCCTCCACCTCGCACGTGCGTTCCTGGTGCCGATCGCCCTGTCGTTGATGCTGGATTTCCTGCTGAGCCCGGTCATCCGCCGTGCCAAGAAGCTCGGCGTGCCGGCGCCGCTGACGGCGGCATTGGTGATCACCGCGGTCATCGGCTCGGCGGGCGTGGCGGCCTACAACCTGGCCGGCCCTGCGGCGACGTGGATCCAGCGGGCACCCGAGAGCCTCGCGAAGGTCGAAGCGAAGCTGGCCGTCATCCGGCCTGCCGTCGAGGAAGTCACGCGCGCCGCCGAGGAAGTGCAGAGCGCGACGACGATCGGATCGAGCGCCCCGCAGACGGTGGAGGTGGCGGGGCCGAGCCTCGTCTCGCAGGTGTTCGGCGGAACCATGGACATGTTCGGGTTCCTCGGCACGGTCGCCTTCCTGACCTACTTCCTGCTGGCGGCGGGAGATTTCTTCCTGCTCAAGCTCATCCGCGTGCTGCCGCACATCGCCGATCGCAAGAAGGCGGTGAACATCGCGCGGTCGATCGAGGCGGACGTGTCCACCTACATGGTCACCACCACGCTCATCAATCTGGGCGTCGGCGTCGCCACCGCCATCGCGATGTGGCTGTGCGAGATGCCGAACCCGATCCTGTGGGGCGTGGTGGCGGCGGTTCTGAACTTCCTTCCGTACGTCGGCGGCGTCATCAATCTCATCGTGCTCACGCTGGCTGCGCTCCTGACATTCGATTCTCTCGGTCGCGCCGTGATCCCGCCGGCGGTCTTCCTGCTGCTGAACCTCATCGAGTCGAACTGGATCGCGCCCTATGTGCTCGGCAAGCGACTGCAGCTGAACAACGTGGCGGTTTTCGTCGGGATGCTGTTCTGGGCGTTCATCTGGGGAATTCCCGGCGCGCTGCTGGCGGTGCCGATGATGGTGGTGGTCAAGATCATCGCCGACAATTCCGATTCGCTGCGGCCGGTGAGCGAGTTCCTGGGCGACTGATCGGCGTCGCTCGCGCCGATCCGTCGCGGCCTGGTGCTCCGGCCGGTTTTGCTTGCGGCGGGCCTCTCGCTAGACATCCCGTCCATGGATCGGCAGGTGCGCTTCGTTGCGCCGCATCGCGTGAACGTCGTCGAGACATCCGGCCTGCAGCCGTCGGAGAATCAGGTGCGGGTGCGCGTCAAGCGCTGCGGCATCTGCGGAAGCGACCTGCACGTGTTCCGCCGCAACGGTGAAGTGCCGACGGTCTGCCCGGGCCACGAAATGAGCGGAATCGTCGACGCCGTCGGTCCCGGCGCTGGCGGTGCGATTCGCGAGGGCGATGCGGTGGTGGTCGAGCCGCTGCAGCGATGCGGCCAGTGCGCGCGGTGCCGCAGCGGGGATTACCACCTGTGCAGCCGGCTCGAGCTGTTCGGCGTCAGCCAGCCCGGCGGGATGGCCACGCACGTGCTCGTCCCCTCGTACACGCTGTTCGCCCTGCCCTCCTCTCTGGATTTCGAGCTCGGCGCCATGGCCGAGCCCACTGCGGTCAGCGTGCACGCCGCACGTCTGGGCGGCGTTCGCGCGGGAAGCCGCGTCCTGGTGCTCGGTGCCGGAACGATCGGACTGCTCGCGCTGGCAGCGGCGCGTCATCTGGGTGCCGAGTTCGTCGCCATCACTGCGCGCCATCCGCATCAGCGGCGCATCGCGGAGATGCTCGGCGCCGACCAGGTGCTGGCACCCGACGAGCTGCGCTCGCTGTCGCACAAGCCCGACCTCGCCATCGAGACCGTCGGTGGCGCCGCCACCACGGTCGCCGACGCCGTCATGGCCGTGCAGCGCGGCGGTACCGTCGTCATCGTCGGCCTCTTCGATGCCACGCCGGTGTTCGATCCGTTCGTGATGCTGCTGAAGGAAGTGCGGTTGATCGGATCGATGGTCTACAACCGTCCGCCCGAGGGCGCCGATTTCGCCGTGGCGCTCGACGTGCTGGCGTCGCGCGCCGATGCGTTGCGTGCGCTGATCACACACCGCTTCGGCATCGACGACGTGCAGCAGGCCTTCGAGACCGCCTCCGACAAGCGCAGCGGCGCCATCAAGGTCCTCCTTCAGCCCTGAATCCGAGCGCTGGCACGAGCGCGAGCGTGCCGCGTGCGTCATGCAACGGCGTCGAGCGGCGCCAGGTGCCGCGTCGGCCGCCAGTGGCGGCTCGCCGCGCGGTCAGCGCGCGCGGATCATGCGCGCGCTTCGCATCTCGCGCGTCAGGAACGCGTAGCCCGCACGCCGTCCGACGACCTCCACCGCAACGAGCACGTCCGGATCGGCGAAGCGCACCGTCGGCGTCGCCCCCGCCTCGCGCGCGCGGTCGACGAGGAAGCCGCCCAGCGCGCGTTCGACCGCAGGATGCTCGAGACGGCCTTTGAGGCCCCGCAGGTGCGCACGCACGTGAAACGTTCGGCTGCACAGACGCGACGCAAGCGGCTCCAGCTCCACGCACAGCGCCTCGGTGACGTCGTCGCGAACGAAAGGGATGGCCTTCTCCACCGGCACGACGCGCTCGAGCAGCTCGCCGAAGTCGTCATGGCCATGCGCGGCGGGGGCGATGGCAGCGAGCACGCCGTCGTTGCCGCCCTGCTCGACGACGCCGATGAGAACCTGTGGATAGCCGGCCGTACGGAAGCGGCCGAGGCGGCCGAGCGCGGTCAGCGCCCGACCCGTCAGACCCTGTTTGCAGATGGCCAGGACGTTCCAGTCCTCGCCATCGCTGCGACCTCGCGCCATCGCTCATTATCGGAAGCGCATGGTCCCGCGGCAAAGACCACGAGGGCGCCAGAAGGCAGGGCCGCCACGATTGCGAGCCCGGTGCGCACGCTGCGGAGCCGGCTGGACAGGCGGCGGCTCCCCGGCTAAGCCTCGCGGATGCTTCTCACGATGGTGTCGGTTCGGCGGGCGCATTCGGTGCGTGCTTCGGTGTCCTGGTGCCTTGCCGCAGCGGCGTTCTGCTGCGTGTCGGCCTGTGGTGCCGGCGGTGGGACGTCCACGGAACTGCCGGCGGGCCCGCCCACGAGCGCTGCACCGGGCAACCTGGTGTTGTACGTGGCGATGGCGCAGGGGGACCGCATCGACGCGTATCGGCTCGGCGTCGACGGCCTGCTGCCTTCCAATCCGTTCGACACGATCTTCGTCGAAAACCCGCGCCGTCTGGCGATCGCCGATGGCGTGCTGCACGCGGCGCTGGGCGACCGCATCATCTCGCTCACACTCGGGGAGGATGGCAGCCTTCCGGCCGAGCCGAGCGCGGAGTCGGAGTTCCTCGACAACTACGAGCCGAACGAGATCATCGTGGAGAATGGCGTACTCTACGTCGCTGCAACCGGACGCTTGCGCGTGGAGTCCTACAGGCTCGATGAGAACAACCTCATCCCCACCACGCCCACCGGCAGCGGCACCGGCAGCTTCCGCGGCAACTACGTCTCGCTCGAGCTCACCGACGGCATCCTCTACGCGGGCGCCCGCCGCACCTCCAACATCGACGTGTTCGTCCTGGAGGAAGACGGCGACGTTCCCACGGCAGCCGAGGACGTCGATCCGCAGGACCGCGTGGCTCTGGCCGACGAGATCGTCGTGCGCGACGGCATCCTGTACGTGACCTCCGGCACCGACAAGAGCATCCGCGCCTACCGCATCCGCAACGACGGCACGCTGCCCGACGACTTCCAGTCGCGAACCGCAACCGAAGAGTTCTACTCGGCGATGCTCCTCAACGGCGATCTTCTGTACGCCTCGGCCTACAACGCGGGGCGCATCGACGTCTACGACATCGATGCCAACGGAATGCTCCCCGAAGAATCGCCAACGTTCCGCACCGCCGCCGATCCCGCCTCCTATCCGAACGAGCTGCTGCTGCACGGCGGCATCCTGTACGCGGCGCAGGCCGGTCTGGACCGGGTCGACGCCTTCATCATCGACCAGAACGGCTTGCCGGCCAGCTTCCCGTCCAGCAGCACGCGGCCGCAGGAGGCCGACTCGTTTCCGGCCGACCTGGCCATGCACGAGCTCGACTGACGCTACGGAGCGCCACGGTGCGGAATGCGCTGCCTCGGCGGCGCAGCCTCCGCTCCCGCGGGCTCCTTGTTTTCGGAACCGGCGCGAGGCCTGGCCGGCAGTGCGGGCACGGGCTGGTCGGCGGGCCCGGACGGCGGTGCGACGACGGCTTCGGGCTCGGCAATGCCCGGGCCTGAGGAGGCCGCGTCCTGCGTGACCGCGAGCTGACTCAGCTCGGTCTCCGTCCATTTGGAACGCGACTGGACCAGACGCGGAGTCTTGTAGACGCGCGTGGGAAGCGCGCTGATGACGTGCACCGAAGCCAGGCGTCCGGCGCGGTACTGCAGCGTGTAGTTGAAGCCATCCAGGACGCGCGCGACGATGCGTTCGGGACTGAGCTTGTGCACCGACATCGTGAACGGATGATCGAGCACCTGCTTGCTCAGCACCTCCGGTCCGCCTGCGCCGCGCCACAGCCGGAAAAGAACATCCGCGGGCACGTTCTCGACGTGCATCGACCACAGCGGAGAGTGGTCGACCAGGTAGAGGACCATGCTGCCTTCGCCCAGAACGCGGATCGGCGAATCCGCGCCCTGTCCGGTCTCTCCGCCAGCCTCGGCCTCCTCGGCAGCGGCCGCATCGTCGTCAACAGCATCCCCGATTCCAACGTCGCCCGCGCCAGCATCGTCGGCCGCGGCAGGACTGTCGCTCTCGGCTGCACCGGCGCCCGCAGCACCATCGTCGCTCGCGGCAGCATCGTCACCGGCGGCGGGCTCGGCGCGCTGCGCCAGCGCCAGCGGTGCGCGGCGGCTGGTTGCGGGTCGGTCGGCAGCTTCCTCGCGCGGCGGCGAAGGATCGGCCTGTACCAGAGGCGCGACGGTGTCGGTCACGCCCGAGGAGGAGGGGATGAGCGCAGGCGAGGCAGAGGACCACGGCGGTTCGGGCTGCGGCGCATCGTTGCCATGCTGCGCCGCAGCGAAGCCGTGCACCGGCGCTGCCAAGAGCGCAGCAGCAAGAACGAACAGCGACACCGGGCGTCGGCGCCGGCCGGCGCCCCGCCGCGTACCAGGCGACTCGGACATGTCGGGTAAGGTCTCCGCAGCCCTGGGTATGCTCGTCGAGGAGGCTGCGCAATCCCGGTGCATCGCCTCGGGCCGCGGAGGCATCAGACAGCGGACAGTTCCCCGCCTGTCTGGCTAGTGGCCGCGGCGCCTCGTATATTGGTCGCCGGACCAGCCTCGCCCGGTCGCGGTTTTCCCCATGCTGAACGGTAACGGTAGCAGCCGGCCCAGACTCACCGGCTCCATTCTGGTCGTCGAAGACGACGCCGACATCCGTTCGATGACGCTGACCATTCTGGAGGCCGCCGGCGCCAAGGTGGCCGGCGCGGCAAGCGCAGCGGAGGCCATCCAATGCCTGCAGCGCGCGAGCTTCGATGCCATCGTTCTGGACTGGAACCTGGCCGGAGACACCGGTGGTGCGCTGTTGCAGCAACTGCGCGACCATCACCCCGCGCTGTTGCGTCGCAGCGCCGTCGTCACCGGCGATCTGCTGAGCATTCCCGGCCAGCACGAAGCCGAGCACTTCGGCTGCCCCGTCATCGCCAAGCCGTTCCGACCCGCGCAGCTCGTCGAAACGATGGCTGCCATCCTGGCCTGATCCCCGCAACGCCGGCACCGAAAGCGCCCGAGATGCCCCGTCGCGTCGCCAGCTTCCCGGCAGGCCTGGAGCCTGCCGGAGGGAGCACGTGCTACGCGACGCAGCAGGTCGGGCGCTGACGGCGTCGACGCTCGCTACTGCCCGACCATCACCTTGCCGGTCAGCTCTTCGACGGTTGCCGGACCGATGCCGCGCACCCGCTCCAGATCGGAGACGGACGCGAACGGCTTCTTCGCACGCTCGGCGACGATGGCGGCAGCCTTGGACGCACCGATGCCGGGCAGCGTGGCCAGCTCTTCGGCGCTGGCGGTGTTCAGGTTGATCTTGCCGCCATCGGCGGCAGCGGCGCCGCCGGCAAGCAGCGTCACCAGCACGGCCGCCGCCGCCGTTCCCCGCACCACCGCCACCACAGCCGTCTTCATCTTGTTCCAGTGATCGTGGCTCATTCCTGAGTCCTCCTTGTCTTGGTCGAAGCCGCCGTCCGCTGCCCGCCGCCTCATGCATGCGCGCAGCGACCCGGCGATTTCGCGGCCGACCATGCATCGGGCAGCGGCGCTCGGGCAACGACATCGATGTGATGGAATGCTCGTCGGGTCGTGTTAGGAAGCGCGCCGTGGCCGTCCAGCGCGAACGAACCACCACGCGCGGCGCGCCGCGCCCGGCCGGCGCGGCGGAGCGCGCGCGTGCCGAAGAGCTGCGGCGGGAGATCGACGAGCACAACCGCCGCTATTATCTGCTGGACGCGCCCACCATTTCGGATGCCGAATACGACGCGCTCCTGCGCGAGCTGGAGCAGCTCGAACGCGCGCATCCCGATCTGGTCATCGAGCAGTCGCCGACGCAGCGGCCCGGCGCTCCGCCATCGGAACGCTTCGCGCCGTCGCGCCACCTGCGTCCCATGCTCTCGCTCGCCAATGCCTTCGGCCGCGAGGACGTAGAGGAGTTCGATGCACGCGTGCGCAAGGGCCTGGGGATCGACGAGGTCATCTACGTCGTCGAGCCCAAGCTTGACGGCGTGGCGGTGAACATTCTCTACGAGAACGGAGAGCTGGTTCGCGCGGCCACGCGCGGCGACGGCAGCGTCGGTGAGGACATCACCGCCAACGTGCGCACGCTGCGCAGCGTGCCGCTGAAGATGAAGGCGAGCCAGGAAGGAACGCTGCCGGCGCAGATCGAGGTGCGCGGCGAGGTGGTGATCGCCAAGGCGGACTTCGTGCGGTTCAATGCCAAGCGCGAAGAGCAGGGTGAAGCGGTCTTCGCCAACCCGCGTAATTTCGCCGCCGGCTCGCTGCGCCAGCTCGACCCGTCGATCACTGCGCGGCGGCCGCTCGACTTCTACGTGCACAGCCACGGCGCAGTGGCGCCCGAGCCGCTGCCGACGCATTCGATGTATCTGGCCGAGGCCGGGCGCTGGGGATTCCTGGTGTTCCCGCGCATCCGCAAGGCGCGCGGCGTCGACGAGGTCATGTCCTTCTACGAAAAGATCGATGCCGAGCGCGACTCGCTCGAGGTCGAGATCGACGGCGTGGTGATCAAGGTCGACGACGTCGCGCAGCAGGAGCGGCTGGGCGAGCTGTCGCGGTCGCCGCGATGGGCCATCGCATTCAAGTTCAAGCCCCGGCAGGCAACGACCCGCGTGCGCAACATCTTCGCGTCGGTCGGGCGCCTGGGCTCGCTGACTCCGGTGGCCGAGCTCGAGCCGGTGCAGGTGGCGGGCGTGGTGATCTCGAACGCGTCGCTGCACAACATGGATGAGATCGAGCGCAAGGACATCCGCATCGGCGACACCGTCGTCATCGAGCGCGCCGGGGACGTCATTCCGTACGTCGTCGGCCCGGTGCTGGAGAAGCGCAACGGCAGCGAGCGCAGGTTTCAAATGCCGACGACGTGCCCGTCATGCGGCTCGCCCGTTGCGCGCATCGAGGGCGAGGCGGCCTTCCGCTGCAGCGACCGCCAGTGCCCCGCGCAGCTGAAGTCCTCGCTGCGTCACTTCGCCGGCAAGGGCGCCATGGACATCGATGGTCTCGGCGAAAAGATCATCGCTCAGCTCGTCGAGGGCGGTCACGTCAAGAGCTTCGCCGACCTGTACCGGCTCGATGCGCAGACGCTGATGCAGCTCGAGCGGATGGGCCAGAAGTCCGCGACGAACCTGGTGCAGCGAATCGACGAGAGCCGCACGCGGCCGCTCGATCGCCTGATCTACGCTCTGGGCATCCGGCACATCGGGGAGTCGGCGGCGCGCGTGCTGGCGCGCCGCTTCGGATCGCTGGCGGGGCTGGCGGAAGCGAGCCAGGAGGAGCTGGAGAACCTCGATACCGTCGGTCCGGAGATGGCCGCCTCGGTACGGCTGTTCTTCGCCGACGAATCCAATCGGACCATGATCGCCGACCTCGATCGGGCCGGGGTGCACCCCCAACCGGTGGCCGCCGCCGCATCGGGCCCACTGGCCGGCAAGAGCTTCGTCATCACCGGCACGCTCTCGATACCGCGCAGCCGGGCCAAGGAGCGAATCCAGCAGGCCGGCGGCACGGTCGCCTCCGCGATCAGCGCCAAGACCGATTACCTGATTGCCGGCGCCGATCCGGGCAGCAAGCTCAAGAAAGCCAATGAGCTCGGGGTCGTCGTGCTCGACGAGGACGGGCTCAGCCGGCTTCTGGGCGGCAAGGCATGAGCACGGCGCTGCGTCTTCACCTTCGCATCCATGGCCGCGTCCAAGGTGTCTGGTACCGGGAGTCGATGCGGCGGGAAGCGGCGCGGCTCGGAGTGGCCGGCTGGGTTCGCAATTGCTCGGATGGTAGTGTTGAGGCAATCGTCGAGGGCGAAGCCGCGGCGGTCCGAGAGCTAGAGGCCTGGTGTCACACCGGCCCTCCCTCGGCCCGGGTCGTCCGCGTGCAGTCGAACGAGGAGCCGCCGGCCGGGGAAGCCGGCTTCCGCGTCCGGCATTGACCGACGAGGGCCCGAATTAAAAAGGAGTTCGGCCTTACATCGTGCACGGCCCTGGCCTGGCCGCGCACACAGGAACAAGCAGGGGCATGGACAGCGCTCGTCACATCCAGACGGTCACCGGACCTGTGTCCGCCGGCGAGGTCGGATGCACACTCATTCGCGAGGTCGGCCGCCCCGCCGCACCCACCGCCGGCTCGACATCGACAACCTCCGGCGCACGCGTCGCCGGCGAACCGCTGGCCCGGGTGAACTGACGCATGGCACTGCTCAAACCTGCTGCTCCCTCCGGTGGCGAGAGCGCTTTCCGCGAACTCCTGGACACGATGAACGATGCCGTTTCGTGGCTGGCCGATTGCGGTCTGACCTTCGATCGCCTGCGGCTTGCGCAGTACAGACGTGACCTCGAAGACCTGATCCGCGCCGACGAGACCGTCAATCTCCCCGAGATCGTGCGCGAGCGCGTGTCGCATCGTCTCGCATCGTCGCTCCTGGAAGCGAGCGAGCTGCGCCGTCTGTACAAGGGAATGGTGTTCTTCGCCGACGGGCCGCTCGAGCATCGGCTGCGCGAGCTCATCCGCCGCGCCGGCGAAGAGGCCGACGAGCACGCGCGCAACTCCACCGACAACCCGCGCGACCTCGGCCTGGAGCTGACGCTGGCGGCGCGACTGAATGCTTCGGGCTTCGCACTCGATTTCGGCCCCGATGGTCTGTTCGAAGCGAACGTCGGCGGCCGCCGCGTCTTGTTCGACTGCACCCGCATCCAGGCCAGCGCCCGCGACGTCGGCGCGCGCATTCGCGATGCGCAGCGCCGCCTGGCCGATCGATGTGCGGAGAAGGAAGGCGCGCGCGCGATCATGGCGCTGGCCATCACTCGCGTCGACGACCTCGGCCTGGACTTCCTGACTTCGCCCGATCCGATGCAGCTCTCGCGCCGGCTCGAGCACGCCATCGACATCTTCCTGGACCGCTACGCCCACCTCTGGGCGCGGCCTCTGCACGAGTGCCTCATCGGCGTCTGGATCTACGTATCGCGGCCGGTGCTGGTGGGCATCACCAACCGCCTCGTCTACTCGCAGCGCTTCGCGCTGGAGTCGGCGCCGTTCATCTCGCCGGAGGACGACGATCTGCTCTGGCTCATCGACCAGCGCTTCCGGTTCCTGGCCGAGCTGACTGCCGCGCTCTTCTAGCGGGTCGGCGGTCTCAGCCGCCGTGCGTCGTCCGGCTGCCTAGCGAGGCTTCGGTGCCCGACGGGCAGGTGTGCTCGAGGATGACGCGGGAGTAGGCGTCGGCGACCATGGAGTTGCCGCGCGGATTGAGGTGCACCCAGCTGACCAGCACGTCGCGGTCCTGATCGAGCGCGGCGATCACGTCGACGATGGGAACGCCGGCCTCGCGCGCCCATCGCTCGCCGGCCGAGACGACGCGCTCGTGGACCAGGAAGTTCATCTCCGTCCGCGACACGCGGCCTTCCCTCGCTAGCTTCTCGCGAACGCGCTCGAGCTCGGCAGCGTAGGTGACGCCCCTGATCTGCTCGCGCGGGATCAGCAGCGAACGGGCCTGCTGCTTCGCGTAGACGAACAGGATCCCGCGTCGCGCGCATTCCTCATGCAGCCGCGCCAGATTGGCGACGAATCGTTCGGGCGTGCCCTGCGCGGCCGCTTCGACCTGCGCCGCATCGAAACGCTGCTTGCGCAGTGAGAGGAGCTCGTCGACCAGGAACACGAGGACCAGCCGGTCGCGTGCCCAGTGCTCGAGCGCCTTGAGCGGCTTCTTCGGCTTGTCGCCCACCGGCGATGCCGCCTGGCCGGTCTCGGAACTGTCGTTGATGCCTTCGTAGAAGGTGACGACGTCGGGCCGCAGCGGAAGCCCTTCGGCGGTGAACAGCGAGACGATCTGATCCGAGGTCAGGTGCGGAATCCCGAGGTTGATGACCTCGAAGCGTTGCCCGTGCGTGCACCGCTCGTTGAGGATGCGCTCGAGGATTGCCGGGTACGTGCCGTCGTCCGGGTCGTGATAGCCGAACGTCGACGATGCCCCGAGCGTGACGACACGCAACGTTCCCGGGGCTTTGGGGACGGCCGGCTCGGCGCCGCGCAGACCGCGGCTGTTGATCGTGACCGGATAGACCTCGCCGGTGTCGGCATCGTAGGTGAAGCGCTTCTCGTTGGGAAAGTACTTGGTGTAGCTGCCGGCGACGAACTCGTGCTGGCGGACGTTGTGGTGCTCGTCGTCGATGCCGCGCAGGCGGCGCTGATACAGGCTGCGCACCAGCGGCGAATGCTCGGCGGGCTCTCGCACGTTCATGCGGTGAAAGCTGGTGCCGTACCAGAACAGGCTCGGCCCGAGCAGGATGGCGAAGTAGGCACGCAGCGCGAGCTCGATCGCCGCCACCGCCATCACGAAGGCCGCTGCGGCAAAGGACGCGCGCTTGATCGGCCTGATGCGCGACGCGCCGCACGAAGGGCAGACCGGGGCGCGGCCGGGAAACGCCTCGCCGCAGTACCGGCAGCGTCTCGGCGCACGCGCCGCGCCGGCGCGGCCGCTGCTCACGTTCCTGGTCTTCATCGATCCGATGACGTTGTCGCAGGAACGCGATGCAGGCAATCGCCGCAAACACCTCGTGCGCGCGACTGCCGCCGGGAGCGCCTGCGACGCGCATGACAGCGGCCGCGCGAGCGGCCTCAACGGCCGGCGCTCCGCCGATGGCGCAAGCACGGCGCCGCGCGCCGTCTCCTACTTTCGTTCGAGACGCCGGATGACGTCGTAGACGTCGCGACGATGCGCGCCGCGCGGCTTCAGCGCCGCCGCGATGTCCCTGGCCGGCATGCCTGCCTCGAGCAGCGCCGTCACCTCGCTCTCCAGCGCATCGCCCGACAGCTCCTGCTCACCTGCGGCGACGTGCACGGCGATGGTGAACTCGCCGCGCGGCGCGCCAGCGGCCATGCCCGCGGCGACCTCGCTGGCGCGGCCGCGCAGCACCTGCTCGTACATCTTGGTGAGCTCGCGTCCCACCGCCACCACCGGATCGTCCAGCGTCGCGGCCAGCTCTTCGAGAAACGCCTTCACGCGCCGCGGCGACTCGTAGAACACCACCGTGCGCCCCGCACCGCGCAGGCTCTCGAACAGGCGGCGGCGCGCCGACGCCTTGGCGGGCGGGAACCCTTCGTAGCTGAAACGGTCGGTGGGAAGGCCGCTGATCGAAAGGAGCGCCACGACCGCCGACGGTCCCGGCACGGCCACCACCTCGATGCCCGCGGCAGCAGCCGCGCTCACCAGGCGGTATCCGGGATCGGACACACCGGGCGTCCCGGCGTCCGACACCAGCGCCACGCTCTCGCCCTTCTGCATGCGCGCGACCAGGGCCGGAGCGAGCTTGCGCTCGGTCTCCTCCCGATAGCTGAGCATGCGCTGGCTCCTCGCCTCGGGGCCAACGGTGCTTGCCGGCGCCTGCATGCGCTCGAGAAGCCGCCCCGTCACGCGCGTGTCCTCGGCGGCGATGATGTCGACCTCCCGCAGCACTCCGGCCGCACGAGGGCTGAGGTCGGCCATGTTGCCGATGGGCGTGGCGACGACGTAGAGCTTTCCTGGCATGCGTCAGGCCAATCCATGCGAGGGCGGTGCCGGCGAGGCAAGCGAAGCTCGGCACGGTCGCGGCCGCCGGCAACGGGTGCCGGCCGGCGCCGTCACAGACCCAGGTCGCGCGAGTATCGGAAGTCGGGGTCGACGGTGCGCGCCGAGATCTTCGCGATGATCGGGAGCCGGCGCTTGAACTGCGAGCGCCGCACCATGCGCGCGATGCGCTCGATGAACTCGCGCTCGAAACCCATCGCTTCGAGCTCGCCGAAGCTGCAGCGCTCGTCGATCATCCAGTACAGCAGCCGATCCACTTCATGGTAGCTGAAGCCGAGCTCGTTCTCGTCGGTCTGTCCGCTCCAAAGATCGGCCGTCGGAGCCTTCTCGATGACGGCCGGCGGCAAGGCCAGATGGCGGGCCAGGCCCCATACCTGCGTCTTGTAGAGATCGCCGATGGGATTGAGCGCCGAGGCCATGTCGCCGTAAAGCGTGCCGTAGCCGAGCAGCAGCTCGGTCTTGTTGGACGTGCCCACCACCAGCGCCGAGCGGGCGGCCGAATGGTCGTAGAGGATCGTCATGCGCTCGCGCGCCATCTTGTTGCCGCGGCGCAGCCGGCTCGCGTCGGGGAAGCGCTCGAAATACGCGTCCACCTGCGCCGTGATCTCCACCGTCATGGTCTCGATGCCGAGCGAAGCGGCAACCGCCAGCGCGTCGGCCACGCTTTCTGGACTGGACGTCTGATACGGCATCATCACGCCGAGCACGTTCTCGCCGCCGAGTGCACGCGCGGCGATGGCCGCAGAAACGGCCGAATCGACGCCGCCGGAAAGCCCGAGCACGGCGCGGGACAGCCCCACCTTCCGCACTTCGCTTGCGAGGAAGCCGACGAGAATCTTTTCGACGACGGCGTAGTTGGTGGATGGAAACTTCGCGAGCTGTGCGAGCGGCTCTTCCGTCTTCGGTATGCCATCGCCTTCCGGCGTGGTTGCGGCGGGTGCGGTGACGGCGACGAAGCCGAGCTCCTTGGCGGGAGCTACGCCGGTCCCGGTCGCTTCGTCTCCCTCGTCTTCGTCGGCGACGTCCGTGTCGTTTGTGAGGTCGTCGTCGTCGAGCTCGGTATCGTCATCATCCAGCTCGTCATCATCCAGCTCGTCGTCATCCAGCTCGTCGTCATCGAACTCGTCGTCGTCCGGCTCGGCATCGCCCAACTCGTCATCATCCGGCGCGGCATCGGCCGGCGCGGCATTGCCGGCAGCGAGCCCGGCATCATCGTCCTCGACGTCGAAATCCTCGTCGTCCAACTCGCCCGCCTCATCCGCATCGCCGGTGCGCTCGATGTCCTCAGGCGCCTCGTCGTCCAGGTGGGCGTTCTCGTCGCCGGCGGCGTCGGCGAGGCCGGCGTCGCCGTAGCTGGATTCGTGATCCTGCTTGCTCGGCTGCGTACCGACGTGACGCTCCGCAGCCTGAAGGGTCTCTTCGGCCGAGTCGGCGCCGCCTGCGATCGCTTCGATGGCGGGCTCGGAAACGCGCGACCTCTTCTTCGCTGCGCCCGCCGCCGGCTTCCTGGCGGGTTTGGCCGCCGCCTTCTTCTGCGGCGCGCTCTTGCCGGCCTTCTTGCCGGCCGCCTTGGCCGGCTCCTTCGCCGTGTGCGCGCTCTTCTTCCTGGCCGGGGCGGCTTTCGGCTGCGCCTTCTTCGAGGCCGGTTTCGCACCGTGGGCGGACTTGGAGGTCGCCGGCTTCTTGGCCGCGGCCGACGCCTTCTTGCGAGCGCTCGTTGCGGATTTGTCTTTCTTTGCGGGCGGCACCGGGAGCTACTCCTGAGTCTGATCGCGAAGGACGGCGCGCCGCCTACTCGTCACGCTCTTTCTTGACGCGCACGGGCCGCGGACGCCGCTCATCCTGTCCAGGCCGCTGCCGCTCGCGCGGCGGCGTCTCTTCTCCCACGCGCGGGCGCCCGCGCCACTTCGGCTGATCGTCGCCTTCGCGCCCGCCGCCGATGTTGCGGTCGTCGCGGCCGCCGCCGAACCCGCGATCGTCGCGTCCGCGTGGTGCACCGAAGCGTCCGCGCGGAGGGCCGGCATCGTCGCGGCGATTGAAGCCGCCGTCGCCGCCGCGGCGATCATCGCGATCGCCGAAACGCTTGTTGCCGCCGAAGCGGCCGCCGCCTCCGCCGAACTTGTTGCCGAACGGCTTCTTGCCGAAGCGGTCGCCGCGCCCGCCGCCGAAGCCACGGTTGTCGTCGAAGCGCCGATTGCCGCGATTGTCGTCGTCCTCGACGCGGTTGCCGCGGTTGTCGTCGTCATCCCGGTCGAACTGCCGCTGCTCGCCACCGCGATCGAACGGCCGCCGGTCGCGGCCGCGCTGGCGGTCGTCGCGCCCTCGAAACGGCTGGCGGTCCCCGCGCTGCTCGCCGCCGCGCTGCTCTCCGCCACGCTGCTCACCGCCACGCCGGTCCCTCTGCTCGCGCTCGACCGCGCGACCACGAATCCGCGACAGCTCGTTGATGGTCAGATCGAGGTCCTCGTCGCGCACGATGGGGCTGACGATGCGCCGTCGTCGCACCGCGTCCTCGGCCAGGACGGCGCTGGCATAATCGGCATCGTAATAGGCGGCTTTGACGATGGTCTCGCCCGCCGGCGAGATGATCTCGGAGCCGCCCCAGAACGCCACGCCGTCTTCGACGCCGACGCGGTTGGAGTAGACGACCCACAGTCCGTAGGTGCGCGCGATGACGCGATTGTACGATTCCCACGCTCGCGCGTTGGTGTCGGCTTCGCCTTCGCCGGTCACGCCGCGTGCGGGGCTGGCCGACGGCGTCAGGATCATCGTCGCGCCGTCACAGGCCACGATCGTAGGCGCCGACGGATGCAGCATCTCCTCGCAGATCAGCATCGCCACACGTCCGTGCGCCGAATCGAACGCCTCCAGTCGCCGGCCGCGCGCGAAGTAGCGCTGCTCGTCGAACATGCCGTAGGTGGGCAGATAGGCTTTGCGATGGACGGAGAGGAGCTTGCCTCCCTGGAAGTAGCCGACCGAGTTGTAGAAGAGATGGTCGGGCGCCTCCTCGACGAAACCGGCCACCAGCGAGACGCCGGCAGACAGGCTCGCGAGCTCGGCGAGTGTGGAATCGCCCAGCTTGACGGCAACGTCGGGAACCGAATCCCGAAGACGGTAGCCGGTCAGGCTGAGCTCCGGAAAGACGATCAGCTGCGTGCCCTCATCGACGGCCCGCTGCGCCGCCTGACGATGCAGCTCCAGGTTCGCGGCAACGTCGCCGAGCGTCGGAGAGATCTGCGCGACCGCTACGCGCGGTCCGCGCGCCGGTCGCCGGATCGAATCTTCGGAGTCCTTCTTCTCGTTTTCCACCGGCGGAGGGTACGCGGGGCATTGACCGTTTGCCAGCGCGCCGAGTCGCGGTTGAGTGATGCGCGGGATCGGCCGGGAGTGCGCGCATGCCGCGGCGAAGATCGCTCGAGCACACCCGTTCCCTCCTCGCTCGATGAAGGCCGGGCCTCGTTCACCGGCATCATGCCCACCGGGTCGAGCGTGCAGACATGAATCCTGGGAGGACAGTGCGGATCGCTCAACGCGTGCGCCGCACCTTCTCGACCATGCGCAGGACGGAGGCGTCGGTTTCCAGCGCAGCAACGTCCTCCAGCCGCACCCAGCTCAGGTCGTGCGACTCTTCGCTGACCACCAGCGGCTCGGCCATGTCGGCCTGCAGCAGGAAGCGTACGTCGTGATGGTCATGCGCCGGCTCGTCGCCGCGCGCGGGAATGCGGTGCACGTCGCAGTCGAAGAGGCCCGCATCGAGCACTTGCAGGCTCCGCAGACCCGACTCCTCGGTTGCCTCGCGGCATGCGGAACGCAGGACGTCGGGATCGCCATCGGTGTGGCCGCCGAGCTGCAGCCAGCGCCCGAGCTTGCGGTGATGCGTCAGCAGCGCATGCGTGCGCTCGCGGTCGACGATCCACGCCGAAGCCGTGACGTGTCCGATCAGGAGCGAGCGCTCGAAGCAGTCGGCGTGCGCCTCGACGAAAGCGGCGATGCGGTCGCGCGCCTCGCGGTCGTCGCCGCCGGATGGAACGTATCGCGCCAGCAGCGCGAGCAGCGGCCGCCGATGCATGCGCGCTCTCAGCTCCAGGCGAAGACCGGCTGCTCGAAGTGGGCCACGCGCGTATTGCGTCCCCACACCGCGACCTCGCGCAGCTGATACAGCACGGCCGCCGTCGGCGCGTGGATGTTGGTGCCCATGAGCGGAATGGAGATGACCGGCCGGATGCTTTCGGGAATTCGCCGCACCTGCGGAACGTCCGGATGCTCGAGCTCGGCCAGCGGTACGCGATACACCTCGGCCACTTCGCACGGATTGGGCCGCAACGCCGCGCTGCGCGGTGCCCAGATGACCACCGGCGTGATCACGTAGCCAGAGCGCGTCGGGTAGTCGTCGAGCAGACCGAGCACGCGATCGGTCCCGAGCTCGAGCCCGACTTCTTCGGCCAGCTCGCGCACCGCAGCCTGCTCGGCGCTCTCGCCGGCATCGAGCCGTCCGCCCGGAAGCGCCCATTGCCGGCTGTGCGTGCGAAGCCGCGCGGCGCGGCGGGTGAGCACGAAGCACGGACGCATCAGGTCATCGGCGAGCAGCGTGACGGCGACGGCGGCCGGCTTGAGGCCGCAGCGGCGATAGGCGCGTCGTTCGAACGTCTCGAGGTGCGTGCGGACGCGCTGGCGCAGATCACAATCGAAATGGAACTCGTCGCCCGCCACGTCGCCGAGGATAGCCCCGGACGACGCGATGTCGAGCGGGAACCTGTCAGCATCGGCTAAGGCGACGCTTGCGCCGGCTCGGCGGCCTGCGGCGCAGGTACGCGCACCGTCGGTGCAGGCGTCGGTGGTGCCGGCGCGGCAGGCACCTCGCCGTCGGCCGCGCGATCGACGCTGCCCGGCGCCGCATCGGCATCGGATGCATCGGCGCCCGCCGCTTGCGGGACGCCCGGACTGGAGGCCTGCGCGGGCGCTTCCTCCTTCTTGGGCGTCAGCTCCGTCACCGCCACCACGATCGCTTCATGAAGATCGGCGATCACTTCCCTGGCCATCGTGTGTCCAAGGTCGGGATAGCTGCGCAGCTGAACATCGAAACCGTTGCTGCGCAGCGCTTCGATCGACCACTTGGCGGACTGGATCGGCACGACGGGGTCCTTCTCGCCGTGCAATGCCAGAACGCGCGGCAACGGTCGCAGTTTCGGCCGTTGTGCCGGCCACATCGGCATCGGAAGGAAACCTGCGACAGGAACCGCCGCAGCTACCAGATCGGGCCGCGCCGCGGCCAGCGCGAACGTCACGATGCCGCCCTGGGAGAAGCCGGTGACGACGGCGCGCGGCGGCCCGCCGTATTTCGCGTGCACGGCAGAAATGAGGGCGGCGACCTCTTCGGCGGCCTTTGCCACGGCCGCCGTCATCGGCTCGTCACCCGAATGCATCTCGAACCAGGCGCCGCCGCCGTCGGTGCCGTAGGGAGTCGGCGCGCGCGGGACGATCAGCCGAGCCTTGGCGGCCAGATCATCGAGAAGGAGCTGAAAGGCTTCGGGTCTGTCGCCGAGGCCGTGAATGGCCACCACGATGGGGACGGGATCGGTAACGGCGGCGCCACCGGTCATCAGCTCGACGTGCTCGAGCTCCGCCCGCGCGTGGAGCGCGCCCACGAGGAGCAGCGCCGCGATCAGCAAGAGGCGCGCAGCTCTCACGTCACACAGCCTCGCCGCCGATGACGCCGGCCGACCGCAGCGCGTCGATCTCGCCGGCACTGAAGCCGCCTTCGCGAAGCACCGCGGCGGTGTCGGCACCGGGGCGCGGCGCGATCTGCGGCCGCTCGCACGCGCTGCGCGCGAAGCGTGGCGCCGGCGCCGGCTGCCGGACGCCGCCGACATCGAGGATGGTGCCGCGCTCGCGCAGATGCGGATGGGTGGCGGCTTCGCCGATGGACAGGACCGGAGCGAAGCAGGCGTCGGTGCCTTCGAGCAGCTCGCACCACTGCGCGCGCGTGCGGGTCCGAAAGACCGCCGCAAGCCGCGCACGAGCCTGCTTCCATCCGTCGCGATCGTGCTGCGCCGGAAGGTCGGCGCCGTCGATGCCGAGGCGCGCGAGCAGCTCGTCGTAGAAGCGCGGCTCGATCGCACCGATGGCGACATAGCGACCGTCCGACGTCTCGTAAGTTCCGTAGAAGTGCGCGCCGCCGTCGAGAAAGTTGGTCGCTCGTTCGTCGCGCCAGAAGCCGATCTGCTCCATGACGTAGAAGATCGACATCAGCGAGGCGGCGCCGTCGATCATGGCCGCGTCGATCACGTCGCCCTTGCCCGAGCGCTGTCGCTCGATCAGCGCCGACAGCACGCCGACCACCAGATACAGCGCGCCGCCGCCGAAATCGCCGACGAGGTTGAGCGGCGGCGAAGGCGGTGCGCCTTCGCCGCCGACGGCGTGCAGGGCGCCGGTCAGCGCGATGTAATTGATGTCGTGGCCTGCGGCCGCCGACAGCGGCCCCTGCTGTCCCCATCCCGTCATGCGGCCGTAGACCAGGCGCGGATTGCGCTGCAGACAGGCGTCCGGCCCGATGCCGAGCCGCTCGGCGACGCCGGGGCGGAAGCCTTCGAGCAGCACATCGGCATTCCCGGCAAGCCGCAGCAGCACCTCCGCTCCCTGCGTGGTCTTCAAATCGAGAGCCAGCGAGCGGCGGCCTCGGCCGAGAACATCCATGCGCGGGTCGCTCCACGTCGACGCCGGATCCGGACGCGTACGGTCGATGCGAACGACGTCGGCGCCGAGATCCGAAAGGATCATCCCGGCGAAGGGGACCGGACCGATTGCGGCGACTTCGAGCACGCGCACACCGGCCAGAGGTCCACTGCGCTGCATGGGCGCTGCATAAGCGCCGGATGCACGAAGGTCAACACGCCGCTCAGAACAGGCGGCCTACGAGCGCCGCCAGCGCCTGCTCCACGCGCAACGGCCGCGGGCCCAGGCTGACGAGCTCGGCGCCGGCTGCAGAGAGCAGCTCCAGCTCGAACTCGACGAACCCGCCCTCGGGGCCGATCACCAGCGTAACCGCCGAGCTCACGGCGCGCGGACACTCGGCTGCGGCTGCGGGGTGCGCGACGAGACAGCGCGAGCCGGCGGCAACGGCGGCAAGCTCGTCTTCGACGAACGGACGGAACAGCCGCTTGTGTGTCACGACCGGAAGGATCGTATCGCGGGCCTGCTCGAGCCCGCACAGCAGCTCGCGGCGAATCTGCTCGGCCTGCAGCACCGGCGTCTGCCAGTACGACTTCTCCACGCGCCACGCGCCGAACAGGACGATGTTCTTGATGCCGAAGGCCGCGGCCGCCTGCAGCATGCGCCGCAACACCTTCGGACGCGGCAGCGCCATCACCAGCGTGCACGGCAGCGGCGGCGGCGGGTTCTCCTCCAGACGCACGTCGAGCTCGACGCTCGAAGCGTCCATGGCCACGACCGTGCCGGTTCCGATCATGCCGCCGACCACGCCCACGCGCAGCACCCTGCCGGGCTCGCCGCGGTGCACTTCGGCGATGTGATCGCGCCGCCGGCCGCGCAGCACGGCGCGGCTGCGGCACAGCTCGTCGCGCTCGAGCAGGACCAGGTTCACGTGCTTCCCCCGCGCGGCGCCGGCGGCCGTTGTCCCGGCGCCGACGAGGGCAGCGCCTCGTGCGGCACGAAATCATCATCAAAGCTCCACGGGCCGCGGCGCGTGGGCGACTGCAGCGCGCCGGCCAGAAGCTGCAGGAAGCGCTCTCGTGCGACTTCGTCGGCGCCCATGTTCAGCAGATGCTCGTTGCGGATCTGGCAGTCGATGAGCGAGAAGCCCCAGCGCTGGAGCTGACGGGTCAGCCACACGAGCGCGATCTTGGAGGCATCCGTCATGATGGAGAACATCGACTCGCCGAAGAAGACGCTGCCGAGCGAGACGCCGTACAGCCCGCCCACCAGCTCGCCACTGCTCCACACCTCCACGCTGTGCGCGACGCCGAGGCGGTGCAGCCTCTCGTAGGCCTCGAGCATCTCCGGTGTGATCCAGGTGCCGTCCTGGCGGCGTCGCTCGACCGTCGCGCACGCTCGCATCACGGCGCCGAAGTCGCGGTCGAGCGTGACCTCGTAGTTGCGCAGGCGAAGCCGCTTGCGCAGCGAGCGGCTGACGCGCAGATGCTCGGGGAGCAGGATCCCGCGCGGATCGGGCGAGAACCACAGCAGCGGCGTTTCCTCGGTGTACCAGGGGAAGATCCCCATCGCGTACGCCAGCAGCAGCCGTCCGGGCGAGAGATCTCCTCCGACGGCGAGCAGGCCGCTCGGATCGGCCTCTTCGGGTGGAGGGAAGATGAGCGCGTTGTCGAGTCGGTAGACGGGCACGTGGGTCTTGGCCGGCGGCGTGCGGCGCAGCAATTTGTGCTCGCGAGTCTGAGCCCGTAGAGAAACGCTCGCAAACGGGCGGCCGCATCGGCCGCCGCGAATTTTTCTCGCGAGCGATGAGCCCCAACGAGCCCTCGAGCAGCGGCGACGACGCCGCCAAGGCGCGCCATCACTACCACGACCTGCGCGTGCGCCGCATCGTGCGCGAGACCGCGGACGCCAGCTCGATCGTCTTCGAGATCCCGCCTAAGCTGCGTGACCTGTTCGCGTACCAGGCCGGACAGTTCCTGACGCTGCAGCTGCCCTACCAGGGACGGACGCTCTACCGCTGCTACTCGCTGGCCAGCTGCCCGGTGACCGAGACCGAGCACAAGGTGACGGTGAAGCGCGTGGCGGACGGCCGCATCTCCAACTGGATCAATGACAACCTCAAGGAGGGCGACGTCGTCAAGGTGCTGCCGCCGGGCGGCATGTTCGTGCTCGGACCGCGCGACGTCGATCTGGTGCTGCTGGCCGGCGGCAGCGGCATCACGCCGGTCATCTCGATCATCAAGACCGCGCTCGCGACGACGCGTCGCTCGCTGCGCCTCATCTACGCCAACCGCGACGAAGACTGCATCATCTTCCGCGGCGAGCTCGACGACCTGGCGGCGCGCAACCCCGACCGCCTGCAGGTGATCCACCGCCTGGACGTGCGCGACGGCTTCATCGACGACGCCGCGGTGCGCCGCTACATCGCCGATCGCATCGGCGCCGAGTTCTACATCTGCGGCCCCGGGCCGTTCATGGACACCGTGGAGAAGACCCTGGTGGCGGCGGGCGTCGCGCCCGAGTTCATCCACATCGAACGCTTCTCCTCTCTCGAAGACGAAGGCGAGGTCGCCGGCGAAGGCATCGCCGAGCGGCCCGTGCAGGTTTTTCTCGACGGCGCCAGGACCACGGTGGGCGTGCGCGAAGGCGAGACCGTGCTCCATGCCTGCAAGCGCCAGGGAATGGAGCCGCCGTTTTCGTGCGAGAGCGGCTTTTGCGGCTGCTGCATGGCGCGGCTGAAGAAAGGCAGCGTGCACATGCTGCACAACGACTTCCTGAGCGCCGGCGAGATCGGCGAGGGCTGGATCCTCACCTGCCAGTCCGTGCCCGACACCGACGACTGCGAAGTCGAATATCCGGACTGAGCCGAGCTGCCTGCGCCTTCCACGTCCGTACGACAGCGGCGGCCGCCGAAAGCGCCGCGACGCGAAACCGGTCCGTCAGACCGTAGGCCTCTGATCCTCGTCCACGATGCTCGTGGGAGCGCCGGCCGTTGCCATCCTTTGTCCGCGCAGCAGCGAGCCCAGGCGCCGGAAGGCGGTCACGACGCCGCGCCAGAGCCTGGGCAGGAACCAGGCCGCGAACGCGCACATCGCGACGAACAGCACCAGGAACGCGATCGGATACGTGGTGGCCAGATACAGGCCGCCGAAGACCGCGGCATTCTCGGCGATGGAGACGATGCCGTTGCTGAAGGGCTCGGGCGAGGTGTTCACGAGCACGCGCGTGCCGGCCTTGGCTGCGTGCGTGGTGGCCGAGACCGCGCCGCCGAGCAGTGCGGCCGCCATCGAGACGGCCGGATCGACGTTGCCGACCGCCTCGGCCGCCAGCAGCGCGCCGGCAGGAATGCGCACGAACGTGTGAATTCCGTCCCAGGCGGTGTCGACGCCTGGAACCTTGTCGGCAACGAACTCGACGACGTACATCAGGGCGGCCGCGAAGATCACGAGCGGATGGGCGACGATCTCGAGGCCTGCCGGCAGGTCCATGCTGCCGGAGGCGCCAAGCACGCCGAGGACCAGGATGGCGGCGTAGAGGTTGAGCCCTGCCGCCCAGGCCACGCCCATCGTCAGTGCGATGGTTCGAGTGACTTCGGCCAGATGCTCCATGCCGGCTAGACGCGCGCGATCAGATTCCCATGCGCGCCAGCTGGTCGGCCACGGCGCCCATGGCGCTGGCCAGCGTGGGATGGGTCCGCTCGAATCGCTCGACCATGTCGTTCAGGCGGTCGGCAAGACCTTCTTCGTGCTCGCTGCGCGCCAGCACCGCTTCGATGTCGCGCCGGAGCTCGGCAAGCAGGCGCTGGGATTCGGGATCGTCGAGCTCCTGCAGGCCGTGAAGCTCACGGTGCAGCTCCTGGAGACGCTCATTGAGCTCTGGATGGGACACGCCATTCTCCCTGCCGGCGCTCGTTGCCGGCAGGGCCACACTAGCACAGCCGGTGGCCTTGGCGAGGCACGCCGCGCGCATCACCTCGAGGTGATCGGCTTGTGGCCGGGCTGGCCGCGCACGCGGTCGAGCCACGCGCGCACCGCCGGATAGGGCGCCAGATCGAAGCCGCCCTCGCCGGCCACGTGCGTGTAGGCGTAGAGCGCGATGTCGGCAACGCCGTAACGCTCGCCCACCAGCCATGCATGCCCCGCCAGATGGCGCTCCATCACGCCGAGCGCCGCTTCGCCGGCGATCTTCTTGGCCGGCAGCAGCGCGCGGCGCAGATCCTCAGGTGCCGTGTGTCGCAACAGGAAGCGCGAGGTGGCGATGTTGGGCTCGTGGCTGTACTGCTCGAAGAACATCCACTGCAGCACCTGCGCGCGCTGCCACCGGTCCTGCGGCAGCATGGGAGTGCCTTCGGCCAGATAGCAGAGGATCGCGTTGGACTCCGCCAGGCGCCGGCCGTCCTCCAGCTCCAGCAGCGGAATGCGGCCGTTGGCATTCTTTTCGAGAAACTCGGGCGTGCGCGTCTGTCCCGACAATATGTCGACCTCGACCAGCTCGTAGGGAATCGCCAGCTGCGTCAGCAGAAGACGTACCTTGTAGCCGTTGCCGGAATCGAGGAAGTCGTAGAGGCGCAGCACGCCCGGCTCCTGCTCACCAGTCGGCGGGAACGCAGAGCTTGGACGTTTTCAGTCGTCCGACGGTGCGAGTGCCGAACTGATCGGAGACCTCGAAATCGGGCACTCCGTCGAACGGGCACTTGACCGAGTAGCACAGGAAGCCGTTGGCGAGATCCTGTCCGGCCACCGGAATGGTAGGCTCCTCGCTGTCCACCACGGTCTTGGCCACCGGGAAGCAGATCTCCTTGCTCTTGACCGCGAGGCGGCAGCCCTCCTGCAGCACGATTCCCGGGTTGTTGAACGACGGTTCGAGGTTGACGGTGGCGCCGAAGCTGATCGTGTCGCGCATCTTGAAGCACTCGAGGTGGTCGTAAAGGGTCGGCGGCGGACCGGCCAGCGCGGCGCCGGCCATCATCATCGTGGCCGCCACGGCGGCAATCGTCATTCGCATTGGAAATGTCTCCCCCTGAACAAGATTTCAGCGTTGCGTGCGGGACGCAGCGCCGCGGCGACGATAATGTTCCGTCACGCTCGTGGCAATGGCCTCGAGGTCGAAACGCGCGGCGACGTCAGCGCGGGAACCACGGCACCAGCGCGGAGACGCGCTTCATGTGGTCTTCGTAGCCCGGACGCCGGCGCATGCGCTGGTCGAGCAGCGGCACGCTGACGAACACGAACATCACGGTGATGGCGACGGCGCCGGCGATGGCCCACCACCAGGGAGCGCCCGCGCCGATCCCGAGCAGCGCCAGTCCCCACCAGAAGAGGTTCTCGCCGAAGTAGTTCGGATGCCGCGAATACCTCCACAGCCCGTGCGAAAGGATCGCCGAGCCGTCGCCGGCGCCGCCCGCGCGGAACCTGCGCAGCTGCTCATCCGCCATCGTCTCGATGACGATGGCGCCGGCCGCCATCGCCGTGCCGAGCCCGTCGATCCAGCCGAGCGGCAGCGGGTAGGTCATGGCCGCGTACGCCGGCAGCAGTCCGGCGAACACGATCAGCGTGGGGAACAGATGAATGGCGAGCAGACTGACGGCCGGATAGCCTCGCCCGCTGCGAGCGCGCATGTCGACGTAGCGCCAGTCTTCGTGGCCGAGGCCCTGCCAGCCGCGGTACCAGTTGTAGGTCAGCCGCACGCCCCAGAACATCAGCAGGATGATCACGATGTCCTGACGCGCGCCGTTGGCGTGCGCGGCTGTGGAGCTGAAGCCCCAGTACAGCGCCATCGGGAGCGGCGCCACGCTCCAGTACGGGTCGTAGAAGCTCGAGTTGTCGAAGGCCATGCTGAACGCGAAGATCGCCAGCGTGGCCGCGAGGTCGGCGCCCAGCGCCACCAGCAGCGGATGCGCGGGGAAGAGGGCGCGCCCGACGATGATGGCGACGATCAGCGCCGCGACGTAGGCGAGCAGGACCAGGCGTGTCGCACGCTTCATCTGCGGCGCTTCCTATTGCGGCCGCGGCCGGGTCGCAACATGCGCGCGTGCGTCAGCGGATCACGAGCCGCTCGACGACGTCGGGCACCTCGTTGGGCTTCCACAGGCACGAGCGGAAGTACTCGAACTTCGCCCATGGCCCCGACAGGTTCGCATGGAAGGCCGAGCCGACGTCGGCGCTCGGTCCGCTGCTGTGCGCAAAGTAGGCTTCCTCGGGCTTGGACAAGTCGCACAGAAAGCGGCTGCTGGCGCCGACCAGCAGCCGCAGCCCGCCCCTCTCGTCCAGGCACCGCGCCGGGCTGAGCGTGTACTCCTCGCCCGGAAACGGCTCATCCAGCGCGAGCAGTCGACGCCCGTACAGCGGCAGCTCGCTGAGCAGCACGCCCAGGCGCGCGCGCTGGATCCGCCCCCACAACCATTTCTGCGGATCGTTGCCGCACACGGCGCGCACCTTGGCGACCGCGTGCTGCAGTGCGCGCACCGCCAGATCGGAGAGCGTGACGCCGGCAGCGCGCTCGATCTCCTCGATCAGCGGGTCGTGCGAGTCGCTGAGCAGATCGTGCATGCGCGGCAGCACGCGGCGGCCTGCCAGATAGCGCCGGGCGACCGCGGCGCCGAGCAGCGGCGTGAAGCAAAGGCGGGCCATCTCCTTGCGCGCGTAGAAGAAGACGGCCATGCCGCGGGTCTCGAGGTCGCACACGCCGTTCCAGGTGTCGAGAATGTCCAGCGCCTGCGCCGCGTCGCCGTCAATGGGGTTGCCGGCGTGCTTGCACAGGCGGATGAAGCCGGCGCGCGGCGCCAGCAGATGATCGGCCTCGACGTCGCGCTGCATGTCGGCGAATCCGTCGATCGTGTGCTGGGAGCGGTGGGCCAGCAGGTCTTCGATGCGCGCCTGACGGTAGCGCGGCTCGAAGTGCACCTTGGTGGCAATACGTTTGTAATCGGCCGGATTGACGATCGAGTTGGCCGAGGCCACGACGCCGGCGGCCGGTGCCAGCATCTTGGGCATCTCCGGAAACGAGAGGTAGCCATCCCACGCGCCGGCCGGATCGTCGGCATCGCGGACGAACAGGCCATCGCCGCGGCGCCGCGGCAGCCGGCCGTACAGCTCCCACCCGATGAAGCCGTCGCGGTGCGCGTAGACGTGGTTGAAGTCGAAGGGCCCCTCGTGGATGCGCGCGAGCGCGGCGCGATGCTCGGCCACGGTCTGCGATGCGAGCAGCGCGAGGTGGCCCTCGAAGTACATGCCGGCGTCCGACGGCACCTGCCGGATGGCGAGGTCGGCGCCGTCGTGGTGCTTCCAGCCGGGAAGGATGATGCCGTGCTCGCAGCTCTCCCATTCGATGCTGCGGCCGCTGCGGCCGAAGCGCACCGACAGGGGCTCGCTGTGGCGCTGGATGACTCCCGGTCCGTTGATCGTCGCGTAGCGGGTCGGATCGGCAACCTCGCGCCGGATCCGGTAGAAGTCCCACGAGTCGCGGTAGCCGGTGGTCACGCTCCAGGCGAAGTGGCCGTTGTGCCCGAAGCCGAGCACGGGGCAGCCGGGAAACATCCCGCCCTGCGCGCGAAAGCGCGGCCCCTCGATGTGGACGTGATGCCAGTAGGTCGGAAGCGGCAGCACCGGCACGTGCGGATCGTTGGCCAGCAGCGGCGCGTGCGTGCGCGAGCGTGCCGAGGCCACGGCCCAGCTGTTGCTGCCCGCCATCGGCGGATGCAGCGGCGTCTCCGGCGGCATCGCGCCGCGAGCGCTGTACGTAGTCGGCACCGCTTCCCACGGCGCGTCTGGATAGATCTTGCGCGCCACGACGTCGCCGACCGCCGAGCGCACCGCATCGAACGTCAGCTCCGAATCGAAGTTGACCATGCTGACCAGCAGCGCGCTGGTGCGTGCGGCCAGGAGACAATCGCTCGCCTCCCACTCGCGCACCGCCGCCAGCGCCAGGTATTCGGAGGGATAGACGCCGTCCATTGCGCGCACCGCGGCGTTGACGCCGGAAGCGAACGCGGTCAGGCATTCGCGTGCCCGTTCGTCCATGCCGCCGAAGTCCTCCCGGCTGCGCTCGACCAACGAAAGCGGCCGGACGAACGCGTCCAGGTCCGAGAGGCGCTTGCCGCCGAACCATTCGTCCTTGCGCGGCGCCGGCAGGTCCGCGGCAAGCTCGCAGACGCGGCCGGCGCCGATGTGGCGGATGATGTCGAGCTGCACGAAGCGGTCCGCCGCCTGCAGATAGCCGAGCGCGGCGAACAGGTCGGCGTCGTGCTCGGCATAGATGTGGGGAATGCCGCGGCCGTCGCGGACGATCTCGAGGCGCGCGCGCGTCGGCGGAAGGTTGGCCGCTTCCAGCGCCGGGTACGTGCGCGTCTCGTTGCGCCGCGCCAGCGACGCGAGCAGGCGGCGCAGCATTCGAGCCGTGCGCTTGGCCGGAAGAGCGGCGGGCGGCGAGCCTACCGTAGCCATGACCTCTCCTCTGGCATCCGCATCGCGTCGTGCGCATGGTGCGCCCCCGGAGCCGGAGGGACGGCGTGAGAATTTTCGCTCGGGCCGTTTTCCTGGCCCTGCTCGCAAGCTGCATCGGCTGCGGCACCGTCCGAACGGCTGCGGTGCCCGCTGCCGGCGCCGAAAGCGCCGCGGCCGGCGCTGCGCCCAGCGAAGAGGAGCGCGAGCTCTATGAGCTGTTCCTTGCCTATCGTGCCGACCATCGTCTTCCTGCCGTCCCGCTGTCGCGCTCGCTGACCACGGTCGCACGCATGCACGCAGCGGACCTTCAACGCAATGGCTTCGACGCCAAGTGCAACATCCATAGCTGGTCGTCGCACGGTCCATGGACCGCCTGCTGCTACCGTCCCGATCATAGCGACCCCGGCTGCATGTGGAACAAGCCTCGTGAACTTACGCCATACAAAGGATCGGGCTTCGAGATCGGCTACTGGACCTCGGCGACGGCGCGCCCGCGCACCATCATGAAAGTGTGGAAGAGCAGCGCCACGCACAGCGACGTGATGCTCAACCGCAAGCGCTGGCGCGGCGAGGACTGGAAGGCCGTCGGCATCGGCGTGCACGGCGGCTATGCGGTGCTGTGGCTCGGGCTGGAAGAGGACCCGGCCGGATACTGGAGCCGCGGGAGATGAGAGCCTTCGTCACCGGCGCCACCGGCCTGCTGGGCAACAACCTGGTTCGAGCGCTCCTCGCCGCCGGCCACCCGGTCACGGGCCTGGCCCGTGATGCCGCCAAGGCGCAGGCTCTGCTCGCCGATACCGGCGCGACCATTGCGACCGGCGACATGCGCGACGTGGCCGGCTTTGCCGCAGCGCTGGCCGGCTGCGACGTCGTCTTTCATACCGCCGCCTACTTCCGCGAAGCGTTCGGCCGCGGCGAGCACGAAGCTGCGCTCGAGAGGATCAACCATGAAGGAACGCTGGCGCTCCTGGAGGCCGCCGACCGCGCCGGCGCGCGAGCGTTCGTCCACGTCAGCTCAGGCGGCATCATCGGCAAGAAAGCGGACGGATCGCCGGGCGACGAGGACACGCCGCCTCTGCCCATCCAGATCGCCAACGCCTATTTCCGCAGCAAGCTGCGCACGGACGCCGCGCTCGCGCAGTGGCACGGCACCTCCGGCATTCGCATCGTGGAAGTGCTGCCCGGCTGGATCTGGGGACCCTACGACGCCGCGCCGACGGCGGCTGGGCAGCTGATCGACGAGTTCACGGCCGGTCGCGTCCCCGCCGTCATCGACGGCGGCACGATGATCGTGGACGCGCGCGACGTGGCCGCCGCAATGATCGAGGCCGGCCGCCGTGCGCCCGACCGTGCGCGATACATCGTGGGAGGAACCTTCCAGACGATGCAGGAGATCCTGGCTGCCCTGCAGCGCGCGACGGGCATCGGCGCGCCGCGCATCCGCATCCCGCATCTTGCGCTGCTGGCCTATGCGGCGGCCGCCGAGGCATGGGGACGCTGGACCGGCTCGGACGTGCTGATCACGCGCACGGCGGTGCGGACCATGCACGAGAAGATCATGCTCGACTCCTCGCGAGCCATACGCGAGCTCGGCATCGTCTTCCGTCCTTTCGACGAGACCATCGGCGACAGCTGCAGGTGGCGCCGCCAGTGGCTCGACCGTCGCAGCGCAGCCTGAGGCACCGACCGGCGCGGCGGCACACGACGCCCCCGGCTGCCGCAGCGGTTGAAAAACCCGAACGTCCGTCCCAGATACCCGGCCATGCCGTACAAAGCTCCCGAAGGCATCGCCGATTTCCTGCGCCACCACTACCGTCACTTCAACGCCGCCGCACTGGTCGATGCGGCGCAGGGCTACTGCGATTTCCTCGAAGGCGGCAATCACATGCTGCTGACGATGGCGGGAGCGATGAGCACGGCCGAGCTCGGCATCTCGGTGGCCGAGATGATCCGGCGCGGCAAGATCCACGCGATCAGCTGCACGGGCGCCAACCTCGAAGAGGACCTGTTCAACCTGGTCGCGCACGATCATTACGTGCGCGTGCCGCACTACCGCGACCTTTCGCCGCTGGACGAGCAGGAGCTCCTGGACCGCCACCTCAACCGTGTCACCGACACCTGCATTCCCGAGGAAGAGGCGATCCGCCGGCTGGAGGACGCGGTGCTCGACGAATGGATGGGCGCGGACAGGCGCGGCGAGCGGCTGTTCCCGCACGAGTTCTTCTACCGCCTCATCGACAGCGGCGTGCTTCAGAAGCACTACCAGATCGATCCCGCCGACAGCTGGCTGGTGGCGGCGTGCCAGAAGAAGCTGCCCATCTTCGTGCCGGGCTGGGAGGACTCCACGCTCGGCAACATCTACGCCTCGCACTGCATCCGGGGCACGGTCAAGAACGTGCACACGGTGCGAAGCGGCATCGAGTACATGATGTCGCTGGCCGACTGGTACCAGAAGCTGACGCCCGACCGGCTGATCGGCTTCTTCCAGATCGGCGGCGGCATCGCCGGCGATTTTCCGATCTGCGTGGTTCCGATGATGCGCCAGGACCTGCAGCTCGAGCACATCAAGCTGTGGGGCTACTTCTGCCAGATCAGTGACTCGACGACGAGCTACGGCTCCTACTCCGGCGCCGTTCCCAATGAAAAGATCACCTGGGAGAAGCTGGCGATTGACACGCCGCGTTTCATCGTCGAGTCGGACGCGACGATCGTGGCGCCGCTCGTCTTCGCCTACGTCCTTGACGCGTCGAACTGAGAACGTCTTCAGGCGCCGAAGCTGCGCGAGATGAGAAAACATCTCGACTTCGCCGGCCGGCTGAAGCAGTCTTCGCGAGTTCGGAGCGGCCCTCGGCCCGCGCGCGTCTTTGCGGCACAAGTCGCGAGCGGGCGCATGGAAATGAGACTCCACTCATCATTATTGAGCACTCGCTAGATGGCGATCGGTGCACACGCCCCCCTCCTGGCATCCATTCTTCCCGAGCGGGTCGAAGTGGCGCTTCGACGCCGGCTGCAGCTCGAGGAGCTGATCAGCCGTCTGTCGGCGCGCTTCATCCATCTGCCGATCAGCGAGTTCGAGGCCTGGCTGGATTGGGCGCTGGCGACCGTCGGCGAATTCACCGGCGTCGACCGCGCGTCCATCATGGTGGCTGCGCCCGGTGGCGACCATCTGACGCTGCTGCGCGGTTGGAGCGGCGACGGCGCCGTGCCCGCCGGTGACGATCTTTCCCGCATCGAGATGGATCAGGCGCCGTGGTGGGAGGGGGCGCTGCGACAAGGCCAGATCGTGGCCATATCCAACGTGGCCGACCTTTCCGATGAGCTCGCCAGCGGCAGGGCCATGCTGCAGGCGCGCGGTCACCGCGCCATCATCATGGTGCCGATCCAGGCACGCATCAGCACCTTGGGGTTCCTTTCGCTGGCCTGCGTTCGCGAGCAGCGGGAGTGGGATGCGGAGACGGCTTCGATGCTGCGCATGGTCGCCGAGCTTCTCGCCCATGCGCTGAACCGGAAGCAGATCGAGGAGGACCTGCGCGCCAGCGAGGAGCGCTTCCGTGCGCTGATCGAGCATTCCCAGGATCCGGTCAGCCTCTTCGACGCCAAGGGACGTCTGCTCTATACGACGCCCGCCGGCATCGCGATGTTCGGCGCCGGCGACGAGTCCCAGATCGGCAACAGCATCTGGAAGTGGGTCCACCCCGACGACCGCGACAAGGTTGGCAAGCTGATGCTCGAGCTGGCCGCTCGTCCCGGCGTTCCCATGCGGAGCCGCATTCGGCGTTTGTCGGGCGAGCGCTACCTGTGGCTGGACATCACGGCCACCAACTGGCTCGACAACTCGGCCATCCAGGCCTACGTGGTCAACATCCGCGACATCACCGCGCAGGTGGACGCCGAGGAGAAGATTCGGCGTCTCAACGAAGAGCTCGAGCGCCGCGTCAAGGAGCGGACCGCCGACCTGGAATCAGCCGTTCAGGAGATGAAGGGCTTCAACTATTCCGTGTCGCACGATCTGCGTGGACCGCTGCGGGTGATCGCCGGCTACAGCCGTCTCGTCAGCGAGCGGCTCGGCGACTCGGTGGAGCAGGACGTTCATGACGATCTCCTGCGCATCGAGAGCAGCGCCCAGCACATGAGCCGCGTCATGGACGCGCTCCTGTCGCTGTCGCGGCTTTCGCGCGAGCCGCTGCGGCGCCAGAGCGTCGATCTTTCCGAGCTCGCGCACTCCGTGGCCGCCGCACTGCGCGCCGAGGATCCGTCGCGTACGGTCGACGTTCGCATCGAGGAAGGATGCAGCGTCGTCGGGGACCGGCGCCTGCTCGGCATCCTTCTCGAGAACCTGCTCGGCAACGCGTGGAAGTACACCGGCGGCGTGGCCGCACCCGTCATCGAGGTGGGACGCGTGAAGCAGGCGGACGCAGGCGGCGCCTTCTTCGTGCGCGACAACGGGGTCGGGTTCGAAATGACGTACGCGCACAAGCTGTTCCGCCCCTTCTCGCGCCTGCACAGCGCGGCACAGTTCGAAGGAGTGGGCATCGGGCTGGCGATCGTCCATCGCATCGTGCAGCGCCACGGCGGCCGCGTGTGGGCAGAGGCGACACCGCAGCAGGGCGGCGCCGCATTCTTTTTCACGATTCCGGAATGACACGGGCGGCGGCCGCCGCATTTCGACGCAGACGCGGCTCAGGCCGCCGTGCGGTGATCGAGGTCGACATCCAGGCCGGCGCCGGTTCCGGCGCGGTACGCCTCGGCGTCCGCCAGCGCCGCCAGCTCGGCTACGGCGGCGGCAATGTCGTCGCCGATCGCGCCGACGTCGTCGACGAGGTCGGGACAGGTCACGACGCCGATGTCGAGAGCATCGCGATAGCTGAAGACGGTAATGTTGAGCGCCGCGCCCTCCAGAATCGGGCCGAGCGGATACAGCGCCTCCACGCGCGCTCCTGCCACGTACAGCGGGACGGGCGGGCCCGGCACGTTCGAGATCACGACGTTGTGAACCGGCGCGTGCAGGTCGGCGAGCCGGAACGCCGAGTACAGACGCATCGCCTGCGCGAACAGCAGCGGCGGCGCCAGCTCCATCCACTGCCCGAGCATGTCCTTCCCGAGCGATCCCATCATGCGCTTGGCCGCGCTGGCGTCGGCGTGCACGCAGCGCAGCTGCTCGACAGGATCGGCTATGTGGACCGGGAGGCCGACGAAGATGGCGCTGACGCGGTTGTAGCTCGCAGCGTGCTCGCCCGGCCGACGCGCCGACACCGGCACCGAGGCCACCAGCGCGCGATCGGGCAAGCATCCGCGCCGCTCCAGCTGGCGCCGCAGCGCCCGCGTGCATGCCGCCAGCACCGCATCGTTGATGGTGGTGCCGAACGCATTCTTGATCTTCTTGACGTCCTCGAGAGACGCGCGCGCGAAGCCGGCGGAGCGCCGCGGCGTCAACGCATGGCTGAAGGGGGTCGAGGGCGCGGCCAGAGGAAGCGTCACCGATTCGTCATCCTTGGATGATGTCACCGCCTGCAGCCCCCAGCGGATCGTCCGCAGCATCGCCGTGCCCATGCGTACCGGATCGACGAGCCGCGCGCGCAGGGACGTCAGGGCCAGGTCGATCAGCGACGGCTCGGGCTCGGCGTTGGTGCAGTCCTGGACGATCGCTTTCTCCACCGGCACCACGGGCTCGAAGTCGCAGAGCTGCGCCAGCATCTGCGCGCCCGAGACGCCGTCGATGATTGCGTGATGGACCTTGACGAGCATCGCCAGACGCCCGCCCTCCAGCCCTTCGAGCAGGCAGCACTCCCACAGCGGCAGATCGCGAGCGAGCGGCACGCTCGCGAAATCGCCGACGAACTGTTCGAGCTGACGCCGTCGGCCCGGTGACGGCAGCGCGGCGCGAAAGACGTGTCGATCCACGTCCACCGGCGCCTCGATCCAGGCCGGATGGTCGAGCCCGAGCGGGAAGTGGGCCAGGCGGCGGCGAAAGGCCGGCATCGCCACGAGCCGGCGCGCAAGCTCGGCGCGCATCGCTTCCAGATCGGAGGTGCCCTTGGTTTCGGAGGGGTCGAGAATGGTGACGGCCACGGCGTGCATGTGCTGCGCCGGGGTCTCCATGTAGAAGAACGAAGCGTCGATACCGGTCAGTCGCTCCATGGCGATCTCCTTGACGGTCGGCCCGGGAGTGTGGCCGCCGCGAGCGAGTCCATACCGGAACTTTGACGATTTTTGAAACGCGTTCTATCAAATTCGTCGAGAATTACGGCTGATCCGGCGGAGGCTCCAGGATGTCGAGCGCCGAGGCGATCGCCGCATGGGGGCCGTACAGCACCACCAGATCGCCCGCCTGCAGCGTGACCTCCGGCCCCGGGTTCGGGATCGGCTCCTCGTTGCGGACGATGGTCAGCACCACCGCCCCTGTCTTTTCGCGCACATCCAGCTCGAACAGCGTCTTGCCGACGGCCGGGCTGTCGGCGGTGACCTCGGTGTGCTCGATGACGCCGCCGCGGATGAGCTTCTCGATCTCCGCCATGAAGTGGGACGAGCCCAGCGTGCCTCGCAGCGCCCGGTAGTTGCCCAGCCGGATGATGCTCTCCTGGACGCGCGCGACGTGCCGTGACACGCCCAGCCGCATCAGCATCCGCACGAACAGCTCGATGGAGGCCTCGAACTCCGCCGGCACCACGTCGGTGGCGCCGATCTGCTCGAGCTCCGGGATCTCCTCCACCCGCGAGGCGCGCACCAGGATCGGCGCTCGGGGATTGAGCTGGCGAGCAAGGCCCACGCTGCGCCTGGTGGCGACCGGCTCGCCCACCGAAACGACGACTACCCGCGCGCTCTTGACCCCGGCCTCCTCGAGCACGGCGCGCCGGGTGGCGTCGCCGAACATGACCGGCAGCCCTTCACGCTCGGCCTGCCGCACCAGCCGCGAATCGAAGTCGACGACGATGAACGGGATCGACGTGTCGCGCAGAACGTTGGCAACCGCGCGGCCGGTGGAGCCGCAGCCGACCACGATCACGTGATGGCGGAGCCTGGCCTCGCGCGTCGCTCCGCGGTCCAGGTCGAGCGAGAGCAGGCGGCGCGTGGCCGCCATCAGCACCGGCGTCAGCGCCATGCTGAGAACCGCGGTCGCGAGGAATGCCTGCTCGGTCGTGCGCGGCAGCAGCTCGAGGCGCACCGCTTCGCGCGCGAGGACGAAGGAGAACTCGCCGATCTGCATCAGTGCCACGCCCGCCGCCATGCCCAGCCGCCACGACCGCCATGCCACGGCCACCACGGCTGCACATACCAGGCCCTTGGCGGCCACTGCGGCTGCCATACCCGCAAGCGATGCAGGGTCGGCCAGAGCCTGCGCCGGCACGCAAAGCATGCCGATGCTGGTGAAGAAGACGGCGATGAAGGCGTCGCGCAGCGGCAGCAGCTCGGCCACCACGCGCTGCGCATGCACCGTTCCCGACAGCGCCAGCCCCGCCAGGAAACCGCCCAGCGGCAGCGACAGGCCGAAGCCCTGCGCCGCCGTGGCGGTGCCGAGAGCGATCAGCAGCGCCAGCGGCGCGTGCAGCTCGGCGATGCCCAGGCGCGCGGCGTACTCGAGCACACGCGGAAGGATGACGCGCGCGAGCACCACGATCGCCGACACGGCGGCGATCGCACGCGTGACCGCCATCGCCGCCGACATCGCCGCGCCCTCGGCCGGCCCCGCCAGCACCGGCAGGAACAGCATCATCGGAATGAGAGCGAAGTCCTGGAAGATCAGGATGCCGGTGGCCGCGCGGCCATGGGGCGTGGACAGCTCGCGCGCATCCGCGAACATCTTGAAGACCAGCGCCGTGCTCGAGAGCGAGACGAGGAAACCGACGACGGTGGAGGACGCCGTGCTGGAGCCGAGCATCGCGAAGATGCCGGCGCCCGCCGCGATGCTGCCCAGCACCTGCGCCGCACCGCCGCCGAGCGTCCGCAGCATGCCGTCGCGCAGCCGTTCCAGGGACACCTCGGTCCCCACTCCGAACAGCAGCAGCGCCACTCCCAGCTCCGAGAGGTACTCGAGCCATTCGGAGTGATCGACCAGCCCTATGCCGCCCGGCCCCGCCAGCACGCCACCGATCAGATAGGCGGCAATGGGCGGAACGCGCAGAGCACGCCCCAGCACCAGCGTCGCGCAGGCGACGGCGAGCAGCACGACCACCTCGATGAGCAGCATGAGCCTGCGATGGTGACGGCGGGCGGCGGCGGCGTCAACGCAGCGGTTCCCAAGGATTCGGCACTCGATGTATAGGCGAGGCTGGAATCGCTGCGACGCCGCGTCGTCGCACGGCGCCGCGGCCCGCAAGGCCACCGCGTGCGTGGACCGCGGCCCGAGCTCAGGAGACGGAGCATGCCCTACATCGAAGGCCGCATCGTCCACGATGCCGACTCCCACATCATGGAAACGCCGGAGTGGCTCGATCCGTATCTCGATGCGCGCGTCCGCGAGCGCATGCCGCGGCTGGCGCTGTCGGCGGTGCGCCCGGGCGAGCACAAGCTGATCGACGAAGCCCGCGCCCGCCACGCCGATCCCGACTACCGCGCTGCCGACGCCGAACAGATCATGCTGCGCAAGAACTGGAGCGCCACCGGCTCCTTCCTGAAGGAAGACCGGCCGCGCGCGCTCGACCTGCTCGGGTTCGCCACGCAGCTCGTCTTCAACACGTTCCTGAACAAGTATCTGAACGAGCTCGAGCACCGCGCCGACGTCGAGGTCGCCTACGGCGTCGCCGCCGCGCACAACCGCGCGATGCTCGACTTCTGCAGCGTCGACTCGCGCCTTCTGCCCAGCTGCTACGTGCCGCTGGCCGATTTCGAGCTCTCTCGCCGCGCCGCCGAGCAGGCCATTGAGATGGGCGCCAAGGCGCTGCTGATTGCGTCCGCGTGCCCGGCGCGTCATTCGCCGAGCCATGTGGGCCTGTTTCCGGTCTGGGAGCAGGCGGCGGAGGCGGGAGTTCCGATCCTCTTCCACGTCGGCGGCGGCGGCACGCTGCTGGACCCGATGTACTTCGAGAACGGCCGGCCACCGATTCCGGATTTCCATGGCGGCGAGGAGAACTTCCGGTCCGTCGACTACATGGCGATTCCCTACCCGCCCATGCAGACGCTGGCCACGCTGATCTTCGACGGCATCCTGGACCGCTGGCCCGGCCTCAAGTTCGGAGTCATCGAGCAGGGCGCGTCGTGGGTGCCGGGATGGATGCGCTCGATGGACTCGGCGGTGGCGGCCTTCGCCAGGAACGAAGAGCGGCTGCGCAAGCTGTCGGCGCTGCCGAGCCAGATCGTGCGGCGACAGGTGCGAGTCACGCCGTATCCGGCCGAAGACGTCGGCTGGATCATCTCGCAGGCCGGGCCGGAGGTGTGCCTGTTCTCCTCGGACTATCCGCACGTCGAAGGCGGCCGCAATCCGGTGCGGCGCTTCGAGACAACCATTGCCGGCCTGGACGAAGGAGCTCGTGACAGGTTCTACCGGGCCAACTTCGAGGATCTGATGGGGCGCGCGATGCCGGCGTAGATCGGCAGGCGCGGCGTCCGCTCAGCAGCCGCTGCCCCAGTGGCTGAGGCACCCGCTGCCCGGCGCGCAGCGGCCGGCATCAGCCGACGCGGCGCAAAATCGCCTCGTCCTTGCGCGGCGGCATCCCCATGCCTGTGGTGGTGACGCGCACGCGACGGATTCGAAAGCCGCTGCGCGGCAGCGCGGGAAGGCGCGAGTAGTCGATCGACAGATCCTGGTCGGGCACCTCGTAGCTGAGGTTGCGAGCCAGCAGGCGCGTCGCCGTCTTCATCAGCTCGACGGTGACCTGCTCTCCTGCGCAGCGATGGCCGCCGTGCGCATCGCCGCCGCCTTGGGGAACGAAGCGGAAGATGTCCGGCTGCACGTCCAGGAAACGTTCGCCGTCGAAACGCTGCGGCTCCTGCCACAGGCGCGGGTCGTGCTGGATGCCGTACAAGTCGAGCATCACCCGCCGTCCGCGCGGGAACGTCATCCCCTGCCACTCGAAGCCGTCGCGCACGCGCGCTCCGACGGCAGGGAAGAAAGGGTAGAAGCGCCGTACTTCCTGGACGAACGATTCGACCAGGTCGTGCTCGCCGGCGGCGATGCGCAGGCGGCACTTGGGATGCTCGTACAGCGCCAGCGCGACGAACGTCAGATAGACGGAAATGGCCACGGTCGGCCGCAGGATGTTGAGCAGCTCCACGCCGGCGATCCTCGGCGGCAGGAGCTGGCCGTCCAGCTCGCGGTGCGATGCGATGCGCGCGACGATGGTGTCGCCGCCGTCTCCCTCGCGTCGCGCCTTGTCGATGATGCTGGCCGCCCACGCATCGGACTTCCTGCGCGCCAGCCTGGCCCACCAGTGCTTGGGTCCGACCGCGCCGGCCTTGTCGAAGAGCGCGGTCAGCTCGCGCGTGCGGGCTTCGACTTCATCCTCGGGCAGCGGCACGCCAGCCCACGCGCACACGGCGCGCGTCAGGATGCGCTGCATCTCGTGGTAGAGGGTGATCGAATCCTGCGACTTCCACGTCGCGACCTCCTTCTGCCAGCAGCGCTCGAACTCCGCCGTGAGCGCGGAGACCGCCTCCGGCGCCAGCAGCCCGAGGAACATCTCCTTTCGGTGCCGGTGCGGCTCGTCGTCCAGGCCCTGCACGCCGCCCTGCCCGAACAGCGTCTTCTGGATCCTGCCCGGCGCCGCGCCCTGCCGCAGGAAACGACGGTGGTCGTAGAACAGCTCGCACGCAGCCGCTCCGGTCATGCAGATGATCTTCTGGAACGGCAGCGCCACTTCGAAGACGTCGGCGCCCACGACACGCGCACGCTCGGAGATGAACGTGTAGGGATTGCGCGCCATGTGGCGCACGGCGGCAAGCGCACTGTCGCGAGGGATGGCAGCCATCGTTGCAGGTCGCCGCGGCGGCGACCGTGGAGAAGGATAGGGCGGCGCGCCGGCAAAGCGACGCGAACGTGCCTCAGCGGAGGAAAAAAATGCGGCGCTACGGCTCGACGATGATCTTGGCGTGACGGTCGGGGTGCGCCAGCTCCTCGAATGCGCGCGGCACCTCTTCCAGGCCGACGCGCCCGGTCACCAGTGGGGTCACGTCGATGCGGCCGTCGGCGATGTGGCCGAGCGTGGAAGCGAACTCCTCGGGCGTGTAGCCGAGCACGAACTGGAGCGAGAGCTCCTTCTGGATGCCGAAGATGGGCTCGATCGTGTCGCTCTCCATGCACACGCCCACCACGACCACGCGCGTCTGGCGCATCGCTCCCGCCAGGATCTGGGCGAGCACGCCAGGCACGCCCACGCACTCGAAGACCACGCCGGGACGCAGCTGCGGCCCCAGGCCCATCAACGTCAGCGGTGAGTGAGGGTCGACCTTCTCGGGATTGGCCAGATCCTCCCAGCGCTGGTACGGCGATTCGACCGCAGGATCGACGACGACGTCGGCGCCCATCTTCTGCGCCAGGGCGCGTCGCGCCGGAGAGAAATCCGCCGCCACCACCGGCGATGCGCCGGCCAGCTCGAGCGCAGCGATGACGGCCAGGCCGATGGGACCGCAGCCGAGCACGAGCGCGACATCGTCGGGCTGCAGGTTGGCCTTGGCCACGGCGTGCACTCCCACGGCCATCGGCTCGGTCAGCGCAGCCCGATGCGCGGGCAGGCCGTTGGGTACGGGCAGCAGCAGCATCTCGGTCAGCAGCATGCGCTCGGCGTAGCCGCCGGGGAGATCATTGGAGTAGCCGATGGTCTGCAGGCCGCTGGCGCCGATGGCGATCGGCATCGCGCATACCGTCGTCCCGACCGGCAGCGGCTGCGAAGAGCCGGCGCCGTAGTCGAGGATCTCGGCGCAGAACTCATGTCCCATGACGATGTCGCGAGAGGGATCGAGCGCGAAGGGCGAACCGGCGCGCTTCTGCGTGCTCGCCATGCGCTCGAGGTGCCTGGCTGCGTGCAGGTCGGAGCCGCAGATGCCGCACGCCAGCGTCCGCACCAGCGCCATGCCCGGCCCGGGCTCGGGCTCCATGACGTCGTCGACGATCAGCTTGCCGCTGCGCAGGACGACCGCACGCATGGGCGGACACTACGCCCGGCGGCCACTGTTGACGAACGCGAAGGCGGAGGCAGGCGATGGCAGCCACGTTCCATGTTGCGAGCATCACCGGGCACGCGTGCCACCAGGCTTGCTTGCCGTCCTCGGCTCGCTACATTGCGCACACCCCTCGCCGCTTTGCGTGCAACGGGAAGGAGGACCCCATGACCAGCGGCCGGCTTCGTTGCGGAATCTTCCTCGCGCCTTTCCATCCGGTCGACGAAGACCCGACGATGGCCATCCGGCGCGATATCGAGCTGGTGGAATGGCTCGACCGCATCGGCTTCGACGAGGCCTGGATCGGAGAGCACCACTCGGCCGGCTTCGAGATCATCTCTTCGCCCGAGCTGTTCATCGCCGCCGCTGCCGAGCGCACCAGCCGCATCAAGCTCGGGACCGGCGTGGTCTCGCTGCCCTATCACAACCCGCTCATGGTGGCCGACCGCATCATCCAGCTCGATCACATGACGCGCGGTCGCGTGATGTTCGGCGTGGGGCCGGGGCTGCTGCCCTCCGATGCATTCATGCTCGGAATTCATCCGTCTCAGCAGCGCGAGCGCATGGCGCAGTCGCTCGACGTGATCCTTCGGCTGATGGCGGGCGAAACCGTCACGGAGAAGACGGACTGGTACGAGTTGGTCAATGCCCGCTGTCAGCTGCTGCCGTACACCAAGCCGCGGCCCGAGGTCGCGGTGGCGAGCACGGCCACGCCGTCGGGCGGCCGCCTGGCCGGCAAGTACGGCCTGGGAATGCTGTGCGTGGCCGCGACCACCAACTCCGGCTACGACGTGCTCGGCACCAATTGGCAGGTCGCCTGCGACATCGCTGCCGAGAACGGCCGCACGATGGATCGCAGCATGCTGCGCGTGGTGGGCCCGATGCATCTGGCCGAGACGCGCGAGCAGGCTTTCGAGGACGTGAAGTACGGCTTCGAGAAGTGGCACGGCTACTTCGTCGGCATCAATCCGACCGCCAACGCTCCCGAATTCTACGCCGCCGATCCTCTGGCTGCGATGACCGAGTCCGGCTTTGCCGTGGTGGGAACGCCGGCGGATGCGATCGCGCAGCTCGAGAGGCTGCAGGCGCAGACCGGCGGCTTTGGCTGCTTCCTGTTCCTGGCGCACAACTGGGCGAGCTTCGAGAAGACCAAGAAGTCGTACGAGCTGTTCCAGCGCCAGGTGCTGCCGCACTTCGAGAAGGCCAACGCGGTGCGCGTCGACTCCCTGGCCTACGCCAAGAACAACGCCGGCGAGCTGATGGGCGCGGCGATGACCGCGGCGATGGAGATGATCCAGAAGCATCAGGAGGAAACGGAGGCCAAGAAGGCGGCCGCCGCCAAGCCCGCGGCGTGATGCCGGCGACGCGGCCGGCGCGCCGGCCCGCCGCGGCATTCGCGCGCCGGGCACGGCCGACGCACCGGCTCGGTGATGCCCGCCTACGTGCGCGCGCGGTGCACAACCTGCAGCACCCGATGCCGCTCAATCCAAGAATTCCGGTGACTTGACGGCCTCCCCGCCCGTCGCGGCCGATTACGACGCAGTGCGACGTTGCACATCGCTCCCGTTTTCGGAACCATCGGCCTCTCGGGTGGTTGGGCTGCGGCTGGGAACCGGGCATCCCTCCTCTCGCCGCCGCAAGAACGCGGTCCGGCGACAGGCTCGGAAGGCGGGGAATCTATCGTGGATATCTTTCAGAAGTGTCGTGACTACACGCGGGCGGACTCTCTGCGCGATGCCGGGGTCTACCGCTACTTCCGCCGCATCGGCTCGGCGCAGGATCCGGTGGTGACCATCGACGGCCATCGCCTGATCATGCTGGGCTCGAACAACTATCTCGGTCTGGCCAACCATCCCGAAGTACGCGCCGCTGCCGCAAGGGCGGTGGAGCAGTACGGCACCGGCTGCGCAGGCTCGCCGTTGCTCAACGGTACTCTCGAGCTGCACGCCGAGCTCGAGGAGCGCCTGGCGACGTTCATGAAGCGTGACTCGGCGCTCATCTTCTCCACGGGCTTTCAGGTCAACGTCGGCACCCTCTCCTCCCTTCTCGGACGCCACGACATCGTCTTCCTCGACAATCTCGACCACGCCTGCATCATCGACGGCGCGCGGCTCGGCCTGGCCAAGATCGTCAAGTACCGCCACAACGACATGGGCGATCTGGCCGACAAGCTTTCGCGCGTCCCGGACACGTTCGGCAAGATGATCGTCGTCGACGGCGTCTTCTCGATGGAAGGCGATCTGGTGCGACTGCCGGAGGTCGTCGAGCTCAAGCGTCGCTACGGCGCCCGCTTGATGGTCGACGACGCGCACGGCATCGGCGTGCTGGGCGAGCACGGGCGCGGCACTGCCGAGCATTTCGGCGTCGAAGACCACGTCGACCTGGTCATGGGAACTTTCTCGAAGTCGCTGGCCGGCGTAGGCGGCTTCGTCGCCGGCGATCGCGAGGTGATCGACTACATCCGGCACAACGCGCGCACGCACATCTTCTCGGCGGCGATGCCGCCGGCCAGCGCCGCCGCCGTTCTTGCCGCGCTCGCGATCGTCGAGCGCGAGCCGGAGCGCCGCCAGCAGCTCTGGGACAACACGCACTACATGAAGCAGGCCCTCGACGAGCTCGGATTCGATACCGGCGACGCCGCCTCCCCCGTCATTCCGATGGTGGTCGGCGACGACTTCACGGCCTTTCGCATGGTGGCCGAGCTGCACGAGGAAGGCGTGTTCGCCAATCCGGTCGTCTCGCCGGCAGTGCCGCCGGGGCGCGCCATGATCCGGACCTCGTACATGGCCACGCACACGCGCGACCATCTCGACGAGGCGCTGGCCGCGCTCGAGGTCGTCGGCCGCCGCGCAGGCGTGCTGGCCGACCGCGAAAAGCGCTCGGCATAGCCACCGCTGCGGCGGCAATCCAAGCGGCTCTCGCCGCGCTCGATGCAAGACGGGGAGAGGCGACGCTGCCTGCGGCGGGGGAGGTCCCGCCACGCCGAGGTCTACGGGGGAGAGACCTCGCTCGTTTCGCGGAATGCGAACAGCCGAGCCGAGTGCTCAGGCAGCGTCGCCCGTCGTGCTCGCCGCCAGCGGTCGAAGGTGAAGCGGCGAGGAAGACCGGCTTTCGAAGTCGCGGAGTCTAGCGCCGTGGTCGCGGGGAAAACCACGCATTTCTTGCGTCTTCCGCGCACGAAATGCGTTGTCTGCCGCTCTGCCGACGCATCCTCCCGCCCGTACGGGGCGCCTTTAGGAACGATAGCGGTGGTCGTCAAGGTGGGCGAGGCGGCCGCGCCGGCGGCGGCGGCAGTCTGGCCCACCTTCACGGACACGCCGTCCACGCTGCCGGTCGTCCTGCGCCGTCGGCGGCGCTAGCGGCTTCGGCCGCCGATGCCGGACGCGCGGCGGTCGCAGCTACCGTGCGACCTCCTTGAACGTCGTCGTACGCTTCCAGGCCCCGTGCTCCTTGCCGTCGACCTCCACGTACGCCTTGGGCAGCGAGTTCAGGGCGATGCTGCCCTGCGGCGGATCGAGCATGATGTCGCGCCCACGCGACCAGACGACGCGTCGCTCGTCGAGGTTGCCGAAGTAGTAGTCGACCATCTTCGCATCCTCGCCGAACTCGCCCGTGGGTGTGGCCGCCGCCAGGAGCCTGGCGTTCTTTTCCGTCTTCTCGACGTTGCCGTGGTAGAGGTCGGCCAGCGAGACGTCGACGCTGAGCCAGCCGAGCTCGGGCAGGAAGATTTCGACCCAGCAGTGCGTGCCGGCGTCCTCGCGCGATCCGGCAAGCTGCTTCTTCAGCAGCGAGCCGTACACCATGCGGGCCGGGATGCCGGCCGCGCGCGCGAGCGCGATGTAGAGAGAATGGAAATCGGCGCAGTTGCCGCTGCGGGTGGAGAGGCAATAGACCGCGCTGCCCATCGGCGAGGGTTCGTAGCGGTCGGGCTCCTTGGCCCAATAGTCCACGTTGGACAGCTCCCAGTCGTAGATCTTGCGCGCGATCTTCAGAGGGTTCTTCTCGTCGCCGACGATCTCACCGGCCAGCTTCTTGATCTCGGGCGTGGCCGGAATGTACGTGCTCGGCTCGAGCGCGTCGCGATGCTCCTTCTTCTCGGCCGCGTTGAGCGGTCGCGTCTTGGCAGCATCCAGGTCGCCGAGAATCTCGCTGCGCGTCAGCTCGAACTGCTGATGCACGACGACCTCGCCGGGCCGCGGGCGCGACAGCTCGAAGTAGCCGATCTCGTTGCCGTGCGAATCGCGGCCGACGATCATCGCCGGTCCGGCGGCTGCGGGAGCGGCCTTGCCCGGCCCGCCTTCGGCGCTCGCCGCGTCGGTGGCGGCCCCCTCGCCGCTCGACGACGCTCCCTGCACCTGCGCAGCAGCGGGCGCCGATGCGGTTCCTCCGGGATCCAGCTTCGTGACGAGGTCGTCGATTTCCGATGCCGCATCCTTCTGCGGCATCGGCAGCCATATGCGCACGCGAAGTGCGCCCTCGGGGATCGTCACGGCAAGGCGGCTATCGACCGCGTACGTGGCTTTGCGCGGCTCTGCAGCGCCGGCGGCCGGGAGCGGGAGCAGCAGTGACGTACAGGCGACGAGGAACGGCAGCGTATGAAGAGTTCGGCCAGGTCCGAGGTGGTGCATGAGCCGCAGTATGAAGCGGCAAGAGACCGCCGCAAGTACGGCGTGCCGCTTCGTTGCGACGGCACGCACGCCCGTCCGCCGGCGTTCGTCCTCTGGCGCAGGCTGCGCCTTTGCGGTAGTCAGCCGCCACGATGGAGATCAACGGCATCGCCCACACCTTCGTCACGACCAGCGACTTCGCTCGCGCCCGCGCGTTCTATTCCAAGCTTCTGCCCTTCCTCGGCATGAAGGCCGTGCTGGACGTCGACGGCTGGTACTACTGCGTCGGCGGACGAACGGCTTTCGGCGTGCGCGCCGGTGACGCGCGCTACGCCGGCGAGCGCTTTGTCCAGGAGCGCGTCGGGCTGCACCACATCTGCTTCCGCGCTCGCGAGCGTGCCGACGTCGACGAGTTGCACGCGTTCCTGCAGGAAATCGGCGCGACCATCGTCCATGCGCCCGAGGAGGGCGCGTGGGCGCCCGGCTACTATTCCGTGCTGTTCGAGGATCCCGACGGCATCCGCCTGGAGATGAACCACGTGCCGGGAAAGGGCCTGCTCGCCGAGTAGCACCAGGCGCCCCAGCGCTTTGCTTCCGCCGCCGCTTCCCTCCAAGTTTGGCGCGTGAGCCCGCTGCGCCTCGACGAATACGAACAGCTGGCGCGCCGCCATCTTCCCGAGGACGTCTTCGACTACTTCGCCGGCGGCGCGTGCGATGAGCGCACGCTCGCCGACAACCGCTCCTCCTTCGATCGGTTGCGCCTGCGCGGCCGCGTTCTGCGAAGCGTCGAAGACCGCAGCCTGGAGACGACGGTACTCGGGCAGCGTCTTGCGATGCCGCTGATGGTCGCGCCGGTGGCGTTCCAGCGCCTCGCCTACGAGGACGGCGAGCTGGCCACGGCCAAAGCGGCGGCGGCCGCTGGCTCGCTCATGATCCTGAGCACTCTGGCCACCGCCTCGATCGAAGAGGTCGCGCAGGTCGCCAATGGGGCGCTGTGGTTCCAGCTCTACGTCTACAAGGACCGCGGTCTGACTCGCGAGCTGGTGCGCCGCGCCGAGCAGGCCGGATGCGGCGCGCTCGTGCTGACGGTGGATGGGCAGGTGTGGGGCCGTCGCGAGCGCGACATCGCCAACAGCTTCACGCTTCCCGACGGCCTCTCGCTCGCCAATCTCGCCGGCGCCGGACACGGGCGTCTGCCGCACGTGCAGGGCTCGGGTCTTGCCGCCTACGTCGCATCGCTCTTCGACCCTGCGCTTTCGTGGGACGCGGTGGCGTGGCTGGCCGCGCAGACGACGCTTCCGGTGGTCGTCAAGGGCATTCTGCACGCAGACGATGCGCGGCTGGCCGTCGCCCACGGCGCCAGCGCGGTCTTCGTCTCCAACCACGGCGGCCGTCAGCTCGATACGGCCGCCGCCACGCTGGACGTGCTCGGCTCCGTCGTCGATGCCATCGACGGGCGCTGCGAAGTCTACATGGACGGCGGCGTTCGCCGCGGCACCGACGTGGTCAAGGCGCTGGCGCTTGGGGCGCGTGCCGTGGCCATCGGACGTCCGGCGATCTGGGGATTGGCGGCCGCCGGCGGCCGTGGGGTGGCGCGGGTGCTCGCGATGCTGCGCGAGGAGATCGACATCGCCATGGCGCTGTGCGGCGCCTCGCGGCCGCACGAGCTCGGCCGCGACGTGCTGCTCTGAACGGCACGCGAGAAAGGAAACCCATGCAACGACTCGAGGGAAAGGTCGCGGTCATCACTGGCGGCGCAAGCGGCATCGGCGAGGCCACGGCACGCCTGTTCGCGCGCGAAGGCGCGCGCCTCGTCGTCGCCGATGTGAACGACGAGCGCGGGCAGCGCCTCGCCCGCGACATCGGCCAGGCCGCCGTGTATGTGCACGCCGACGTTTCGCGCGAAGAAGACGTGCATGGGTGCATCGACGCCGCGGTGCGCAAGCATGGGCGCCTGGACGTCGTGTTCAACAATGCCGGCTTCGGCGGAACCATCGGTCCCATCGCCGAGATTCCGGTCGAGGAGTACGACGTGACCATGAACGTGCTCGTGCGCGGCGTGTTCCTCGGCATGAAGCACGCCGCGCCCATCCTGGCCGCGCAGGGCTCGGGCAGCATCATCAGCACCGCCAGCGTCGCAGGCCTTCGCGCCGGCTACTCGCCGCACATCTACAGCGCGGCCAAGGCGGCCGTGATCGCGCTGACGCGGACGGTCGCGATGGAGCTGGGCGAGCGCGGCGTCCGCGTCAACTGCATTTGTCCGGGCGCAATCGCCACGCCGTTGCTTGCCGGCGCATTCGTCGAGTCGATGGGAGGCGTGGCCAATCCCGAGCGCGAGGACGAGGCGATCACGATGGTCAAGCAGAGCATCGGCGCGATGCAGCCGATCCAGCGGCCGGGCCTACCCGAGGACATCGCCAACGCCGCGCTGTGGCTGGCCAGCGAGGAGTCGAGCTTCGTCAACGGCCACGCGCTCGTGGTGGACGGCGGCCTGACCGGCGGCACCATGTGGTCGATGCAGATTCCCTTCATGCGCGAGCGCCGCGAGATGAAGCGCTAGGAATCATGATCCTGACCATCTTCCGTTCGCGGCTGCGCCCCGAGCACGTCCACGAGTACGAGCAGACCGCGCAGCGCATCGAGGCCCTGGCGCGCACGATGCCCGGCTTCGTCTCCATCAAGACGTTCGCCGCCGGCGATGGCGAGCGCGTCTCCATCGTCGAATTCAGCTCCAGGGAAGCGCACGATGCCTGGCGCTCCCACCCCGAGCACCTCCGCGCGCAGGAGCTGGGGCGCGAGAAGTTCTACAGCTTCTACTCGATCGACGTCTGCGATCCGGTGCGGCGGTATTCGTGGGAGCTCGAGCCGTGACCCTTCCGCCATGACCGTCCTTCGCAGCGTCTGTGTCTTTTGCGGCTCCAGCTTCGGCGTGCGGCCGCAGTACAAGCAGGCCGCCGAGGCGCTGGCGCGCGAGCTGGCCCGCAGCGGCATCGCGCTCGTCTACGGCGGCGGCAACATCGGCTTGATGGGCGTCGTCGCCGATGCCGCGCTCGCGGCCGGCGTGCACGTCACCGGCGTCATTCCGCAGGCGCTGGCCGACAGCGAGCTGGCGCACTACGGCGTCAGCGACCTCCGCGTCGTCGAATCGATGCACGCGCGCAAGGCGCTGATGGCCGATCTCAGCGACGGCTTCATCGCCATGCCCGGCGGCATCGGCACCTTCGAGGAATGGTTCGAGATCCTGACGTGGAACCAGCTCGGCATTCACCGCAAGCCTTGCGGGCTGCTCGACGTCGAGGGTTACTATCAGGACCTGCTGCGCCTGCTGGACCGCGCCCAGAGCGAGGGGTTTTACAAGGCCAAGCACCGCCGCGCGGTGCTGATCGCGGAGGAACCGGCGGCGCTGCTGGATCTCATGCGAACCTATGAGCCTGCGGCCGGGCCTTCGGTCATCGACAAGATCGAGACGTGACGTCGCTGCGCGCTCGTTGCGCCGGATGAGCCGCAGGACCCGCACGGCGGGTCGCCCACCGGGCCGGATGCCGTGGTCGACGCTGATGCCGAAAGCCGAGGCATGGAACGACGAGTTCACGGCACTGGCAGAGCAGCTGCTGCGCGGGCGGCTGCAAGGTCGCTACGCACTCCAGGACGCCTCGGCAGCCGCGAAGCCAGGGACTCTCGTCGTCAACATCCACGTCTTCATCCATTACGGCAATCGCGGCCTTCGATATGCCGGGGTCGGTGGAACGGGCGGCGTGGACTCGACGCTGACGGCGGTCGACGCCGCCAGCGGAGAGGTCCAGCTGCGAGCACATTCGCTAAGCGACCTGACGATGGGACTGTTCGGCGGCGACATGAAGTCGACGATTCGTGACAACCTCCGGAAGCTCATGTCCGATAGCGGACTTTAGCTGGATTCTTTCCCCCCGACCCCGTTGACGCCCCCGTAAGTAGCATTCTAGATGGCCTTACCTGCCGTCGGCAGGGCTATCGGCGCGCCGCCTGGCGCCATGCTTCCCCGGAGGGACCGTCATGCCGGCAACGTGTCGTCGTGCTTTCGTTTTTCTCGCTACGGTCTGTCTGGTCGCGAGCGGCCTGAGCGCCGTGGCCTTTCCGCCGGCGCCCCCCGATGACCCGCAGTTCGAGCCCGACGGTCCGTGTCCGGAGGCCGGGTTTTCCTGCGCCACGCCGACCGGCCAGTGGAACCTGCTCAGCTACAGCGCCAACTTTCCGCCGGTCCCGCACGCCAGCGGCATCTCGGCCGACCTTGCCTGGTCGGCCACGACCGGACGGCCCGACACGGTCGTCATGATTCTGGACTCGGGCGTCAACTACGACCACGTCGACCTTCGCAACAAGATCTGGCTCAACCGCGGCGAGCTGCCGGTGCCGGACGGCGCCGCATGCAATCCTCCCGTCGACGATCCGCACGACTGCAACGGCGATGGCGTCTTCAACGTGCAGGACTTCGCCGGCGACTCACGCCTCACCGACACCATCCTTCCCGGCGTCCTCTCGCGCAGCGATCTGCGCGTCTTCGAGGACGGCATCGACACCGACTCCAACGGCTTCATCGACGACATCTCGGGCTGGGACGCCGACGATGACGACGGCGACGAATACGACCACCGCGACTTCGGCCACGGCACCGGCCGCAACGGCTTCATCGGCGCGGAGACCGACAATGGCATCGGCATTGCCGGCATCTGCCCGGACTGTCCGCTGACCAATGTCCGCGTCGACGACACGTTCGTTCACAAGACCGAGGGCGCCGCCAAGGGCGCCGTGTGGGCGGCCGACCACGGTCACTCGGTCATCACGATGGCGCTCGGCGCCACCGGCGCCTCCAGCGCCACGCGCGCCGCCTTCGACTACGCCACGCGCAAGAATGTGCTGGCGGTTTCGGCGTCGGCCAACGAGTTCAGCTTCCACCACAACTTCCAGACGCAGTTCGACGACGTCATGGCCATCGGCGCCGTGGTGCCCGACAACGAAGAGCTGGTGACGACGTACCTTCGCAAGGCCAACTTCTCGAACTACGGCGCCAAGCTGGACGTGGTGGCGCCGAGCGACTCGCCCACGACCTCGCAGGGCGGCGGCTTCGGCGACTCCAGCGGCACCTCCTCGGCCGTGCCGCACGCGGCCGGCGTGGCCGCGCTGGTGTTCTCGCGCGCTCGCGAGCTGATCGAGGCCAGCGTGCTGGATGCGAGCGGGCTGGCGCTGCAGGACATTTCGGCGCAGGAGGTGCGCCAGATCATCGATCGCACCGCCGACGACGTCGTCATCGCGGACGATCCTTCCGGCCCCTACACCAATCATCTGGCCGAGGGCTGGGACCGCTACACCGGCTACGGCCGCATGAATGCGAAATCGGCGGTGGACATGGTCGCGCCCGGCACCATTCCGCCGGAAGCGGACATCAACTCGCCCGACTGGTTCACGTACGTCGACGGCACGGCCGCCGTCGCCTTCTACGCCAACGCGCGCTGGACCGACTCGTTCGATGTGGTGCTCGAGGTCGGCCAGGGCGTGCAGCCGACGACATGGACGCCGCTGCTGGCGGCGGACGACCAGATGAGCAACCCGGCGCTGTCGTCCGCGAGCATGGCCAGCAATTTCAGCTTCGACTGGGACACCACCGCGCTGACGCCTGGCGCCTACACGCTGCGCCTTCGCGTCACCGACGACCTCGGCAACGAGGGCGAGGATCGCATGCAGGTGTGGGTGCGACGGCCTGACGCCGATGCCCATGCCGGGTGGCCGCAGACGCTGCCGGCTTCGCTGGAATCGATCTCGTCGAAGCTCGTGGACCTGGACGGCGACAACAAGCTCGAGATCATCCTGTCCACCGCCGACGGCCAGGTGTACGCGTTTCGCGAAGACGGCAGCGTTCTGCCCGGCTTCCCCGTAGCGACCGACCCTCTTCCTGCCTTGCCCACCTGCTGCTCGCCCGCGTACGACGGCGAGGAAAGCAACGGTGAGGTGCCGGTGGTCGGCTCCTCGCTCATCGGCGGCGTCAGCGTCGGCGACATCGACGACGACGGCATGCAGGAGATCTGCTCGGGAAGCTACGACGGAAAGGTCTACTGCTGGAACGCCGACGGCGGCGTGCAGGACGGCTTTCCGGTCTCCACCGACATCGGCGCCACGCGCGATCAATACAGCGGGGTGCAGAAGCCCAATGCCAAGGGCGAGCCGGTGCTGGTGGTGCCGGCGCTCGTGGACTTCGACGGCGATCGCAAGCTCGAGCTGGTGGCGGGCGCGTGGGATCAGAAGCTCTACGTGTGGAACAGCGACGGCACGCGGCGCGCGCCCTTCCCCGTCGCGATCTACGACCCTGCCTCCAGCAGCGGCGTCAGCAGCAAGCGCCCCGAGTACATCATCTCGGTGCCGGTGGTCGCCGACATCGATGACGACGGCGACATCGAGATGGTGTTCGGCACCAACGAAACCTACGGCACGCCCAACATTGCCGGTCAGGGCGGCTCGGGCCGGCTCTATGCAGTGGACGAGCACGGCAGCATCGAGCCCGGCTGGCCGGTGGCGCTGCCGTCGCTGTCGCCGGACGCGGTGCCGCTGGTGGCCGAGGGCGTCGGAACCAGCCCCGCCGCCGCCGACATCGATGGGGACGGCACGCTCGAGATCGCATCGGGCCTGCTCGTCGGCGACGCCACCGTCTTCAACCACGACGGCAGCGTCTTCGCGACCATGAACGGCGCGATGGGCAGCACCGGCGCCGGCGGCGATGGCGACGAGGAAACGGCCGAAGGCGGGCTCGGCAAGCCTAGTGACGCGCCGGTGCACTACTACGTCGCCCATCCCTCCTTCAGCGACGTCGACCTGGACGGACAGGTGGACCTGATGGCCGGCACCGTCGGCAACGGCATCGCCGGGCTGGCCATCGGCTCGGGCACCCCTACTCCGTTCGATCACTACTTCTCCGTCTGGAACGCGGCCACCGCCGCGCACAAGCCGGCCTTCCCGCGCGTCGTCGAGGACTGGCAGTTCTTCACCAGCGCATCGGTGGCCGACGTCGACGGTGCGCCGGGTGGCCTGCCCGAGATGCTGGTGAGCAGCGGCGGCTATTGGGTGCATGCGTTCAACGCTCTCGGCCTGGAGCCGGCGGGCTGGCCCAAGTTCACCGGGCAGTGGGTGATCTCGACTCCGCTGGTCGGCGACATCGACGACGACGGCGATCTCGAAGTCGTCGTCAGCACGCGCCTCGGCAACATCTTCGTCTGGGACATGGCCGGCGACGCCTGCGCTGCCGTCAACGACCAGTGGCGGACGTTCCACCACGACGAGCACAACACGGGAGCGCTCGGCACCGACACGCGCCGGCCGGCGCGTATCGACGATCTCAGCCTCGTCCTGGACCAGGGCAACGTCGTGCTGGCCTGGACGGCGCCGGGCGACGACGGTCGTTGCGGAACGGCTGCGTCGTACGAGCTGCTCGCCTCGGACGCGCCCATCACCTACGCCAACGCGAGCGCGGCCACGCCGATCTCGCTGCCCGCGCCGCAAGACTCCGGCAGCGAGGAGAGCACGACGTTCGCTCCGATGCCGGAGGAGAGGTTCTACGCGGTGCGTGCGGTCGATGAAGCCGGCAATCGGGGACCGCTGGCGCAGGTCGCATCGGTTCCGGATTTCGCAGTCCGGCGCGTCAGGATCGAGCGCTCTGCGATCACCGGCGAAGGCAGCCTCCTGGTCAAGCTGCAGGCATCCATCGATCTCGCTTCGCTTGGCCTGATCGGTCAGACGCTGTCGGTGACGCTCGCAGACGAAAGCGGCCCGTTCTTCACCGCTACGGTCGAGGCGGCCGACCAGGAAGTGCGCGCCAGCGGCACCAGCGCCAGGTTCTTCGATCGCAGCGGCACGCTCGCCGAGGGCGTGCGCCGCATGCGCGTTGTCAGCAGCGCCGCAGGACGGTCCTCGGTGATGATGGCGGCAAAGGATGTGGACCTCTCGGGTGCCGCCCCGGGTCCGCTGGTGGTCACGCTGGAGCTGGCGGGAATTCCCATGACGGCCGCGAGCGACCTGCGCGCCGTCGACGCGGCGATGACGAGGCTCGTCGCACCATGAACGTACGGACGCATCCTGCTCGGCCGCACCGTTCCGCTGCCGCCGGTGACGATCGCCGTGCTCGACGGTGCCCTGCCGCGGAGTCGTGCGGCGCCGGCGGCAGGTGGATCCTCAGGACGGCGGCTGCTCAACCGGAAGCTTGTAGATCTTCGCGCGCACGCGATAGCAGGTACTGATCAGGTCGGGATACTGCTCCTTCACGATCTTGACTGCATCGGCGCCGATTCTGCATGCATAGGTACGCAGACGCTGCTTGTTGCGGCCCACGTCGCAATCCTTGGAGAAGCCCGTCTCACCGAGACCCATTTCCGCCATGAGCAACGCGCCTGCGGGCACGACATCCTCGGTACCGAACATCGTCGGGTTGCAGTAATGCGGACGCGGCAAGGTTTTATACTCGCGCAAGTGGACGTTAGGGCCGCAGGCAAGGGCGCAGCAGGCTAGAAGCAGAGCAGCGAGCGCCGGTCGGATTCGCGTGATCTTCACAACCGGCACGATGCTCAGCCGCCCGACCTGATGCCAGTCCGGGACTGCAGCTTTCACACTTGCCCGCGACGAGCGACCAGGTCGCCTGCGCGGTCGCTCGTGCCACTGTCGGCGCTCCGCCCTGACTGGCGACAGCGCCGCCGCCCGCGGCCGGGGAGTTTGCCAAACCCGCCAAAAATCAGCATTGGACGTGCGCCATGGGACGAATTTTCGAGACCCGCAAGCACACGATGTTCGCGCGTTGGGACCGGATGGCGAAAGCCTTCACGCGCATCGGCAAGGAGATCGTCATCGCCGTCAAGGCCGGCGGCCCCGACCCCGCGAGCAACCCGCAGCTGCGGCGCGTGGTGCAGAATGCGCGCGCCGTCAACATGCCCAAGGACAAGATCGAGGCCGCCATCAAGCGCGCCGCGGGCAAGGACGTCGCCGACTACCAGGAGATCCTGTACGAAGGCTACGCGCCGCACGGAGTGGCGATGCTGGTCGAAGCGGCCACCGACAACCCTACGCGCACCATCGCGAACGTGCGCAACATCATCGCCAAGAACGGCGGCAACCTCGGGGCCAGCGGCAGCGTCAGCTTCCAGTTCAAGCGCATGGGCGTCTTCCGGCTCGACCCCACGGGCATCGATCAGGATGACCTCGAGCTGGACATGATCGAGCACGGCCTCGAGGAGATGGGCGAAGGCACGGGCGAGAAGGGCGAGCCGCAGCTCATCCTGCGCTGCGCGTTCACGGACTTCGGAAGTCTGCAGAAGGGATTGGAAGACCGCGGCATCAAGCCGCTGTCGGCGGAGTCCGAATACATTCCGCTGACGCCGATGGAGCTGCCCGAAGACAAGGCCAAGGACGTGCTCAAGCTGGCCGACAGCCTGGAGCAGGACGACGACGTCCAGAAGGTCTTCCATAACCTGGCATAGACCGAGCCGGCGGTGATGCGCTTCCTGGGCGTCGGCTTTCTGCTGCTTGCGGTGGCCTGCGGCGCTCCCTCGCGGGCGGTGGCCCCGCAGCTAGCGCCGACCGCGTCACAACTGCTCCCGGAAGCCGCCGCGCTACCGAGGGCGCCGATGCCCGTCGGGCCGATGCGCCGCATCTTCGTCGGCTCATGCCTCGACCAGAACCGCCCGCAGCCGTTCTGGAACGCGGTGTTCGCGCGGCAGCCCGATCTTGCGCTGCTCATCGGCGACAACGTCTACGCCGACGCTGCCAGCGTCGACGCACTGGCCGCGCACTACCGGCGCCAGCTTGCGCGGCCCGGCGTGCAGAGCCTGCTGGCAAGCGTGCCGCTGCTGGCGACCTGGGACGATCACGACTACGGGCTCGACGACGCGGGCGCCGACAATCCGCTGCGGCACCAGGCGAAGGAGATATTCCTGGCCGCCTGGGATCCGGACGCATCCGAGCAGCGGCGCGGGCGCGACGGCGTCTACGACTCGGTCATCATCGGTCCGCCCGGGCGCGCCGTGCACATCATTCTCCTGGACACGCGCACGTTTCGCAGCCCGCTTGCACGCGACCGGACGTGGGTGCTGCCGGTACGCGGCCGCGGGCCGTACGTAGCCACCGAGGACGAAGACGCCACCGTCCTGGGCGAAGAGCAGTGGGACTGGCTGGAGGAGGAGCTTCGCAAACCGGCAGCTGTCAGAATCATCGCTTCCAGCATTCAAGTGCTCGCGCAGCAGCATGGCTGGGAGAGCTGGAGCAACTTCCCGCGCGAGCAGGATCGGTTGATGGACGAAGTCGAGGACGCAGGCGATGTCCCGACCATCTTCGTCAGCGGCGACCGCCACCTTGCCGAGCTGTCGCGGACGACGCTGCCCAGCGGTCGCGTCCTGTACGATTTGACGACCAGCAGCCTGAACCGCCCGCTGCCCATTCATCGGCCGGCAGCCAACGCCAATCGTGTCGGCGGGGCCTTGACGAGTGCGAACTTTGGCGAGATCGAGATCGACTGGGATGCGCCCGAGCCGACGGTGGTGCTGCGGGTGCTGGATCCAAACGGCGTGGTGAGGATCGAGAAGCGCGTTGCATTTGCCGAGATGTAGCTGGCGATTGCGCCTGTCGTGAAGATGCCGACCAGTCGCTGAAGACCTTGCCGAGCACGCCAACTCTGCGGACGACGCGCGCTACGCCACCGCCTGCACCGGTCCGCGCGCCGCCGTAAGCAGCTCGTCGAACGACGCCTGCAGGCACTGCGCGTAGAAGCCGGGATCGGGCATCTGGACGCGGCATGCGGTCACCGCAATGCTGATGCGCCCCGAATAGCTGAATACCGGATGGATCAGGCCCATGCCGTCCATCACCGGCCCGAGCCCATAGAGCGACACCATGCGGGCGCCGGTGAAGTAGAGCGGAATCTGCGGCCCCGGCACGTTGGTGATGACGGTGTTGAGGATCGGTCGCACGCGGTTTGCGAGCCCGAGGCCGGTGTAGACGCGCGCGGCCAGGCCGGCGAGCATGCCGGGCAGGAACTGCGTGATGTCGGTCATGGTTCGCGCGCCGATGGCTTCGGCGGTGGCCTTGGAGCTGCGCGTGCCACGGTGCACCTTGGCCAGGCGTTCGAGCGGATCGGCGACATCCGAGAACAGCGTCACCGACATGGCCGAAATCTTGTTGCCGAGTGCGCCCTTCTCGGACTCGCCGCGCACCGAGATCGGAGCGATGGCGGCCAGCGACTCCTGCGGCAGCTCGCCGTGATGTTGCAGATAGCGGCGCAAGGCGCCCGAGCAGATCGTCAGCACGACGTCGTTGACGGTCGCGCCGGGAACGCGCCTGCGGATTTCGCGGATGTCCTCGAGGGAGAACTCGCGTCCTTCGACCACGCGATGCGGCGAGACGACGCCATTGAAGCGCGTGCGCGGCACCGGACCGGAACCTTCGACCTCCTCGCCGCCAAAAGGCCACAGCATGCTGGCGATGCCCGGCACGGTGCGGGCGATCGTTCGAGCGGCGCGGAACGGGTTGCCGACCATGCCGGTCGCCGCCTTGAGCATCATTTCGCTTGCGCTCGGGATCGGCTCGGGCTTCCACGCCTCCGCAGGCGGCAGCGGCTTCGCATCGGGCTCCAGATCGTGAACCGCGGCCGCGAGCTCGGCGCCGGCAACGCCGTCGATGGCGGCGTGATGGATCTTGGTCAGTACGCCGAAGCTGCCCTTGGGCACACCGGCTACAGAGTCCAGGCCTTCGATGACGTACATCTCCCAGAGCGGCTTGGACAGATCGAGGGGGCGCGCGTGAATGCGGGCGACCTGGATGCAGAGCTGGCGCCAGTCGCCCGGCGCTGGCAGCGCGATGTGCCGGACGTGGAACTCGAGATCGAAGTCCGGGTCCTGCAGCCAGTACGGATGGTCGAGGTCGAAGGGGACGTGCACCAGGCGCTGCCGAAAGCATCGCGCCAGGTGCAGGCGGCTCTGCAGGTTCTTGAGGATGCCGCGGAACGTGACCTTGCCGCCGGGCGCGGTGGATTGATCGTAGATCGCGAAGGAGCCGATGTGCGTGGGCGCGTTGGATGTCTCGAAGTACAGGAACGAAGCATCCAGTCCGCTGAGCTGTTCCATGGCGAACCTCCTGATCCGAACGGTAGAGCGGGAGCGGCGAGTATGCCGCAGTGGCGGGGCGGGCTGGAAGGGCCCTGGCCGGCGACCCCGCCTATTTGCCGAAAGAAAATCCGTCCACGTCCGGCTCGCCCGCTGGCAGGTCCACCAGCTCGAAGGCGGTGCGCGCCACCGTCGTCAGCGTCCAGCGCTCCTGCAGCGCCCAATCCGGCACGTGGCCCAGAACATAGGACTGACGCAGGTCGCCGCCGATGCGTAGCACGAGCAGGCCGCCCAGCTGATTGCCGGCGTGCACGACGATATAGGCCACGAGGCCGCGGCGGCCCTGCGCGGCCTCGAGCGCGGAAAGCCGGGCTGTAACCGCGCCGCCCTCTCGGATCAGCTCCAGCGTCGGCGCCGGGCCGCCGAGGGTCAGGGCGCCGCGCCGCTCGTAGTTGCGCCACATCAGCTGCGCCAGATGCTCGGCGGCGGCGGGCTTGTCGGGATGCCACAGCAGCGCGGTTCGTGCCGTCTCGATCGCCCGCTGGTCGTGGCCGAGCCGCGACTGCACGCGCGCAAGCAGATCGAGCTGGCGCCCATCGTACGGATTGCTGCGAAGAAGCATGCGCACGGCGTGCTGCGCCTTGCGCAGCTGCTCGGGCGCCGACAAAGGCGAGGCGATGGTCTGGCGTGCGAGCTCGCCGCGCAGCGCCGGCGGCGTCTCGGGCGCCGTCAGCAGGACCGAGGCGGCGTGCACGCGATCCTCACGCGTGAATCCGACCGCGCGAAGAACCGAGGTCGTGAGCGCGGCGCAGGCAACGCCCGCCGCGATCCATGGGCCTGCACGCAGCGCCGACGTCCGCAACGATCGCAGCTCCCACAGCGAGCGGCGGCTGGTGGCCGCCGCAGCCACCGCGCCTCCCGCGATCCAGCCGAACGCATGGCCGAGATGATCGATGCCGGTGGACGGAGAGCCGGCGCGTATCCAGCCGATGAGCAGAAATCCCTGGACCAGCAGCAGCATCGCCCACAGGATCATCGGCACCTGCGAAAGCGGCGGCAGCTCGCGGCTGCGCCGCACGTTGAGGTAGAGCAGGATGCCGAAGGCGGCGCAGACCAGCCCGGAGGCGCCCACGCGCAGCACGCCGCCACCACTCGACATGGCCAGCATCGAGCTCACCAGCGTCACCGACAGCAGCATCAGCGCGTACAAGCGCCATCCGAGCAGGCGCTCGACGGTCCAGCCGAGCGCAATCAGCGGCGCGACGTTGGCCCACAGGTGTGTCAGATTCCAATGGACGAACACGTAGCTGATCACGCGCTCGTACTCGCCCGCTCGCACCATCGCGCTGGAGAGCGCACCGAACCGCAGCATCCCCAGCGGATCGGCATGCACGCGCGTAGCGATGGCCACGGCGAGCGCCACCACGCAGAGAACGATGAAGCTCGTGGTGATCGGGATCCATCCTCGCGAGGTCTGCTCGCCCAGCTGGCTGCGCCGCACGAACGCCTCGAACTCGCGATCGCCGCTGGACTGGCGGACGCGCGTGCTCAGGTCGGCCAGGAACTGATCGAGCGCGCCGGCCGATGCGAACGCGGCCTGCGGCAGCGACACCGGCAGGCTCGTGCGCACGCCGAGAACGGCGCGGCGACTTGCGCCGCTGCCGTAGGCATGTGCCGCCGTGATGTCGCGGTACGGAATGATGCGCGGCTGGTGGCTGACGCCCTCGACCCGCAGGCGGTCCTGTTCGAAGACGATGCGGGCGCGGCGAGCGCGCCTGGCCAGCGAATACGCCAGCGCGGCGAGAACGCCGACGGCCGCCAGACGAATGGTCGTGCGGAACGCAGGTCCGGCAACGGCCAGACCGAGCGTCGAATCGAGTGCGTCCAGAAAGGCGGGCGCGACGAAAAGCAGGACGATTCCACCGAGGCCGTTGGCGTGCAGGCGTGCGGTGCGCGAGAGTGGTGCGAGCTCGAGCGTGGTCGTGGTGGTCAGGGCGGTACGCTCCACAGTGTCTCGTCGTGAAGGCTTTCGAGGGGATTGGGGCTCCTGCCCGGGCCGTTCTTGATCGGGACCCATCCGGCTTCACCGTCGCGGCGCCACGCAAAGCTGCGCGAGGACGCTTTGGTGAAGACCCAGCCGGCCACCGAGCCCGTGGCCTGCAGCACGACCGCGCGGGTTCCCAGCGCCTCGACGTCGCTGCGCACACGCTCCCAGACCTCCCCCGCCTCGCGCCTGACCGCGGCCAGATCGGCGATCGGAAGAAACGTTTCGTAGCGGAACATCATGGCCGGCAGCGCATCCAGCCGCATGCCCACCACGCCCAGCATGCGCACGCGGCGCCCCGAGGGCAGCGTCAGCAGCAGCGAGTCGGCGTCGAACACCGGCTCGCTCGGCTCGGTCTGAGCCAGCGTACGCTCGATGTCGCGCGCGGCCTCCTCGGCTGCCGCCACCAATGCCTGCGAGGCCGTGCGATGATACCAGCGGCCGGCTTCGCTTTCGGCGAATGCGACGTAGGCATCCAGATCCTGCAGCTCGACCTGGCTGTAGCGCTGCAGCATCGCCGCCAGCACCACCGCCTCGTAGCTCTCGAGCGTGCGGCGGTCGCTGCGCTCCTGGCGGATCGTCTCGGCCAGGCGGCGATCGTCCAGACGCTGCGCCGGCGGCGACACCTCGTTGATCACGCGAGCCACGGCGTGCCCGATGGCGTGCGTCAGATCGAGCGTCGACTGCACGGCCTGCGTGGCCTCGGCCAGCCGGCGGATGCGCGACATGCGAATCTCGGGCGCATCGTTCTCGCGCACCGACGCGTAGCGCTCGAGGAACTCCTTCCGCGATTCGGGATGGGGCCGCGAGGCCGTGGCCTCGGCGAATTTGATCTCGGCGGCGGCGCCCTGCTTCCACCACTCCAGCGCCTGGCTCGCCGGCGCACCCGGCTCCTGCGCCGCAGCGATGAACCGGCGAGTGGCGATCGGGGCCACGTTGGCCTCGCCGAACGTGGCCAGGAAAACCTTCTGCACCCGCCCGCGCTCGTGCTCGGGAACGCGCGACCAGTTCGGCTCGGCCAGCCGCCACGCCTGCGCGGCAAAGCTGCGGATGCGAAGACGCACCGGCGATCGCTCGAACAGATCTTCTGCCGGGCTGCGCGGCGCCAGCGTCGTGACCGCATCGCCCGGTGGCTTGCGTGACGCCGTGGTGGTGCATGCCGGCGCCAGCAGCACGAGCACGCAAGCCCCCAAGCGGAAGCATGCACGGGCGAGATCGTGGGAGCGCAGAAACGCCACGTAACCGCAGACTACTCGGGCATTTCGAACGTGTCGAACCAGCGCGCGCACGAAAGAGCGCGCTGCTGCGGCTGGCGTGCGTTGCGCTACCGATCAGCGAGGCGCCGCTTCGAGCGCGCGCTGCAGAACCTCCATCGTCACCGGATGTACGCGCACGCCCGCGAGCTCGTCGATCGAGAACCAGCGCGCATCGCTGGCGTCGCCGGCCGCTACCGGATTGCCGTGGACGTAGCGAGCCTCCAGATCGACGATGACGTAGTGGAAGCGAACGCGGCCCTGTTCGTCGCGCACCACCGCATCGAAAGCGTGCACGACTCTGCCTGCGCGCACCGTCACGCCCGTCTCCTCGAGCACTTCGCGCTCGACCGCCTGAGCCAATGTCTCGCCGAGCTCGACGCTTCCGCCGGGAACCGCCCACGCACCCTTGGATGGCGACTTGCCGCGCTCGACCAGCAGCACGCGCCCGTCGTGTACGACGACGGCGCCGATGGCCACGCGCGGCTCCTGTGGATACTCGACGGCCACGCCCGCGCTTCTCAGTAGCTCTTGGGAAGGCCGAGCACGCGCTCGGCAAGGTAGTTCAGCGCCATCTCGTTGGAGACGGGCGCGATGCGCATCAGGCGCGACTCGCGCCAGTAGCGCTCGATGTTGTACTCGCACGCGTAGCCGAAGCCGCCGAGCGTCTGCAGCGCGCGATCGCACGCTCGAAAGCCCGCCTCCGACGCGCGCAGCTTGGCCATGTTGGCCAGGGCGCCGGCTTCCTGGCCGTTGTCGTAGGCCCAGGCGGCCTTCTGCCAGAGCAGATCGGCAGCCTCGAGCTCGGCATGCGAGTCGGCGAGCGGATGCGCGATCGCCTGGTTCTGTCCGATGGGCCGCCCGAACACGATGCGCTCGCGCGCGTAGCGCGACGCGCACTCCACTGCCCGCACGCCGATGCCGACCGCCTCGGCGGCAATGACGATGCGCTCGGGATTGATGCCATCCAGAAGATGATGGAAGCCGCGGCCGACCTCACCGACCACGTCGCCATCCTCGACCGGCAGATCCCGCAGGAAGACTTCGTTCGAGTTGACGGCGTTGCGGCCGAGTTTGGGAATCTCGCGGATGTCGCAGAACTTCGGGTCCAGGTCGGCCAGGAACAGCGTCAGGCCGTCGAGCGGCCGCTTGCAGTCCTCCCGAGGAGTAGTGCGCGCGAGCAGCAGGATCTTCTGCGCCTGCTGCGCCTTGGTGTTCCAGACCTTCTTCCCGTTGACGATCCAGTGATCACCGCGACGAACCGCCGTGGTGCGGATGCGCGAGGTGTCGGTGCCGGCATCGTCCTCGGTGACGCCGAAGGAGACGTGCAGCTCCCCGGTGGCGGTAGGCGGCAGATACTTGCGCTTGAGCGCTTCGGAGCCGTGATGGATCACCGGCCCCATGCCGAAGATCGACAGGTGCAGCGTGGAGGCGGCGTTCATGGCGCCGGCGCTGGCGGCAACGGTGCGAAGCAGGGTGCCGGCGGCGCGCACGCCCAGGCCCGCCCCGCCGTACTGCTGCGGAACCAGCACGCCGAGCCACCCGCCTTCGGCGAAGGCGCGGTAGAACTCCCACGGAAACTCGTGCGCGGAATCCCTGGCGCGCCAGTATTCGTCGTCGAACGCGGCGGCCAGGCGCGCGGCCTCGCTGCGGATGCTCTCGTTCTGGGCGTCCGGCGCGAAGTCCATCGTGCCGCCGGCCGCTCTCAGACCACCGAGATGCGAATGCCGCGCTCGGCGAAGACCGCCGGTAGATCCTGCGACAGGAAACCTGCGGCCTCTTCGCTGCCCTTGAGGTTGGCGTCCATGTGCGCCAGGCCGAGCGAATTGTTGAAGTCGTAGGCGTGCGTGCCGGGGCAGAGCTCCGAGATCGGCGGCACGCCCTTGGCGACGTCGGCGAGCGGGCCCGGCGGCGGCATCGAGCGGAACAGCTCGTGCGTCTGCTCGACCTCGTCGCAGAAGTGCATGTGGTCGGCGTTCTCCAGCACGATCATGCGCTTGGTGCAGGTGGCGCGGCCGAGGATGTGATGCATGCTCGACAGCGGCAGCAGCGTGTCCTTGTCGGCCACCAGAAGAAGGGTCGGAACGTCGCGGCCCCAGGCGAAGTCCAGCGCTTCGATCAGAGGCTCCGCTGGTAGCGGCCCGGGTCCGCCGGCCGGCGCGAGCGCAAGCGCCGCGCGAATGCGGCGTTCCAGTCCCGCCGTCTTCAGCGTCGTCCAGCCGCCGAAGCTGTGTCCGCTCATGCCGATGCGGCTCTCGTCGACGAAGTCGGCGGGCACGCCGGCATTGCCGGCAAGAACGCTGTCGATGACGAAGCGCACATCGGCCGGGCGGGCCTGGATCAGCTCGTGGATGGTTGCCGCGATGTCGGGCATCGGCTGGCCCATCATCACCTGCATCGTCATCTGCGCCATGTCGATGACGGTGTTGCCGGTGTGGTCCATCGCGGCAACGACGTAGCCGTGGCTTGCCAGGTGTGTGCAAAGGAACGTGCTCTGGCGGCGATGGCCGCCGAAGCCGTGGCTGAAGATCACCAGCGGATACTTGCCGCGCTCGGCCTCGGCATCGCGCACCGCGCTTTGCGACAGCGGCGGGAAGCCGGGGAGCAGGTCGTACTTGTCGCGCGTTTCGGCGGCCGTGTCCTTCCCGGCGTGCGCCGCCGTTGCGGGATACCAGACTTCCGTCGGCAGCCAGCGCGATCGGGAAGCGTCGGTGAGATCGACGGTGCGAACGCCTACGGGGTGGGGGCCACGGGCGAATGGATCGTATGTCATGGCCCGGACCTTAGCGTGGCGTGCGGGCAAAGGTGAATGCGCCGGCGCCAACCCGCCGAGCGCTTCACCTCGCGCGCAAATGGCGTGCGGCGGCGACGCGGCAGGCTGCGTGACCGCATTGCGGCGCCGTCGGTGGCGCCGCCAGAGCGGCGCCGCTACTGGACCGGGATGTTCTTCACGGTCGGCCACGGCGCCCGCACCACCGAGGAACTCCAAGCGGTGCTCGAAGAGGCGCGGGTCCGCCGATGCGTGGACGTTCGCCGCTACCCCGCCTCGCGGCGCCACCCGCACTTCGCGCGCCAGGCGCTGGAGAGGTCGCTTCCGGGCGCGGGAATCGCTTACGAGTGGTGGGGCGAGGAACTGGGGGGCCGCCGGCGTGCCAGGCCTGTTGCCGAGACGCGCCACCCGGCGTGGCAGGTCGAAGCGTTCCGTGCCTACGCCGAGTACATGGACACCCCGTCGTTTCGACAAGCGTTCGAGAAGCTGCTCGCCATCGCACGAGGCACGGACGTGGCCGTGATGTGCGCCGAGACACTGTGGTGGCAGTGCCACCGGCGACTGCTCGCCGATGCGGCCACGCTGCATGGGATGCAGGTCCTGCATCTGGGGATCGGCCGGGAGCCGCGGCCGCATCGCCTGCACGAAGCCGCACGCGCCGAGGAAGGAGGATGGCCGGTCTACGACGTCGGCGTCCTGCCGCTGCGACGTCCGGGCTGAGAATGTGGCTGGCGCGTCGGTTCGCCGGCGTCGACGCGGCTGCCGTCAGCGCCTGCCACCGGAGCGTTTCGGTCGACCGGAGCGGCGGTCGGAGCCGCGTTCGCCGAAACCGCCCTCGGCAGCATCCGCAGAGCGGACGTGCGGCTTGACCTGATCCATCACGCGGGCGCAGGCGGCCTCGAACCTCTTTTCGAGCGCGTCCGTCTCCGCCCCGGGCAGTCGCATGAGCCGGCGCCACGCCTCTTGCGCTTCTTCGACCGCCCTGGCGGCGGCACGCCACTTCGTCGCGTCGGGACGGGCCCCGAGCGCATTGCGCTCGAGCGCCGCGCGCAGCCGCTCGGCAAGCACCTCGGTGGCCGTTTTGCCCGTTGCCGCCACCGGCGCGTCTTCGCCGAGCAGCGACTCGACCTTCGCGATGAGCCGCTCCATGCGCTGGCGGTTCGCGACGGGGTCGAGGTCGGTGCCCGCGAAGGCGGCAGGCGAGCGCGAGACGAGCGTGGCCAGGGCGGCGGTCCATCGGTCGCGCAGCGCCTGCATACCGGCGCCCTCGACGTGCGGCGCATTGGCCATCGTCGTCCGCAGCGCCTGCACCTGCCCGGCCAGATCGTCGGGGACGGTCTCGAGCGCAGCGAGCGCTTCCATCGCGACCACGATCGCTTCGCGTTCGGCCAGCTGCGCGGCGGCGGCCAGCTCGTGCCGCTTGTGGTATCGCTCGAAGAACCTGTCCGCCGCGGCGCGGAACCGCTTCCACACCGCTTCGCTCTTGGCGTGCTGCACCGGCCCGATGCCTTTCCACTCGGCCTGCAGCTTCTTCAACGCCGCGGCCGCAGCGTCCCAGTCGGTCGATTCCGCCAACTGCTCGGCCTGCTCGCACAGCGCTTCCTTGCGCGCCAGGTTCTCGGCCCACTCCGCCTTCTTGGCGGTCAGATCATCGCGGCGGCGGGTAAAGAACGTATTGCATGCGGCGCGGAAACGCTTCGTCAGATCGCGCGCCTGATCGCCGGGCACCGGCCCGGTCTCCTCCCAGGCCTTCTGCAGCTCGCGAAGGCGCGCTGCGGTCTTGCTCCAATCGGTGGACTCGGCCAGCGCTTCCGCCTGTGCGACGAGCTCGGCCTTGGCGGCCAGGCTGGCGCTTCGCTGCTGTCGCAGCTCGGCAAAGTGGACCTCGCAACGGCTGCGGATGAAGTCGGCGGCGGCCTTGAACCGACTCCACAGCTGCTGCGCGCTCTGTTGCGGCACGTCGGCGACCTTCTGCCATTGCGACTGAAGCTCGCGCAGCGCTTTGGCGGTGGCCGGCAGATCGCTGGCCGCGCCCGCCTCCTCTTCCGCCTTCAGAGCCGCGACGATGGCTTCCGCCATCGCAATGAGCTCTTCCTGCCGCTGCGCATTGGCGAACCTGCGCCACTCGTCGAGGTCGCGCAGCTCCTTCACGCGCCGCGCGAGCGGATCCTGCAACGTCCGCAGCACCGCAAGAGCGTCAGCGATGTCCGTGGTCCTCTCGGTTCTGCCGGCGTTGTCGAGGGCCGTCGCCATGTCCCGCAGCAGTCGTTCGCCTTCGCGCAAGGTGATCGTGTCCGCTTCAGCCGCCTTCCTGGCGCGCGCCACCAGTTGCGCGAGCCTGGCGGCGTGATCGCGCGCGGCCTTTGCCGCCGCCTCGCGTGCCTCGGTCTCGCGCGCCGCCAGCGTTCTCCCGACCTCGGCAAGACGATCCATCAGATCGGAGGACGGCCGGGACGCATCGTTCAACATGGCCGCCAGCACCTGCGCTTCGCGTGCAAGCGTCCGCCAGCGGTCGGCGGCGGCTTTGCCGTCGCGCGTCGGAAGCGATTCCGCTTCGCTGACGAGAGCCTCGAGCGCGGAGCGGGCGTCCTGGAGTGCCGCCTCACGCTCGAGCCGTTTCCGGCATGCCTGCGCCGCCGCTTCGAATCGCGCCGTGAGTCCCTCGACGTCGCGCTCGTAGCCCGGAAGCGGCGCGAGCCCTGCCCATTCCTCTTCGATCGAGCGCAGGCGCTCTCGAACGGTCTCGACCGTCGCCGTGCTTTCGGCCTCGCCTGCGCTCGCGCCGTCTGTCCCGCCTCCGTCATGGCGTTCGATCGTTTCGATGCGCCGGCAGAGCTCCTCGCGGCTTGCCAGAGCTTCACGGCGGCGGCGTGCCTCTTCGGCGGCAGCCGCGATCTCGCTTCGGCGCTGAGTCATGCGCAGCCGTGCGGCGTCGACGCCCGCACGGAATCGCTGCGTTGCCGCCTCGTCCGTGCTGGCCAGCGCGTCCCACGCCGCATCGAGACGTGCCAGTTCTGCGGCGATGCCATCGGGATCGGCAACATCGCGCAGCCGTTCCACGGCGGCACACAATGACGCCTCCTGGCTGCGCCTCTGCTCTTCGGCCGCACGACGGGCATTCTCCTCGTCCTCGATGGCCTGCCGCATCGTCCGTGCTCGTCTGGCCACGGACTTGTGCTTCGCGCGCGCTTCGATCGTCTCGAGGAGCGCCACGTCGGCGCCCGCCGGTCCTGCCTGCACGACGCGATCGAACGCGGCGAGCGCCACCTCCCTGTGCTCGCTGTTCAGCGCGGTGGCCAGCAGCTCCTCGGGCGAGGTCAGACGTGCCGCAGCGGCGAGCGCCGTGCTCTCGACTCTGGCCTGACGGGCAACGCCGCCGAGGCTGCGTTCGTCCGTCAATCTGGCCAGCGCGACGGCGCGCACGTCATCGGCTGCAGCGCTCTTGGCGATCACCGAGACGCGCCGCAGGTCCGGCAGCAGGCCGGCGGCGGTGGCGGCTTCGGGATTTGCGGCATCGAGGGCCAGAGCGAGCAGTCGCTCGGCGGCGGCATCCCGAACGCCGGCGTCTGCATCCGAGGCGCCCACGCGCCCGAGCACGACGGGATCGGCGACCTTGGCGACGGCAGCGGCCCGTACCTCGGCATCGGGGTCGTGCTCCGCCAGCGTCGCGAGCTCGACGGCGTCATCCAGATCGGCGATCGCCGTCCGGCGAACGGCGGCGTCCGGGTGCTTCCAGCGGGGTTGCGGCTTGAGTCGGTCGAAGATTCCCATGGGACGATCCGGCGCGCCCTGCGTACCACAGCGCCGCTCAATGACCATCGCGCCGCGGCGACGGCATCGCCAGGGGCGCGCCTGTTTCCCCCTGCCGCGCACAGGGCCGTTCGAGTCGGGATGGATCGGCGTCCTGCCGAAGCGGTTAATACCTGCGCGCGCGCCTCGTGCGCACCGCCTCCGCCAGCTCTTCTAGGACCGGCACCGTCTTGTCCCAGGAGATGCAGGCATCGGTGATGCTCTGGCCGTACGTGAGCGGCTTTCCGGGCACGAGGTCCTGGCGTCCCTCGACGAGGTGCGACTCGAGCATGACGCCCGTGATCGACGTCGATCCATCGGCAACCTGGCGCGCGACAGCCGAGGCGACCTCGCACTGGCGGTTGTAGTCCTTGCGGCTGTTGCCGTGGCTGCAGTCGATCATGACGCCGTCGGGCAGGCTCTGCTCGCGCAGCCTGGTGGCCACCGCGGCGATGCTTTCGGCGTCGTAATTGGGGCCGCTGCTCGAGCCTCGCAGGATGACGTGGCATGCGTCGTTGCCGCGCGTGGTGACGATGGCCGAGATGCCCTGCTTGGTCACCGACAGGAAGTGGTGCGGATTGCGCGCGGCGCGGATCGCGTCGATACAGATCTGGATGTTGCCGTCGGTGCCGTTCTTGAACCCGACCGGCACGGACAGGCCCGAGGCCAGCTCGCGGTGGACCTGGCTTTCGGTGGTACGCGCGCCGATCGCGCCCCAGGAGATCAGGTCGGCGATGAACTGCGGGCTGATGGTGTCGAGGAACTCGGAGCCGGCCGGCATGCCGAGCTCGGCGAGGTCGAGCAGCACGCGGCGCGCCACGCGAAGGCCGCGGTTGATCTGGAAGCTGCCGTCCAGGTCGGGATCGTTGATCAGCCCCTTCCATCCCACCGTCGTGCGCGGCTTCTCGAAGTAGACGCGCATGAAGATGCACAGCTCGCCGGCGAGCTTCTGGCGCACGGCCAGGAGGCGGCGCGCATAATCGAGCGCCGCGGCCGGATCGTGGATCGAGCAGGGGCCGGCGACCACCAGCAGGCGGTCGTCCTGGCCGAGCACGATGCGCGTGGCCTGCTCGCGGGCGTCGGCGATGACGGTGGAGGCCTGCTCCGAAAGCGGCAGCTCTTCGATCAGGATTGCGGGAGCGATGAGAGGTCGGAGCCCTGCAATGCGTAGGTCGTCGGTCCGATGGAACACTGCAGAGTCTCGCACCTGCGCCGCGCGTGGAAGAGGGCGCCGGGGCCCCTCTTCCACGCTGCGCCGCAGAGAATCAAACCGAAGGTCTCAGATCTGGTCCTTGAGGGCCTTGAGCGGACGGATGCGGATTCCGCGCGAGGCCGGCTTGGCCTTGATCATGATCTCTTCGCCGGTGAACGGATTCTTGCCCTTGCGCGCCTTGCGGGCCGGCTTGTTCACGGCAGTGAACTTGGCCAGCCCGGGCAAGGTGAACTTGCCGGCGCCCTTGGGCTTGAGATGACGGATGATGTGATCGCCCAGGGCCTCGATCACGCTCGCCACCTGCCGCTTCGACAAACCGGTGGCTTCCGCAATCGAGCCCATGAGCTGGCTCTTCGTTTGCGTAGCCGCGATCGGTGCAGATTTCTTTGCCATGCCTCCTTACTCCTTCTCCCGGGCGTGACGGCCCGCATTTTCGCGGAACCAGCGTATTTTCCGGTGATTTTTGAGCTTTTCTCGGGAATACGCTCCGCGAGGCGTGCATCTTGCAGCAAAAAAAAGCCTGTAGTCAATGCGACGGGCTGTGCAAACCCCTATTTTTTGGCTTCGAGACGCATGCCGATGCAGCATGAGGCGGCCTGGCCGCCGCTGCGATGAGCGGAATGGTATCGAGCGGAGGCTTCTAGTCGTCGCCGAGAGTGATGGCGTCGGGATCCTCGTCGCTCAAAACGAAGTCCCTCGAGGCTCCGCGACGCATGTCGCGAGCTTCGGTGATGGTGACGGCCGCGCCGAAGATGCGGGCCACGTGTCCGCGGTACGCCGCGTAAGCGCCGAGCAGCAGCACGAGCAGGCGAGCCGCGCTCCATCGCACCCACTCGTTGGTCAGCTCGGCGATCTGCGCGTCGGTGAGGGACGCGCCGCGAAGCCCGCGTTCGGCGGGGATCAGCCCCATGACGACGGCCCATGCCAGACCAGACGCGCACGCCAACGCCAGCGTCAGCCACCAGCGCCGGCTGCTTCGAATGCCCAGGCTCGAAAGCCACGCCAGCAGCGTCGCTCCCACCGCGAGCGCCGCCAGCGGCGTCATCAGCCGCGCCGGCTCCGGACGGACGCCGCTCTGGTTCCATGCCCGCAGGTCGGCGGCCGAGCTCACCCACTGCGGCGCAAGAACCGCCGCTTCGTACAAGGCGGCGCCCAGAGACAGCCAGAAAGCGCACGCGGCTGCGGCGCCCCAGAAGCGGGACCAGGCGCTGGGGCCATGCTTGGCGGTCGTGGTTCTCTGCATGTCCCTCGCCAGCCGGAGAAGCTTCAGCCGGGAAGCCGCTTCCTTCGAAGCGCTGCCCGACCCTTTCGGGCGCCATGGCCTATGTGACGGCCACGCGCATGGCTCCTTCACCCGAAAACCATGCGCGGTAAAGAAAGCGTGCGCTGTAGCGGCAGGTGACCGCGCCCGTGCTGTCGACCGCGATCACACCGCCACGGCCGCCCGCTCGCACCAGACGCTTCATCGCGGCGGCGCAGGCCACCGGCAAAGAGCTGTCGGTCAGGCGCAGCATCGCGTCGATCTCGTGGGCGACCTGCGCGCACAGGATCGCTTCGCCGTCGCCGGTGGCCGAGACGGCGCAGGTGGCATCGTCGGCGAAGACGCCGGCGCCCGGGACCGGCGAATCACCGACGCGGCCCGGAAGCTTGCGCGAGATGCCGCCGGTGGAGGTGGCGGCTGCGAGATGGCCGCTGCGATCGCGCGCCACGGCGCCGACCGTGCCCATCTTGCCCGCTGCCGATTTCATGCGTGCCTTGTTTCCCGACTTGCTGCCACGAGCCGGACGCGCGACCAGGAAATACTCCGGCGGCGCCGTCTCGGCTCCGGCGCTGCGGCAGAAACGCTCGGCGCCCTCGCCCACCAGCAGCACGTGGCGGCTCTGATCCAGGACCATGCGCGCGGCCCTGATCGGATTGCGCAGCGTCCGCACGGCCGCGACGGCGCCGACCCGCAGCGAGGCGCCGTCGGCGATCGCGGCGTCCATCTCCACGGTTCCTTCGGTCGTGAGCACCGAGCCGCGCCCGGCGTTGAAACCTTCGAAGTCCTCCAGTGCGGCCACGCACGTCTCGACCACCGAGACCGCATCGACGCCCCGGTGAAGCAGCGCGCGGCCGCGAGCCAGCACCTCGGCGAGCGCCAGCCGTCGCGCTCCTTCGACGGCTTCGTCGATGGCGGCCGGATCGCCGTCGCCGGCGCCGCCGTGCAGCGCCAGCGCCACGCGCGCAGCCGTCGACGCGCGCCGGCCGGTGACGGCAGAGGTCTTGGAGCGGGAAGCCACGATGTGCCGGCCCTTGTAGCGACCGGCACCCCGGCAGCCAAGGAGAGGTGGTTTTGGAGCCCGTCCAGCGTCCGCGCTAGGAGCGGCGCATGAGCGAAGCTGCCGAGGTTCCTACGTTCGAAACCATCATCGTCGAAGCACGCGGCGCGGTCGGACGCCTGACGCTGGCGCGCCCCGACCGGCTCAATGCCATGGGTGCCACGATGCTGCAGGAACTGGCTCGCGCGGCGCGCTGGTTCGACGAGCAGCGCGAGGTACGCGCCGTCATCGTCCGCGGGCAGGGACGGTCGTTCTGCGCGGGCGCGGATCTGCGCGATCCGCCGCTGCTGCCCGGCATGCCCGGCTCCGGCAACACCTGGCTCTATCGACGCGAGGTCGGGCAGTACGGCCTGCGCATGGCCGACGCGGTCGAGCGCATGCGCGCCACCACCATCGCGCAGGTGCATGGCCACAGCGTCGGTGGCGGCATCGTGCTGATGGCGGCATGCGACATGCGCGTGGTCGCCGAGGACACCGTGATGTTCATTCCGGAAGTCGACATCGGCATTCCGCTGGCGTGGGGAGGCATCCCGCGCCTGGTGCGCGAGATCGGTCCGGCCATGACCAAGGAGCTGGTCCTCACCTGCCGCCGCTTCAGCGCGCAGGAGGCAAAGGCGATGGGCTTCGTCAATCGCGTCGTGCCGGCAGCGCGGGTCGAAGAGGAAGCGCGCATGCTGGCCGAGGAGGTCGCCGCCAAGCCCTCCGTGCCGGTGGTCATCACCAAGGAGCACGTCAATGCAGTGGTGCAGGCGATGAGCGCCGGCATCACCAGCTTCGCCGACGGCGATGCGCTGCTCGGCGCGGCCGCCGATGCGGAGTCGACGGCGGCGATGCGCCGCTACCTGGAAACACGGTTGCCGCGCAGGAGCTGAGCCCCGCGCCTCGTGGCGAGCGCACGTCGCCACGACGACAGTTCATGATTTCCGCGCCGGCTCGGCGGCCGCTAGGGCTGCGCCGGCTTCTCTTGCGCACCGGACGCCGGTGCCGCCGCCGGAGGCGGAGTGGCGGGCGGCGGCGTAACGGCCGGTGCAGGCGCATCGGCTGCCGGTGCCTGGCCCGCTGCTGCTGCCGCGGCAGCCTTGTCCTTGCCGGCCTTGGCTGCTGCGGCGTCCGCTTTGTCGGCCTTGGCTGCTGCTGCGCCCGCCTTCCTCTCGGCCTTGGCTGCTGCTGCGTCCGCTTTCCTGTCGGCCTTGGCTGCTGCTGCTGCGCCCGGCCCGTGCTTGGGCTTCTTCTCGGCACCGCCGGCGCCACGCACCTTCGCAGTGGCTTGCGACCGCGACGCGCGCCGCTGCGCTTCGCGCTCCGCACGAAGCTTGTCGCGCTCGGCGCGGATCCTGTCGCGCTCCACGCGCAGCGCCTCGCGCTCTTCCTTGGTCGTGGGTTTCTTCGCAGGCGGCTTCTTGGCCGCGGCAGGACGGGGTTCGGTCTTCTTGTAGTGCGCTTTCAGTGCGGCGGGAACGCGCTGGGCGTGCATCTCGAGGTAGTTTCCATCGGGCGCGGAAGCCGACATCCACTTTCCGTCACGGCGCGTGATGAACATCCCGTCGCTCAGGAACACCTCGTTCTGTCCGACGACGCGGAACATCAGCAGGTCGGCGTCGTATTCGACGACGGTGCCCGAAGGCAGCGTCACCTTGGTCCCGGCTGCCGGCGGCTTGACCCGATGCTTGAGCGGCCCGGGCAGCTTCTTCGTCGCCGCCAGCTCCCATGGCCCCTCGATCTTGACGCTGGTCAGCCAGACGCCGTCGGCGTAGCGGTAGTAACGGCCGTCGTGGATATAAACGCCGGCCTGCGTGGGCACGGCGAACACCTTGAGCTCGGGCTGGTAGACGGCTTCGATGCCGTTGGGCAGCTTGGCCGTGACCTTCTTCTTCGGCGGCAGGTATGCATCGCGCAGCGACAGCGGGACATCGACTGGCGAAGCCAGATCCCACGGCCCCTTGCTGGCGGCCGCCGTCATCCAGATCCCTTCGATGTGCCGGTAGAAGCGGTCGCCGCTGTAGAAGGTGTTCTGCTGATCGGGAACGACGTGAACGCCGCGGACCTTGTCGTAGATGACGGTGGTGCCGTCGGCGGCCTTGGAACGTGCTCCGTGTCCGAGCTGCGCCTGCTGCGCCTGCACCGGAGCGGTGAGCATGCAGGAAACGACCATTGCTGCGCAGACCAGACGCCGCGCGAAGATGAGCTTCACCAGTTTCGTCCTCCTGCCAGCCCGCGAAAGGCTCGGCGATATCGGTGTCGATGGACTAGAACAGAAGCTGCGTATTCGAGCGAGCAGAGCGCCGGATGCTCCGGCGATGCAAAAAGGCCAGGCGCCGTCCGCAGTCGCTGCGGAGGGCGCCTGGCCGGGAAGCTCAGTAGCGAACCGGATCGCCGGTGCGCGCCGGGCCTGCAGGACGCCGCGGCGGCGCCGGCGCCGCATCGAGCGAGGAGTCGAGCGGCTCGGCCGGATTGGCCGCGCCGGGCTCGGAGGGCGGAAGCGGCTCGTAGTTGTCGTCGGGCGGAATGACCGCATCTTCCGATCCCACACCGCCGTCCGCGTAGGCATCCGTGTCGGCAGCGTCCGTGTCGGCGTAGCCTTCCTCGACCACCGCATCTTCGGCCGCCGCTTCCTCGGCGGCCGCCAGAGCGTCGGCATCGGCCGGCTCGATCATGACGGCGTTGACCTGCCAGTGCTGCTCGTACCATGGCCCGTAGGGCGAAGGTCCGGGCGTGGGCCCGGAAACCAACGGCCTCACCTCGGGCAGGGCGCAACCCGCTGCGGTGAGCAGAAGGATGGTGGCTAGAGCCCTCGGAATGGGTCGGTGCATGGTGCGCATTCTCCTTGCCGGCCCAAGGAATCGGGCCACAGACGCTGATCTTCTTCGGTTTGCCCGACGACGCAAGCGCAAAAGTGGGCTGCTTACGTGGAAACTGGGCCCCCCATGGCGATAATGCCGGCGGTCATTCTACACGGAGGTCGGCGATGTCTGTAAGGGTCGAAGTTCAAGAAGGCATCCATACGGTCATTGTTTTCCGCCCCGATCGCCGCAATGCGGTCGACCGCGACACTGCCGCCGCCCTTGCGCAGGCCTTCCGTGCCTTCGAGGAGGACGAGTCGGCCAAAGTGGCCGTGCTGTTCGGCGATGGCGGGACCTTCTGCGCCGGGGCCGACCTCAAGGGCGTCTCCGAGGGCAAGGGCAACCTGATCCGGATCGAAGGCGACGGTCCCATGGGCCCGACCCGCATGCGCCTGACCAAGCCGGTCATCGCCGCCGTGTCCGGATACGCGGTCGCCGGGGGCCTGGAGCTGGCGATCTGGTGCGATCTTCGCGTTGCCGAGCGCAGCGCCGTCTTCGGCGTGTTCTGCCGGCGCTGGGGCGTCCCGCTGATCGATGGCGGCACCGTGCGCCTCCCGCGTCTGATCGGCCACGGCCGCGCCCTCGACATGATCCTGACCGGCCGCCCCGTGGGCGCCGAGGAAGCGCTGCGGATCGGCCTCGCCGACCGCGTCGTCGAAGATGGCCAGGCCCGCCCGGAGGCCGAAGCCCTCGCGCGGCAGATCGCCGCCTTCCCCGAACGCTGCATGCGCAGCGACCGCATCAGCGCCTACGAGCAATGGGACCTCAGCTACGAGAACGCGATGCGCAACGAGACGCTGCGAGGCCGCGAAGTGATCCTGAGCGGCGAGACCGTGCACGGCGCCACCCGCTTCGCCCAAGGCGCCGGAAGACACGGCAAGTTCGAGTAACGCCTCGCAGCGCCCGCGTCTACTTGTCGCCGTCCTTCTTGAAAGGTTCGTGGAGACCACACTCGCGCTTCAACCCGAAAAACCGCGTCTCCTCTTCCGTCACGCCATCCACCAGCCGATGCGACGTATGCGTGTCGCCGATCGAGATGTACCCCTGCTCCCACAGCGGATGATAGGGCAGGTCGTACTCCTGCATGTAGTCGAACACGCGCTTGTCGTTCCAGTCGACGATCGGATGGACCTTGAGGTAGCCGTTCTGCACGCCGAGCACGCTCAGGTTCTTGCGCGTGCTGGACTGGCTGCGGCGAAGGCCGACGATCCAGCCCTTGGCGCCGAGGTCGTCGAGGGCGCGCTGCATCGGCTCGACCTTGTTCATGCGGTTGTACTGCTCGATGCCTTCGACCCCCTGCTCCCAGAGCTTGCCGTGGCGCGCCTCCTGCCAGGCCGCCGAGATCTCGGCACGGTAGACCTTCAGATTGAGGTGAAGGCGCTCGGTCAGCTCGTCGATGAATTGGTAGGTTTCCGGAAAGAGGTAGCCGGTGTCGGTGACGACGACGGGAATCTCCGGCCACTGCAGCGTGCACATGTGCAGGCAGACGGCGGCCTGGGCGCCAAAGCTGGAGGAAAGGATGATGTGCGGCTTCAGCTCGTCCAGGGCCCACGCAATGCGCTCCTCCGCGCTCTTGCGCTCGAGGACGGCGTTGAGACCGTCGAGGTCCAAGCCCTCGACGTCGAAATCGAATTCCACGGTCGTGCCGGCTGCCTGGCTCACGAAACGGAAGATGGGACGGATGCGAAGGGGAGTCAACGGGACGATTTTTCGTCCATTTGCGCCTCTTAGGTCTGCCTGGCGACTGCCAGACCGGCGCCGCGCGACTGATCGAGCGCGTGCTCGATCGACTCGGCACTCACTACCGGCGCCTCCGGCCGGATCCCCTCGCAGCACTCGGCGGCAGCACGCCAGCTCTCGGCGGACGCCACGTTGGCGGGCCACCAGGGAAACGTCCGGCACTGCATCGGCCGGTCCTCGTAGACGGCGCACACCTTGCCCGCCAGGAACACGCAGTCGCCTCCGCGCCCGTCGACCAGCGCGTAGCGGTTGCCGATGCGACGCAGATAGCGCCGGCCGAAGTCGTCGAGCGACAGCGAAAGCCGCTTGGCGAGCACCCGCGCTTCCTCGACCGTCACCCAGACATAGCCGTGGCTGCCGGTGCAGCAGCGGCCGCACGAGGTGCATTCGAAGGCCAGGCCCTGGCCATACCAGCGCTGTGGAGTTTCCACCGTCGTCCTTTGCCTGAGACAATCGCGGCATCGAGCCGATGACAACCTCACAAGCCGTCGTGCTCGTGGGTGCCGGACTGGTGGCCGGCGCCGTCAACACGTTGGCCGGCGGCGGATCGCTGCTGACCGTGCCGATCCTCATTCTGGCCGGCCTTCCCGCCTCCGTTGCCAACGGCACCAATCGACTGGGCGTGCTCGTGCAGGGAGCGGTCTCGGCGGCCGAGCTCGGACGGCGCGGCGCGATCGACTGGGCCGAGGCGATGCGCGTGCTTCCGCCGCTGGTTATCGGCGGCGCCGCCGGCGCGGTCGCGGTCTCGCACCTGGCCGACCATACCTTTGAGCGCGCCTTCGGCCTGGTCATGCTGCTGCTGCTGGCGCCGACGTTGCGGCCGCCGCGCGCGCAACCGAAGGAGCGGGTGCTGTCGCGGCGCGCGGCCTGGATGTGGCTGCTCGTCGTCGGCGCCTACGGCGGCGCGTTCCAGGCCGGCATCGGCCTGCTCCTGATGCTGGTGCTGGCCCGCTGCGGCTACGACCTGATGCGCGCCAACGGCATCAAGGTCGCCGTCGTGTTCATCCAGACGATCTTCACCCTTCCCGTCTTCGTGTTGGCCGGTCAGATCGCGTGGCTGCCGGGGCTGCTGATGTCGGCGGGATTCGCGGCAGGAGGATCGCTCGGTGCGCGTGCGGCGGTTGCCGGCGGCGAGCGAGCGCTGCGGCCGGTGCTGGCCGTATCCGTGGCCGCGATGGCAGGCCGTCTGCTCGGCTTGTATTGAGTCTGCCTCCGGTCGATTTCTCCGTCATCGGCAAGGAGGCTTCGATGACCACACCGCTCTACGCGTTGATCGGCTTCGTGTTCTGGACCATCGGCATCGTGCTCACCATCGGCGCCATTCGCGTCTCGCAAGTATTGAGCGGCAAGGTCGCACCCAACGGCTTTCCTTCGGGGCAGCCGCATGGAAGCGACGCGTACTGGCGGCTCAACCGTGCCCACGCCAACTGCGTCGAGAACCTGCCGCTGTTCGCGGCGGTGGTGCTGGCCGGCCACGTCAGCGGCCTGACCTCCGGCAGCTTCGCAACCGCCGCCCAGATCCATGTGCTGGCGCGCGTGGGCCAGACGCTCGCACACGTCTCCTCCGGCAGCGCGCTGGCGGTCAACGTGCGCTTCACGTTCTTCGCGATCCAGATCGCCTGCCTGATCTACATGGCGCTGGCCGTGGTGCAGCGCTGACGCGTCGGGCCGGCGCTCAATCGCCCGCTCGTGCAGCAGGCGGCAGTTCCAGCGCCCGCCACAGGTACCAGCTGCCCACCGTCCGCCACGGCCGCCACGGTCGCGCGAGCTGGTGCATGCGGGCGACGCTCGGCATCTTGCGCAGGCCGTAGACGCGGCGGAAGCCGTTGCGGATGCCGAGGTCGTCCACAGGCAGGATGTCGGGCCGGCACAGCACGAACATCAGGAACATCTCGGCGGTCCATCGCCCGATCCCGCGCACGCCGACCAGCTCCTCGATCACGGCCTCGTCTTCGAGCAGGTGCATCCGCTGCAGGCGCAGCCGTCCGTCGAGCACGCGCTCGCTCAGATCGCGCACGTAGGACGCCTTCTGTCCCGACAGGCCTGCCGCTCGCAGCTCGGCCGGCGAAAGCGCGGCAACGGCATCCGGTGTCAGGCGCCCGCCGGCAGCCGCTGCGAGGCGTGCGTAGATCGTGCGGGCCGCAGCCGTCGAAACCTGCTGCCCGATGATCGCGCGCACCAGCGCTGCGTAGCGGCCGCGACGAGGAACAAGCGTGCACGGCCCGATGATCTCGATCAGCGCGGCCATGCGCTCGTCCGCCGAGGCAAGATGCGCGCACGCACCGTGGAAGTCGCCGGCCATCAGCGGAACAGCAGCAGGAATTTCGCCAGCTCGAGCCGGTTGCGGTCGACGCTGACGTCGCCCGTGACGAAGGCTGCGGTGGCGTTGCGCTTGCGCGTGACGATCTCCTTCCAGATCTGCGAGTGCGTCGTCACCGTCATGTCGGCATCCGGCGGCAGCGACGCGCGAAACTCGGCGACGCCGTTGCGCAGCGACAGACCGTACTCGCCTCCGGTGTCGGTGAAGCGGAAGCCGACGCGCGTGGTCGTCTGCAGCGTCTTTTCGGGATCGAAGCGGACGGTCATCGCGCGCAGGAATCCCTCGACGGGGAGCACGTCGAGCAGCTCCTGCGGCATCGTGGCAGGATCGGGCTGGCCGACGACGACCTTTTCTTCCGCCTCCAGCGCCTGCGTCAGGTAGTAGTTGCGGCCGTTGGCGCTGGTCTCCTGCGAAGCCAGCGAGCGCAGCGCCGCGGCGCGCAGCTGCCGGGCCTCCGCCGTCAGCTCGCCCAGCGCGAGCAGGTGGTCGGCCAGCTCGAGCGCCCAGCGCACGTCGCCGCCATCCAACGCCGCGCGCGCGGCGTTGCGCAGCGCATCGCTGCCGCCGGCGAGTGCGGCAACGCGTCGCGCACGCTCGCCCGCCGGCAGCGGCGACAGCTCCGCCGCGTTGCCGCCGAACCAGCCGAGATAGCCCGCGTAGATCCCGCGGACCGACCAGTCGACCCGCCCATAGCGCTCGGCGAGATAGGGCTTGTCGGCCAGCGCGCGCGGCAGCCGTACACGTGCGACGGCTTCTTCCGGCGTCAGGCCGTCGTTCATCGCTCGCACCGTCTGGTCGTGGACGAACTGGATTGCATCGCGGTAGTCGGTCAGCCGCGCATGGATGTCGGCCTCCCCGATCACCGGCGCCGTGTGTCCCGGTATCAGGAACGCCGGCCGCAGCTCGCGCATCGCATCGATGCTCGCGACCCATTCGGTGACGTCCCGGTAGGCCGTTCCGCGGATGGCGTAGAGGTTCGGGAACGCGTGGTAGTAGTTGTCGCCGGGCAGCAGGACGCGCTGCTCGGGCAGCCAGACGAAGATGTGGTCCGGAGTCTCGCCCGGCGCGTGCACGAGCTGCATTCGCACGCCCGCGATCTCCAGCTCCAGCCGCTCGCCGTCGAACGTGCGCGTGGGCAGCAGCGGAACCGACGTCGTGCCGGGTCCGGCGTGCAGGCGAGGGCCGATGCCGCAGTCGCCCGCCTCGGCGGGCGGCAGCAGCGTGCCGAACTGCCGCATGCTGCGGGCATGGATGGCCGGCCGCGTCACGCTGGCCAGCCGCTGCAGCTCGGGCACCAGCGAGGCGTGCGAGAGGATCTCCGGATGATCCTCCCCCGCCATGACCGCGGCGCCGAAGACGTGATCGGCATGGTTGTGCGTGTAGAGGATGGCGCGAACCGGATCGGGGCTGATCGCACGGAACGCCTCGCGCACGGGCGCGGCGGCCTCCGCGCTTTCCATCGCATCGACGATGATCACGCCGCCCTGCCCGCGGATCATCACCGAGTTGGCGAGGCCGTAGCCGGTGGCGACGTGCACCGACGGCGTCACCTCCACGACCTGGCGCACGAAGGTCGGCGGCGCTGCCGGGGCATCCGGCGCATCGGGGGCCGAGCGTTCGCCGCATCCCGACACCACGACGGCGCACAGCGCACCCGCCGCGAGCAGCCACCGCGGCTGTGGCGCCATCCGGAGCTTTGCGCGCAGGCGTGATCGTCGCGCACCGACGGTTTCGCGACCTTGGATGAACGGCCGGAATCCTGACTCGTCCCGTGCGCACGGCGTGGTCGGGGAGATGCGGCGGTCGATCATGAGCTCGGCAGACATCGGAGCGGTCGTGCAGTGTTGGCGCAAGGCGCAGCGGCTGCGGCGTCCGCGGCCGGCCGGGTCCCCCATCGCGAGCGACCCTGCCTCCTGCGGCTTGCGGAACCAATGCCGCGGGTGTCTACGGCGTTCAGACGGAGGTCCCGCCATGACGACAGCCGCAGCCGCCGAGGAAAAGGTCCCGTTCTTCCTGCGCGGGAACTACGCGCCCGTCGCCGAGGAGCGCACGGAGCTCGACCTGAAGGTCGAGGGCGCCATTCCGCCCGTCCTGCGCGGCCGCTACGTCCGCAACGGTCCCAACCCGCGCGACGTGCAGCCTCCGCACTGGTTCTTCGGAGACGGCATGCTCCACGGCGTCGAGCTCGGCGACGGCCGCGCGTTGTGGTACCGCAACCGTTGGCTGCAAACGCGCCAGCTCACCGAAGGCGCGCGCGTCGTCAGCCCGGACGGCGTTCGCGATCTGAGCGCCGGCCCGAGCAACACGAACATCGTCCGTCACGCCGGCCGCATGCTGGCGCTGGCCGAGACCACGCTGCCTTTCGAAGTGACACGTGAGCTGGAAAGCAAGGGCGTCTTCGACTTCGGCGGCCGCCTGAAGACGGGAATGACGGCGCATCCGAAGATCTGCCCCGTCACCGGCGAGCTGCACTTCTTCGATTACGGCTTCTTTCCACCGTACCTGACCTACCACCGCGCCGATGCCGCGGGCAACCTGGTGCAGAGCGAGGACATCGACGTCCCGGGGCCGACGATGATGCACGACTTCGCCATCACCGCACGCCACGTGATCTTCATGGACCTGCCGATCGTGTTCGACCTGATGCGCGCGATGCAGGGCACGATGCCCTACACCTGGAGCGACGACTACGGCGCGCGCGTCGGAGTCATGCCCCGCGGCGGCAATGCCTCGCAGGTGCGCTGGTTCGAGGTCGATCCCTGCTACGTCTTTCATCCGATGAACGCGTTCGAGGAAGGCGACCGTGTGGTCGTGGACGTCGCGCGCTACCCCGAGCTCTGGCGCGCGGACTCGGGCCGTTTCGACACGGCCAGCCTGCATCGATGGGAGCTGGACCTGGCGACCGGACACAGCCGCGAGAGCGCGCTCGACGATCGCGCCATCGAATTCCCGCGCGTCGACGACCGCCGCACGGGTATCGCCAGCCGCTACGGCTATGCCGTGCACAATGTCTCATCCGTGGAATCGTCCGCCAACGCCCTGCTCAAGTACGATCTGGTGACCGGCAGCTCCGTGCAGCACGACTTCGGGCCGGGCTGCTACCCGAGCGAGGGCGTATTCGCGCCGGATCCTTCCTGCAAGGGCGATGACGAAGGGTGGATCCTGACCTTCGTCTACGACGAGGGCCGCAACGGCTCCGACCTGGTCATCCTGGATGCCCGCGACTTCGCCAGAAGGCCCGTCGCTCGCATCGCGCTGCCCCAGCGCGTGCCGTTCGGCTTCCACGGCAACTGGATGCCCGAATAGCGCAACCGACAGCGCCATCGAGGAAATTCCTCTCGTTGTGAAGCGCCGCCTTCTCGGCGTATAAGCACGCGTCGGCGTGGGGCCGGCACCGCGCCGGCATCGCCTGCGCCATTCTTCGGGGAGGGGTTCCTATCGTGCATCACCTACGGCGCCGGCTCGTGGCGGCATCCGCCACGCTCTCGCTATTTCTGTCTCCCGCGCTCGCGGCCGCGCAGGAAGACACCGGACTGTTCATGAACATCCTGCCGCCGGGCAACCGCGGCTACCTGACGCCCGCCGAAGGTCTGGCGTATCTGGACACGGGCGAGCTGCCGCCCAACGTCGATGATCAGCGCCCGCTCTACGCGGCGCTCACCTACGCGCCGATGACGCTGGTCGACGAAGACCTTGCCGACTACTTCAAGGACGCTCCGATCGCGCAGACCGGAAGCGATAGCCAGTTCCCTGCAGGCGGAAGGCCCGGCGTCACGATCGTTCGCGACGAGTGGGGAGTTCCCCACATCACCGCGCGCCGCCGTCCCGACATCATGTACGGCATCGGCCTGGCCTCTGCCTGGGACCGCCTGTTCGCGATGGACCTTGCCAGACGCGCCGGACGCGGCCGCCTCTCCGAGTTCGTGGGCAACGATCCGTTCATCCTGTCGCAGGACGAGGGCATCTACGCGTTCGCCGGCTACGACGACGAGGATCTGCAGCAGCAGTACGATGATCTGATTGCCTCGTCGGGAGGCCTCGGCAAGCGCGCCGACAGCGACATCCAGAATTTCGTCGCCGGCATCAACGCGTTCATCACGTGGGTGAACCAGAACCCGTTCGCACGCGCGCCCGTTGAGTACATCGGCCTGGAGCGCACGCCGGTCGAGCCGTTCAAGAAGATCGACATCCTGGCGGTGGCGGTGCTGCTCGAGTACCTTTTCGGCTCCGGCGGCGGCGGCGAGCACGAAAACGCATTGCTGTTGCAGAAGCTGCAGACCGATCTCGGTGAGGCCACGGGAACCGCCCTGTGGAACGACCTGCGCGCTCTCGAGGAGCCCGAGTCGTCGGCGACGACGGATCTTTCGTTCCCCTACCACGTGCAGGGCACGGTCGATGCGGACGCGGTGGCGATGCCCGACCCGGGCTCGCTGATCTCGGAGCCGTTCGTGCAGTTCACCGGCCCGATGCCGGCGCAGGAGAGCTCGTTCATCGACACGCGCTTCCTGCAGCGCAAGGGCCCGCATCCCTCGATGAGCAACTTCCTGGCGGTCACGGCCGAGAAGGCCGTCGGCAACCATCCCATTCTCGTCGGCGGGCCGCAGGCGGCCTACCTGGTGCCGGAGCTGCTCTACGAATTCAGCGCCAGCGGCGGCGGCTTCCACACGCGCGGCGTCGCGCCCCTGGGCACGCCCTACGTCGTGCTCGGACGCGGCCGCAACTACGCATGGACCGCCACCGCCGGCGGCTCCGACAACACCGACGTGCGCGCCGAGCTGCTGTGCGAGCCGGACGGCGTCACGCCGGTGTCGATCGAGTCGAAGGGATACATGTTCAACGGCGTGTGCGTGCCGATGTACGAGCGCGTCGATACCTGGTGCGTCGGCCCCGGACAGTCCGATCCCGACTACTGCGATTCGCACCCGCACAACGTCGCGGCGACCGTACAGCGCACCATCCATGGCCTCGTGTTCGCGAGGGCGACGGTGGACGGCGCGCCGGTGGCGCTCGTCAAGCAGCGCACCAGCTTCTTCAAGGAAGGCCTGAACGCTCTGGCGTTCCAGCGCATCAACAAGAAGACCGCCACGGCGCGCACGTTCGAGCGCGCCATCAGCCTGGTTCCCGGCAGCTTCAACTGGGTCTACGTCAACGAAGAGGAGCTCTTCTACTACCACTCCGGTCTGGTGCCGAAGCGCGCGCCGGGCGTCGACCTTGCCATGCCTTCCTGGGGCACGGGCGAATGGGAGTGGCAGGGACTGGTGCCCGCCGACGAGCATCCGAGCGAGCTCGATCCGGCCAAGGGCTACTTCACCTCGTGGAACAACAAGCCGGCGCGCGGCTGGCAGGCGGCCGACACCAACTATTCCTTCAGCAGCGTTCACCGCGTCGACATGCTCGAGGTGCGGCTGAAGGATGCGCTCGAGGCCGGCCAGGTCAGCGTTCCCGAGATGGTCGGAATCATGGGCGATGCCGGCTACACCGACCTGCGCGGACAGGAGCTGCTGCCCACGGCGCTCGAGCTGATCGGAACCGAGCCCGGGCTGGAGACGGTCCTCGGCATCCTCGGCGACTGGGTCACCGCGGGGGCGATGCGTCGCGACCGCGACAACAACGGCGACTACGACCACACCTCGGCCGTGGCGATCATGGACGCCTGGTTCCCCGAGATGATCGATGCGGTGGTGGGGCCGCAGCTGGCGCCGTACTACGGCGACATCCCGCTCGGCTTCGACGACGAGCCGAGCGACATCGGCTCGGCCTACCAGTCCGGCTACTACGGCCTGATCGACAAGACGATGCGGATGGCCGCGGGCGAACCGGTCACCGGCCCGTATCAGGTGCTGCGCTGCGCCGACGGAACGGCCAGCGGCTGCCGCGCCGCGCTCGTCTCGAGCCTGCAGGCGGCGGTGTCGGAGCTGACGACGGAGTTCTCGTCGTCGGATCCGAACGACTGGAGCGTCGATCCGGCCAGCGAGGAGATCCACTTCCGTCCCTTCGGACTGGTCGAAGTCGATCCGATGCCGTGGGTGAACAGGCCTACCTTCCAGCAGGTCGTGCAGGTGGAACGGAAGCGCTGACGCCGGGCACCATTTGCCTGATGCGAAGGAGAGGGAATGGCGTGCTCGCCATTCCCTCTTCTCGTTTCAGCCGGGTCGCCGCAGGAGGTCGCGTGCATTGCCGAGGTCGCCGAGGCGCGTGTCCATGCCGTGGCCGGGCCCCTTGAGAACATCGAGAGGGTCGCGCAGGTCGTCGACGTAGCCGAGCGCGTAGGCACCGCGCTGATAGCCCATGAGACGCAGGAGATCGTCGGGAAGCGTTCGCGCGATGTCGTGCGGCACGGCCAGGTACTGGTTCTCCTCCTGGCGCAGCCAGCTTCGCGCGTAGGTGATGTTGAGGCCGTAGCGCACGGACTGCGAGCGGTTGGCGCCGCCGCCGTGATAGACCGATCCCGTGTACAGCAGCACCGAGCCGGCGGGCATCTCCGCCGGCTCGGTGTCCTCGTAGCCGAACTGGAGCCGGTCTTCGCGTTTGTTGCTGCCGGGGATGATGCGCGTGGCGCCGTTGGCGTCCGTGAAATCGCACATCGCCCAGATCGTGTTGCACTGGACCTCGTAGCCGCGGGGAAACGGAAAGAAGTCGAACGCCCACTGGTCGCGATGGATCTGCTGGCCGCCCTCGCCTGGACCGATGGCGATCATCTGCGTCAGGTGAAGCTGATAGCTGGTCGCGTCCGCCAACAGCCCGCCGACCACCTCGCGAACGACCGGATGCAGGACGAGCTCGCGACAGGCGGCGGAGCGCGCGATCAGGCCGCCGGTGCGGCGCGTGTTGTGACCGGCGAAATCGTCGGTCCCGGGCGCCGTGGCCTCGATGAATGGCGCCAGCTCGTCCAACACGCGCGCCGTCATCGAGGCATCGATGAGCCGTTCGACCACCGCGCAGCCCTGCTCTTTCAGCGCATCGACGACGGCGGCCGGGGCAACGTCACGAGAGAACCGTGGGATGGCCATGGCGGGCACCTCCTGCGCCAAGACTTGCCGCGGCCCCGGCCCGGCAGCAAGCGCGGGCGCGATGGAACCGAAGCATTCCGCGCGGTGACCACGCCGCCCTCTGGCGATGCAGGCATTGGCGTCGCGACCGGCCTGACGAGGTTTGCTCGCCCGCATCGGTCCGGCATACATAGCCCTCGATGGGTCTGTATGCGCGCTACGTGCTGCCGCACCTTCTCGATTACGCGATGCGCGACAAGTGCATCATGCGCCAGCGCGGCAAGATCGTGCCCCTGGCGCACGGGCGCGTGCTCGAAGTCGGCATCGGTTCGGGCCTCAACCTCTCCTTCTACGACAAGAGCCGGCTGCAGAAGCTGATCGGGCTGGACCCGTCCCCGGAGCTGGGCAGGATCGCGCGCAGGCGTGCGCAGGAGACGGGCCTCGACGTCGAGTGGCTGCCGCTGTCGGGCGAGAAGATTCCGCTGGAGGATGCCAGCGTCGACAGCATCGTCATCACCTACACGATGTGCACCATTCCCGACGTGCACTCGGCGCTGCTCGAGATGCGGCGCGTGCTTCGCAGCGGCGGACAGATGTTCTTCTGCGAGCACGGCCGCGCTCCCGACGAGTCCGTGCGCAAATGGCAGGACAGGCTCAATCCGCTGTGGGGACGCATCTCCGGCGGCTGCCGTCTCAACCGGGACGTGCCGAGAATCGTGCAGGACGCGGGCTTTCACGTCGCCAGCCTCGAGACGATGTACCTGCCGGGCCCGCGCCCGATGACCTTCAACTATTGGGGAACCGCAACCAGGTGAGGGAACGAGCGTGAGCACCATCAACGTCGGCGACGAGGCGCCGGATTTTCGCCTGCGCGACCAGAACGGCCGCGAAGTGGGCCTGAGCGATTTCCGCGGCAGGAAGGCCGTCGTGCTCTACTTCTATCCCAAGGATGAGACGCCCGGCTGCACCAAAGAGGCGTGCAGCTTTCGCGACTCCTACCAGGACTTCGGCGATGCAGGGGCCGAAGTCCTCGGCATCAGCGGCGACTCGGTCGCGGCCCACGAATCGTTCGCCAAGCACCACAACCTGCCCTTTACGCTGCTCGCCGATGCCGGCAACGTCGTGCGCAAGCGGTACGGCGTGCCGAGCACGATGTGGATCCTTCCCGGCCGCGTCACCTACGTCATCGACAAGCAGGGCGTGGTACGCCACGTCTTCAACTCGCAGCTCCAGGCCACGCGTCACGTCGAGGAAGCGCTCGAGGTCGTGCGCAAGCTGGCCTCAGCCAGCTGAGACGCGGCGCGCAGAGCGATGACGCAGCCCGAGCTCGAGCGCCTCTTCCTGTTCTGCAACTACGGCGTGCTTCCAGCCTGGGGCATGCTGCTCGTCTACCCCGGAACGCGCCTGACGCACTGGATCGTTCACTCGGTGTTCATCCCGATCCTGCTCGGCGCCGTCTACCTGTTCCTGATGGTCAGCGGCACCGACGTGCCCGAAGGCGCGGGCTTCTTCACGCTCGAGGGCGTGCTGCGCTTCTTCGACAGCCCGCGCCTGGCGCTGGCGGGGTGGGTCCACTACCTCGTTTTCGATCTGTTCATCGGGGCGTGGGAGGCGCGCGATGCCGTTCGTCGCGGGATCCGCCGCGTCTGGCTCGCGCCGTGCCTGCTGCTCACGCTGATTGCAGGGCCCGTCGGCCTGATGCTGTACCTCCTGGTCCGCCTGCTGCTCGAGCGAGAGGCGCTGCTCGAAGAAGGAGAAGCCGACCTGTGATCACGCTCTACGAGCATCCCCTTTCGCCGTATGCGCAGAAGTGCAAGATCGCGTTGCGCGAAAAAGCCGTCGACTTCGCGCTCGTCACACCCGACGTGATCGGAAGCGGGCGCGACGACGTCATGGCCGACTTCCTGCGCCTCAATCCCCGCGCCGAAGTTCCCGCGCTCGTGGACGGCGAGACCTGCGTCTACGACTCGACCGTCATCCTCGAGTACATCGAGGACCGCTGGCCGTCGCCTCCCCTGCTCCCGCCTTTGCCCGCCGAGCGCGCGCGCGCTCGCATTCTCGAAGACGTCTGCGACACGCACTACGACGCGATCAACTGGGGCGCCATGGAGATTCTCGTCTTCAAGCGCGCCACCGGCGACCTCGCCGACAAGCTGCTCGGCGAAGCGGCGCGGCAGGCCACGGGCCTCAACGCCTGGCTGGAGCGTCATCTCGGCGGTCGCGAATGGATGAACGGCGCCGCCTTCGGCTGGGCCGACCTCAGCGTGATCCCGTACGTCAACGGCGCCGCCGCCTTCGGCAACGGGCCGCGCGCAGGCAGCGCACTGGCGAGCTGGCAGGAGCGCGTCAACGCGCGGCCGTCGGTGGCACAGACGACGCAGGAGGCGACGGCGTCGATGGCGGGCATTCCGGACCTTGCCCGTGTCCTGGCCCCCGGTGTCTTCGTGCGCGAGTACCGCGACCACCGTCTGGAGTGGATGATCCGCAGCGGCGGACTCTCGATCGTCACCGACGGGATGGAGAAAGGCACCATCCGCTTCAGCCGCGAGATGAGCTGATACCCACGCACCAGTGGACATCGCGTGCGCCTGCGGTGTAGAAGCCAATCGCAGGAGGTGTCGCCGTGCGAACACTGATAGGCCTCGTCTACGTGCTTTGTGCGGCAGCGGTGGCAGCGTCTGCATCCGCAGCTCCCGCTTACGACCATCAGCTCTGCTACAAGATCAAGACCGACAAGGCTTTCGAGGCGGCGCAGGTCAATCTCGACGCTCTGCGCAGCGAGTACGGGCTGCAAGGGTGCACGCTCAAGCCCAAGGCCAAGCACGTCTGCCTGCCCGTTCGCAAGAGCATCGTCGAGCTCAGCGGGGGCAGGCCTCTTGCCATCGCAGGCGGCGAAGCATCGCAGACCATCTGCTACACGGTGCGATGCCCTGCCGAGGAGCTGCCGCCCGCAACCTTCAGCGACCAGTTCGGCAGCCATCAGCTCTCCAAGTTCAAGCCATCGCTGCTGTGCGCACCTGCCATCGCCGGCGTTCCTCCCTCCAGCAGCACCACCACCACGACCCTGAGCGCGACGACCACGACGGTGCAGGCGCCGACAACGACTCTTTGCGGGCAGCCCGAAACCTGCAACGGCGTCGACGACGACTGCGACACCGAGGTCGACGAGGACCTCGGCACCGTCACCTGCGGCGTCGGCGCCTGCTTCCGCAGCGTTTCGGCCTGCACCGACGGCGAGCCGACGGTGTGTCAACCTGGCTCGCCGGCCGCCGAGAGCTGCAACAACGCCGACGACGACTGCGACGGCGCGGTCGACGAGAACGTCACGCAGTCGTGCGCGTCCGATTGCGGCCCGGGAACTGCGACCTGCAGCGCGGGCATCTTCGGCGAGTGCGTCGGGCGGGCGCCGCAGGAGGAGACCTGCAACGGCGTCGACGACGACTGCGACACCGAGGTCGACGAGGACCTCGGCACCGTCACCTGCGGCGTCGGCGCCTGCTTCCGCAGCGTTTCGGCCTGCACCGACGGCGAGCCGACGGTGTGTCAGCCTGGCTCGCCGGCCGCCGAGAGCTGCAACAACGCCGACGACGACTGCGACGGCGCCGTCGACGAGAACGTCACGCAGTCGTGCGAAGGAGAATGCGGCACGGGCATCGCCACCTGCTCGGGCGGAATTTTCGGCGAGTGCGTCTGCAACTAGGGCCGCGCCGGCAAGCCGCGCCGAGCATGCGTTGCAACGCTGGCGCTGCTCCATCCGCAGACGGCACGCCGTTCGCCGCGGCACGCCGCTCCACCGGCACACGGCGCGCTCGCTGCTGGGCACGCTCCCTGGTGCGCGCGAGCACGCGTGCGGTCGAGACGGAGAGGATCAGTCCGGCAGTCCGAGCATGCGCTTGGCGATGACGCCGAGCTGAATCTCGCTGGTGCCGCCTTCGATCGAGTTTCCGCGCGAGCGCAGCCAGTCGCGCGTAACTTCCAGCTCGTCCTCGTCGAAGCCTTCGCCTTCCCAGCCGAGAGCGGCGGGGCCGGCGATGGCCGTCATCAGATGCTGGCGGCGCATGTTGAACTCCGAAGCGTAGTACTTGAGCAGCGAGCTCTCGGCGCCCGGCTTCTCGCCGGATGCCAGGCCGGCATGCAGGCGCGCGATGGTCAGCTCGAAGCAGCGCCGGTCCATCTCGCTCTGCGCGATCTGCTCGCGCAGCACGGCATCGCCGATGCGTCCTCGCGAGTCGCTGCCGGCATGGCGCCGCGCGGCCTGGACGAGAGGATTCTCCTCGGCGGTGCCGACGGTGCTGAAGACTTCGCCGTGCGTCGACCGCTCGAACTCGAGCACGGCCTTTCCGACCGTCCAGCCCTGGTTCCAGCCGCCGACGACGCTCGAAAGCGGCACCCGCACGTCCTCGAAGAACGTTTCGCAGAACGGCGACTTGCCGCTGATCAGCAGCGTCGGCCGCACCGTCACCCCGGGCGTGGTCATGTCGAGGAGAACGAACGAAATGCCCTGCTGCTTCTTCGCCGCCGGATCGGTGCGAACGAGGAGGAACATCCAGTCCGACAGGTCCGCATAGGATGTCCAGCATTTCTGGCCGTTGATGACGAGCTCGTCGCCGTCGCGCACCGCCGAGGTGCGGAGCGAGGCCAGATCGGAGCCGGCGCCGGGCTCGCTGTACCCCTGACACCAGCGGATCTCGCCGCGCACGATCGGCGGCAGGTGCTCTCGCTTCTGCTCCTCGGTGCCGAACGCGAGCAACGCCGGTCCGATCATCGTCAGACCGAAGCCGGCAAGAGGCGGCGGGATCTTCAGCCGTGCCATCTCCTGGCGGATGATGCGCGCGTGGTCCTCGGTCAGACCGCCGCCGCCGTACTCGATCGGCCAGGCAGGGGCGATCCACCTCTTCTCCACCATCGCCTCGACCCAGCGCTTCTCGTCGGCTTGCCAGTCGTACCGGCGCCCGCCCCAGCAGCCGTCGAAGGGCGTGGTCTCCCGGCCGATGAGCGAAGGCGGACAATGGGCGGCGAGCCAGGAGGCGGCATCGCCGCGGAAGCGTTCGAGATCGTTCATGTCAGCGGGCCCCGTGCAGCGCCTTGCGCAGCGCGCCGGTGGCATCTTCCATGGCCGCGGTCGCCTCGGCGATCACGCCGCCGGCCATCGACGCGAAGCCGTGGATCATCGACGCATGGTTGCGGTACTCGACGCGCACGCCCGCTTCGGCAAGGCGTTCGGCGTAGGCCCTGCCCTCGTCGCGCAGCACGTCGAAGCCGGCCGTCATGACGAACGCCGGCGGCAGCCCCGACAGATCGGGAGCGTGAAGCGGCGAGACGCGCGGATCGCCGCCGCAGCTGGAGTCGGGCAGGTAGTGGTCGCGGAACCAGTGCATCAGCGAACGCGTCAGATAGAAGCCGTCAGCGAACAGCTCGTAGGAGCGAGAATCGCGGCTGACGTCGGTGACCGGGTAGATGAGGAGCTGGAAGTCGGGCGCGCGCTCGCCCGCGCGAGTCGTCTCCAGCGCGACCACGGCCGCAAGATTGCCGCCCGCGCTGTCTCCGGCCACGGCGATGCGCGAGGGATCGCCGCCGAAGCCGGCGGCATTGGCGGCGATCCATCGAAACGCGGCCAGCGCTTCCTCGGCCGCGCACGGGAACTTGTTCTCGGGCGCCAGGCGGTAGTCGACGAACACGACGATGGCCTCGGCCTGTTCGGCGATGCGGCGCGCAACCTGCTCGTGGCTGTCGGGCCCGCCGATCACCCAGCCGCCCCCGTGATAGTAGACGACGACCGGATGCGGCGAGCGCCCGACGCGCGGAACGTAGATGTGCAGAGGGATCGAGCCGTGCGGCCCGTCGATGTCGCGCCGCTCTACGCGCGACATCACCGGCACGTCTCCGGCAAGCACGGCCGCCGACTGGATGAAGAGGCGGCGGCCGACGTCCAGCGGAAGATCCTGCAGCAGCGGCTGCCGGGCCTTGGCCATCATCTGCAGCAGCACCTGCAGCTGAATGTCGAGCGTCTGTCCGTCGATCACCACCGGAGGCCCGGCCAGCAGCGCCAGGACCGGTCGAGGCAGGCTCAAGGTGGCACGCACGACGGCGTTGCGAACATCTTCGATCACGCAGGCTGCCTTCCTCGTCTGGATTCGCGGCCGCGGGGGCCGCATGCGCCGGGCGCGGAGTATAGAGAGGAGGACGCGGGCGGGGAAACCGCCGTCAGAAGAACCAGAAGCCGTCCGATTTCTGCAGCTTCTTCTCGCACGTACGCAGCTGCGAGTCGTAGCGTGCGGCGCGCGCCGATACCTTCTCGGCCGTGGTCAGCAGCCACCGTTTCTTTCGATGGCTGCCGCGCCGGTAGCCGGTCGGGCCTTCGTGGTAGGCCAGATAGAGGCGGTAGGCGTCGGCCTTGCCGATGCCGCAGGTGCGAGCGGCGCGGGCGTTGTACCAGCCGATGAAGTCGACGGCGTCACCGAAGTCGTCACGGTCGGCCCAGCGGTTGCCGGTTTCGCGCTGGTACTCGGCCCAGGTCGAATCCAGCGCCTGCGCATAGCCATAGGCCCTGGACGGCCGCGGCCCCGGAATGAAGCCGAGATACCACTTGCGCGGCGGCCGCGCGTCGCTGCGAAAGGAGGACTCCTGGCGAATGAAGGCGAGCTGCACCGAGATCGGCACGCCCCAGCGTTCGTGCGCCTGACGGGCTTCCTCGTACCAATCCTGCTTCTCGAAGAAGATCGCGCAGGCGTCGTCGACCCTGCGCGGAGGCGCCGCGCTGCATCCGCCGAGCAAGACGGCCATCGTCACGGCAACGGCCGCCGTTCCACCACACCACCACAGCATCCAGCCGCGATGTTAGCGCCGTGAAAACGCTTGTTCCAGCACGGTTGCACGCCTTTGATCGCCCATTTTTGTACGCCGGCGTCGCAGCTCGCTGCGATGCCTGCCGGTGGTCCGATGCGGACGTCTGTTCCGGCTGCCGCACGAATTTGATGGATCTGCCGCCCCATCGAAGGGGCGTGCCGTCGACCGACGTCGCGAAGTTGCGATGGGCTTGACGGCGGCAACACGCTACGGTCCGCCATCTTCTCGTCTTGGGGTTGGGGAAAACGGATGGACACGAGTGAAGCTGGGGCACCGGCGCGTCCGACGCCGGTGACGCCGCATCGTCATGCTCCTTGGCTGCAGGCGCTTTCGCTGGCGATGGCGATGACTGCGGCGCTGCTCGCCGCGCCGTCGATCGGCCATGCCGTCTGCGGCGACGGCAATCTGGAGCCGAGCGAGGAATGCGATCCGGGCGGCGCGGTGTACATCGATGGCAATCCCGCCAACGGGACCTGCACCACCGGCAACGATTGCTTCTACGAAACCACCTGCTGCAAGTTCAACTGCCAGTTCGTCGGCCAGGGTGCGACCTGCTTCGACGACAATCCCTGCACCGTCACCGACCAGTGCAACCAGACCGGCGGCTGCGGCGGCAATTCCGTCCCCGACGGCACCGGCTGCGACGACGGCCTGTTCTGCACCACCGGCGACACCTGCAACGGCGGCATCTGCTCGGGACCCGCCTACGACTGCAACGACTCGAACTTCTGCACGGACGACTCGTGCAACGAGGCGCTCGATACGTGCTCCAACGTCAACAACGCCCTTGCCTGCGACGACGGCCTCTTCTGCACCGTCGCCGACACGTGCTCGGGCGGCGCGTGCACCGGCAGCGCGCGCGACTGCTCCGATCCCAACTTCTGCACCACCGACGCCTGCGACGAGGCCGCCAACACCTGCACGAACACCAACAACACCCTGCCCTGCAACGATGGCCTCTTCTGCACCGTCGGCGACGTCTGCGCGGGCGGCGCATGCAGCGGCAGCGCGCGTGACTGCTCCGATTCGACGATCTGCACCAATGATTCGTGCAACGAGGCCGGCAACTTCTGCGCCCACGCCAACAACACGCTCGCCTGCGACGACGGGCTCTACTGCACCGTCGGCGATACGTGCTCGGGCGGACAGTGCACCGGCCCTGCGCGCGATTGCAGCGACGGCCAGGTCTGCACCGACGACGTCTGCAACGAGGTCGGCGATACCTGCACCAACCCGTTCAACACCGCCCCCTGCAACGACGGGCTCTTCTGCACGGCCACCGATGCCTGTTCGGCGGGTTCCTGCGTGGGCTCGGGCGACGCCTGCGACGATGCCAACGTGTGCACGGACGACGCGTGCAACGAGGGCGCCGACAGTTGCGGTTACACGAACAATGCCCTCCCCTGCGACGACGCCGATGCCTGCACGACGCTGGACACGTGCTCGGGCGGGAGCTGCGCCGGCGGCCCGCCGCTGGTGTGCGACGACCTCAACGTCTGCACCGACGACTCGTGCGACCCCGCGTCCGGATGCGTCCACGACGGCAACGGCGACCCCTGCGACGATTCGCTGTTCTGCACCGTCAACGACCACTGCTCCGGCGGCATCTGCAGCGGCGCCGTGCGCGACTGCGGCGACGACAACATCTGCACCAGCGACGAGTGCGACGAGGCCACCGACTCCTGCACGAGCGCCTTCAACACCGCCCCCTGCGACGACGCCGACGCCTGCACCGACGGCGATCAGTGCAGCAGCGGTGCCTGCGTGCCCGGGCCTCCTCTGGTGTGCGACGACCTCAACGTGTGCACCGACGACTCCTGCGACAGCGCCATCGGCTGCGTCGTCGTGGCCAACGCGCTGGCCTGCGACGACGGCGACATCTGCACGCCGCTGGATGCTTGCGCGGCCGGTGCCTGCCAGGGCACCGGCACCACGTGCGGAAACGGCTCGACCGAGGAGACCTGCGGCGAGACGTGCGACGACGGCAACGGCGGTGACGGCGACGGCTGCTCGGCCACGTGCCAGGTCGAGGTGCGCCGCGAGGTGGTGCTGACCAAAGTCGACAACTTCGACCCCGTCACACCCGGCTCGCTGCTGACCTACACGGTCTCGTACAGCAATACCGGAGAAGGAACCGTCTCGGGCGTGGTCCTGAGCGATCTCGTCGATCCCGGCACGACGTTCTTCTCGGCCGCGCCGCCACCCGATGAGGGCACCACCGATACCTGGACGATCGGCGAGCTGGCTCCGGGCCAGAGCGGCAGCATCGACATCACCGTCGTGGTCGGCACCGAGCTGGCCGACGGCGACAGCGTCATCAACGTTGCAACCATCAGCACCGGCGAGGGCGTCAGCGCCGAGGCGGCCGAGACGACCGGAATCGCGCTGCCCGGCGACACGGCGTTGCTGCGCGTCGACGTCGTCGCGCATCTTTCCTCGTCGCGCTCTCCGGGAGGCTTCGTCTACACCATCAGCTACGGCAATGACGGCGTGGACGCCGCCGTCGGCGCCGTGCTCGAGCTGGCCCTGCCCGCCGGCGTCACCTTCGGCGGCGCCTCGGTGCAGCCAGCCTCGTTCGAGGATGCGAGCGCGACCTGGATCCTCGGCGACCTGGCGCCCGGCGACCGCGGCAGCCTGGTCGTGGCCGTCAACGTGGCCGGCGGCCTCTCCAGCGGCACATCGATTGCCGCGTGCGCACAGCTTCAGGGGACGCCCGCCGAGGGCGAGCTGCCCTCGCCGGGACTGCATGCCGGCGCGTGCGCCAGCACCGACATCGTCGGCGAGTGCGACCTGTGGCTGTCGAAGACGCATCTGCCGGCGCCCGCGCTGGCCACTGCGGCGGCCGCTGCGAATTCCACGTCCACTGCAGCGTCGGCGCCGGCAGCGCCTGCCGCGCGCACCGCGACGGCGAGCACGGCGGCCGCTCCGGATCGCGGCGCCGCCGCGTTCATCCGGCCGCACACGGTGACGGTGGTCGGCAACCGCAACGTGCGCGTGGGCATGGGAGCCAGCTACTCGATCCGTTACCGCGACATCGGCTTCCCGAACTCGCTCGACGTGACGATTCCGGACGGCTTGACGGTGACGCTGGTGTCGCCGCCGCCGACGACGATCGACGGCAACGTGCTGCGCTGGCTCAACGTGCCGTCGCCGAGCGGGAGCATCGCCATTCGCGCCGTCGTCGACTCCGACGTCGTGCCGGGAACCGGCATGGTCGTCGATGCGGCCCTGACCGACAACGCAAGCGTCGTGGCCACCGGCTCCTTCACGACGATGGCGCTCGACGACACCACCGTCATCGCCGAGGATGCCGAGCCGCTGCTGAGCGTCACCGGCGTGCGCAACCTGCGCCCGGGTGCGGCCGGCTCCTACAGCCTGCGCTACAGCCGCATCACCGACGTCAACTCGCTGACCGTAGGCATTCCCCCCGGCTTCACCGTCACCTCCACGTCGCCGCCGGCGGAGAGCGCCGCCGCCGGCGTACTGACTTGGAGCGACGTGCACGCGCCCTCGGGCAGCCTCGTCATTCGCGGCACCGTCGATGAGGAAGCGGCGCCTGGCACGGCGCTGACGCTGACGGCGACGCTGACCAACGAGGCGGAGGTGGCAACCTTCGCGCAGTTCACGACGCTGGTGCAGGAGAGCGGCCCCGCGGTCAGCGATCCGGCCGCGAGCCTGGAAGGCACCGAGCTGACGTACGAGGTTCGGTGGCTGGCGCCTTGCAGCGACGTCTCCTCGGTCGTCATGACCGACTCGCTGCCGTCCGACGTCGAGTTCGTCACGGCGGCGACCACTCGCGGAACGCTGACACGTGCCGGCGCCGACGTCCGCGTGGCCTACACGGTGGCCGAGGCGGGAACGCCGCAGCTGGCCCGCATCTTCTCGCGTCTTGCCTCCGAGCCGGCGCCGGGCTCGCTGATCGTCAACGACGCGACCGTCGCGCGCATGGGCGGATCGATTTCGGATGCCGATCCCGTCGAGATTCCCGACCGCAGCCTGCCGGGCGCCGGACCCGCCGTCGACGTGGTCGGACGCCTGTTCGCCCGCGACGCCAGGCCGACGGCGATGGCCGTGCGGCTCGGCGACCTTTTGCCGGGCGCGCGCCTGGTCGTCAGCCTGCCGGCCGAGATCGTGCCGACTTCGGTGCAGCCGCCGCCGAGCGAGGTGCGAGGCAGCGTGCTGACGTGGACGCAGCTTCCGACGCCGGTGGCCACGGTGGTGGTGCGCGGCAACGTCGGCCTCGGCATGAGCGCTGCGCGCGCCGCTTTCTTGACCACGACCGCGGTGGTTCGAAATCCCGAAGGCCGCACGGCCAGCGAAGAATTCCACACGCTCGTCACGATCAAGGCACCCAAGCCGCCGGTGGTGCGCGCTGCGCGCTTCTCGCTCACGGGGCAGCGCTGGATCATCGATGGCGGCGGCGCAACGCTCGTCGGGCGCTACCAGCACCTGTCCGATGGCGGCGCGATGGAGCTGACGCTGCCCGAGGAGCTCATCGTCGAGGCGGTGTATCCGAGCGACGGCGTCGTCGACGGCAACGTGGTGCGGTGGGCGAGCCTTCCCGGCGAGAGCGGCAAGGTTACGGCGTTCGTGCGTCTGGCGCCGGATGCTGCCGGCGATGCAGGGTACGTGACGTTCTCCGGCACGCTGACGCCCACCGGAGGCGAGCCTCTCTCGCGTACGCGGATGGTGCTCCTGCGCTAGGGCTGGCGGCTGTAGAACCGCCGGCGCGTCCTCGCTAAGAGCCGGACATGGCCAATCCAACCGCGACGTTCGAAACCTCCCTGGGCACGTTCAAGGCCGAGCTGTATCTGGACAAGATGCCGGTGACCGCCGAGAACTTCCTGAAGCTGGCCGAGTCGGGCTTCTACGACGGCCTGCACTTCCACCGCGTCATCGACGGATTCATGCTGCAGTTCGGCTGTCCGCACAGCAAGGACCCCAACAGCTCGCGCTGCGGCACCGGCGGGCCGCCGCACGGCACCATCGCCGACGAATTTCCGCCGGACTTCAAGGCCTCCAACGAGCCGGGCACGCTCTCGATGGCCAACACCGGACGGCCCAACACCGGCGGCTCGCAGTTCTTCATCAACACGGTGCACAACGCCTACCTCGACTGGTTCTCGCCCGGCCCGTCCAAGCATCCGGTCTTCGGCAAGGTCACCGAAGGGATGGACGTCGTGCGCAAGATCGAGAAGGTTCGCACGGGGCCCAACGACCGGCCGGTGCAGCCGGTCAAAATGATCAAGGTCACGGTGCAGCGCTGAAGCGACTGGCGGTGCAGAGGTAGCCGCAACCGGCCGTCCGCTTCACTGCGTCGCTTCGGCGATGTCGAACACGTACGCGCCCGAGCCCCATTGCGCGTACAGGCCCACGAAGAGGAAGTCCCTTCGGCCGTTCCACTCGCCGGCCTTCCACTGCGTGCCGGTCCTGTACAAAGGGCGGACGGTCCAGCGATAGCGGCCCGGCGGCAGCGCCCGCTCCAGCACGTGGCTCGTCTCGGAAAGGCGGTCGATCTGGTAGACGACCCTGCCGCCGCTGTCGAAAACGGCCAGATCGTAGAGGACTTCGTCGGCGTCCTCCTCGCCCGGCTCCCACGACAGGAGCGGCCTGTTCTCCGTCAGCACCGCGCCATGGGGCGGCTGCACCGGCGTCAGGCCGCTGCTCCAGCGAAAGCAGCCGCCGAGCAGCAGCACGGCCACGCAGGCAACCAGCGTTCGTTTCATGGGCGAACCTCCTTCGTCGGCTGCTCCTGCACCGCGGCCACGAGCCTCAGCAGCAGGTTGCTGCGCGGATACGCGTGCCCGCGGTGCTGGCGAAACGCTTCCGCATGTTCCACGCCGATCTCCTCGCCGCGACGGCGGCTCCAGCGTTCCATCGAATCCAGGTACTCGTCGATGCCGTGCTGGGCCGCGAGCCACTGTCGCTGGCTGGCATGGCACGCCAGCATGGCTTTCTTGGTCTCGAACGTCGCGCTCACGTCGATGTAGAAGTCGGGCAGGACCGGGTGGCCGAAGATGTCGACGCCTTCGAGCGAGTCGACATAGTAGAGATGCGGCACGTGAGCGAGGATCGGCGCCGGCTGCGGCGCCAGCGTCGCAAAATTCCTGACCGACGCGTTGAAGGCCGCCTCGCGCACCAGGCGGCTGGTCATCTCGTGATCGGACATGTAGTCGACGGGCGGCGCCGTCAGGATGATGTCCGGCCTTGCGCGGCGCACGAGCTCGGTGACGCGGCGGCGTGCGTCGTCGGTGACGTCGATGCGCAGATCGCACAGCTCCAGGCAGGCGTATTCCGCGCCCAGCAGCTGCGCCGACGCCCGCGCTTCGGCGCGCCGCACCTGCGAGATCTCCTGCGGCGACAGCTCGACCGATCCGCCGTCTCCCGCCGTCATCGTGGCGATGACGATCGGGCAGCCCAGCCCTCTCAGGATCGCCAGCGTGCCGGCGCACTGGAACTCGACGTCGTCCGGGTGCGCGTGCACGGCCAGCACGCGATGCTCGTGCGGCAGCTTGTGGGTGGACCCGCGGTTCATGGCTCACCTGCGACGAGTCTGCACGACGCGAGCGTCGTTGGCATCGGATTGTGCCGTCTTTGCCTCTTTCGCGCCGCAGAAAAGTTCTTCGCCACCGGCAGCCGCGCTACGCTCGAAGTGGTCTGCCTGCGGAGAGGTCGTCCATGCGAGTGGTCATCGAGCCCAGCTACGAGCGCATGAGCAAGGTCGCGGCCGGCATGGTCGCCGATCTGGTACGCGAGAAGCCCGATTGTGTGCTCGGCCTGGCGACCGGGTCCACGCCGCTCGGCCTGTATGCCGAGCTCGTGCGGCTCAGCCATGAGGGCCTCGATTTCTCGCGCGTGACCACGTTCAACCTCGACGAGTACTACGGGCTGCCGCAACACGACGAGCGCAGCTACCACCACTTCATGGAGACGCATCTGTTCTCGCGGCTCGCGCAGCGGCCGGCGTGGACGCACATCCCCGATGGGCTCGCCGAAGACCCGGGCGCGTTCTGCGACCGGTACGAAGAGAGCATCCGCGAGGCCGGCGGCATCGACCTCCAGATCCTCGGCATCGGGCGCGACGGACACATCGGTTTCAACGAGCCGGGGTCGTCGCTGGGAAGCCGCACGCGGCTGAAGACGCTGGCGGCCGAGACCGTCCAGGACAACGCGCGCTTCTTCGGTTCGGTCGAGCAGGTGCCCGAGTTCGCCATCACCATGGGCGTCGGAACGATCTTCGAGGCGCGCCACTGCGTGCTGCTGGCCAGCGGCGCGCACAAGGCGCACGTGGTGGCGCAGGCGATCGAGGGGCCGGTGACGTCGTGGGTGACGGCGTCGGCGCTGCAGCTTCATCGCGATGCCGCCGTCGTCATCGACGAGGAAGCGGCCGGCGAGCTCGAGCGCATCGAGTACTACAAGCACGTGGAACGAAAGCGCGCCGAGCTGGTCGCGCAGAACAAACCTCGCGTCGCGGCCGCCATTGCGGGTTGAGGGCGCTTGGGCTGCGCGGCGGTCGCGCCGTCTCAGGCCCGTTTCGTAAGCGCCTCGATCTCCGCCTCGGCCATGCCCGCATCGCGCAGCACTTCGACCGTGTGCTCGCCCAGCGCGGGCACCGCGCGGCGAGGCATGGGCGAAGAGGGCAGCGCTGCCGAGTGCGGCGCGCGAAAGCTCACGGGCGTGTTCACCGCTTTTTGCGCCGCCGCACCTTGGCGGCCTTCCACCTCGACGATCCCGCCATTGCTCAGCACCTGCGGATCCGCCACGGCCTCGGCCGGCGTCTGTACCGGCACCCACCAGACCTCCTCGCGGTCGAAGCTTTCCGCCCACTGCGCGCGAGTTCGCTGCGCGAAGATCGCGTCGAGCTCGGCGATGAGCTGGCGGCGGTTGATGCGGCGGTCCTTCGGCGTGGCGTAGCGCGGGTCGGCGGCCAGCGCGGGATGGTCGATGGCCTTGCACAGCACCGGGAAATGGCGGTCGCCCTCCAGACCGATCAGCCAGAACCAGGAACCGTCGCCGGCCCGGTAGCAGTTGACCATCGGGTTGTCGCTTTCGTGGCGGGGCAGCGTCCTGCGCAGCTTCTCGTAGACGAGCTGGATGCCGAGGTCCCAGCCTATGCAGTACATACCGGCGCGCAGCAGCGAGGTCTCCACCAGCTGGCCCCGTCCGCTGCGGCCGCGCTCGAGCAGCGCAGCCAGGATGCCCGCCACCGCCGAGATGCCCGTGACGTGGTCGCCGAAGCCGCCACGCAGCGCCAGCGGCGGCTGATCGGAGGTGCGAAAAAGATCGGCGATGCCGGAGCGAGCCCAGAACGCGCCGATATCGTAGCCGGCACGGTCGGCCTCCCTTCCCTCCAGACCGAAGCCGGTGATGCTGGCGTAGACCAGGCGCGGAAACCGCGTCAGCAGCTCGTGATGGGACAGGCCGAGCCTGGCCAGCGCGGCCGGACGCATGTTCGTCACGAACACGTCGGCCGTCGCGATGATGCGCAGGGCCGCCTGGCGCCCGGCGTCGCTGCGAAGATCGAGCACGACGCTCTTCTTGCCGCGGTTGTCGAGGTCGAAAGGCGGGTTGTGGGGCACCTCGCTGCCGATGGCGAGCTGGAAGAAGGCCCGCATGGGGTCGCCCGAGGGCGGCTCGATCTTGATGACCTCGGCGCCCCAATCCGCCATGATCCCGCCGGCGGCTGGACCGGCCACCCAGACACCCATTTCCACGACTCGAACGCCTTCGAGCATCGCGTTCTCCTTGAGCGCGGGTCCCGGCAACGTCACCTTCACGACGGCGACACCGATCGACCCGAGCCCGGTGCTGTGCGGGCCGGCGCGCGGCACGCCGCCGGCCCGCCCCAATGGATTCCCTGCTCTACACACTGCGCTGCCGCCATGGTACGAAACTCCCTGTTCGGGGTCGTCTCTGCCGAGACGCGCCTAGCGCACCACAGTCGCCAGGGATCCAAGGAGGAAGCGCTCACCGTGAGGGCTGATCGCACACCCATCGTCATCCTCATCGCCGACGACGACGAGGAAGACCGCATGCTGACGCAGGAGGCACTCGAGGAGCGTCGCCTGGCCAATGAGCTGCGTTTCGTCCCCGACGGCGAGGAGCTGATGGACTACCTCAAGCGCCGGGGCAAATACGCCGAGCCATGGACGTCGCCGCGGCCGGGGCTGATCCTGCTGGACCTGAACATGCCGAAGATGGATGGCCGCGAGTGCCTGGCCGCCATCAAGGCGGATGAAGACCTCCGCAACATCCCCGTCTTCGTCCTGACCACGTCGCAGGTGGAGGAAGACGTCCATCAAACCTACGAGCTCGGCGGCAGCTCGTTCATCTCCAAGCCCGTGACCTTCGAGGCATTCCTGGAGCTCGTCTCCACGGTGACTGGCTACGGGATCGAGATCGTCGCCGTCGACTAGCGGCCCTGGGAACACTTCTCTGCCGCTCGCGGCTGCGCCCGAGCAGCGACGTCCTCGGCGGTGCACCGACGGGAACGTGCTCAGGGCAGGCAGGAGCAGTCGGCGTCGCATTCCCCAGGGCAGGCCTCGTCGTCGCTGCCGTCACACTGCTCCAGACCGATCGCGGTGTGGTCGCCGCACAGCTCTGAAGAAGCCTTGACCTTGGGCGGCAGGTTCAGCTTCATGGCGGCGGCCGCGAACGCGCTCGTCCAGCACTGGCCCAGGCTGTGTCTCGCCTGCACGACGACCACTGCGGACGGGTGGAAATACCGCTGTTCGTCGACCGGCTCGGGAAGCACGGTCTGCTCGCCGCGCGCCTTCCACTGCTGCTTGGCGCGGCCATCCGGACCGGCGCCCAGCCTGATGCCGCTCACACCGGACTGGCTTCCGGTCTGTTCCATGTAGCTCCAGCCCTTGGGCGACTTGCTCGTCCATCCGGTGGGATGGTCGACGGCCAGCTCGGCCGCGAGCGACGCGGCAACGCCGTCGCCGACGTAGACGCACAGCCGGTAGACCGTGTCGGAATCGGGGGCCCCGAGCTCCTCTTGCGTCGTCGCCTGGCCGGCCAGCCACTTCCACGACAGCGAGTCGGCGCCGTCGATGTCGCTATTGCCGATGACGAGGCTTGCGCGGCTGCTGACGCGGCATCCGGCTTCGGGCGAGGGCGGACAGGCGTCGCAGGCGGGATCGAGACTGCCGTCGAAGACGTGCGAGCACGAGCCGTCGCCGTCGCAGGCGTCGATGGTGCAGACGTCGCCGTCGTCGGTGCATGGAGTCGAGGCCGGCGCGCTGCAGGCGTCGGCGCTCTCGCTGCAGACGTTGGCGCATTCGCCGCCCCCCACGCACGGATCGCCGGAATGCACGGTGCAGGTGCCGCCGCTGCACGAGTCGGCGCCATTGCAGAAGACGCCGTCGTCGCACGCCGCGGAGGTCGGCGGATGCGTGCACACATTGCCGCTGCACACGTCGCTGGTGCACGGGTTGCCGTCATCACTGCAGGCGGCCCCATTGCTGTCGCCGCAGGCATTGGCGTCCTCGTTGCAGGCCGCCGAGCACTCGCCGCCGGTCGTGCAGGGGTCGCCGCTGTGCACCGAGCAGGCTCCGCCGCTGCAGGCGTCGGTGCCGTTGCAGAAGAGCCCGTCATCGCACGGACCCGCAGCGGCGACATGAGTGCACGAGCCGGACCCGCAGACGTCGGCCGTGCAGACGTTACCGTCGCTGGCGCATGGTGTGCCGGCGGGCTCTTGGCAGTTGGAGGCGGCCTCGTTGCAGATGTCGTTGCACTCGCCGCCGCCGCTGCACGGATCGCCGGCGTGCGTGCATATGCCGCCGCTGCAGACGTCGGGACCGTTGCAGAAGATGCCGTCCTCGCACGAGGCGGCGTTGGCGGCGTGCGTGCAACTCCCGGCGCCGTCGCAGGTATCGTCCGTGCAGACGTTGCCGTCGCTGGCGCAGGCGGCGCCGGCGCTCTCGTAGAAGCAGCCCGACGAGCAGCAGTCACCGTCCTGCCGGTTGCCGTCGTCGCAGTCCTCGCCCGCATCGACATTGCCGTCGCCACAGGGAGCCGTCTCGTAGCCAATGAGATCGAGCGCGCGCACGTCGCTGGCGGTGATGGTGAACACCTGCCCGCTGCCCAGCGTCGGATCCATCAGGCCGATGTGCGAGCCGGTCAGCGAGTCGTCCTTCCAGTGGCTCGCCTGACGGCCGTCGCCGTGAAAGGCGCCGGTGGACATGCGGGCTTCGCCGTCGATGTCGTCGGTGATGTCGTCGGTCCCGTAGGTCATGCTGCGAGGAAAAGTGGTGAATTGCGCCGCCGTGGCCGGATTGTCCGGCGCGGCCCGGCGGAACCGCAGGAGATCGAGCGTTCCGATATCGACCGCCGCACCGCTGCTCCCGCTCTCGACAAGATTGTCGATGGTGTCGACGCAAGAGGAGAAGCCGAGCAGATGCCCGATCTCGTGCGCGACCACGGTCTCGAAGTCGAGCGTGCCGGCGCTGACGCCGTTGGAATTGTCGTAGTCGAACGAGAACTGGCTGTTGAGCGTGATGGTGCCGTCGCTGGCGCCGAAGCTGCCGTCCAGCCCGGCGAAGCCGAGGGCCTTCAGGTTGGCCTTGGTCCCGAATACGTTCGCGCGCGTGAAGCCGCTGGGCATCAGGTAGCCGAACTGCGCCGACGTGGGCAGCGACGCCACGATGGAATCGTCGGACTCGTCGGCTGCGTCGCCGACAAGAGCGTTGCGCATGCCGTCGTATGCGGTCTGCAGCTTGACGGCGGCGGTCGTGCCAATCGTGTTCGCGCTCTGGAGATTGGCGAGGTTGGCGTTGATGTTGACGCTGATGGGATCGGTAAAGAGCGCCTCCCATTGCTGCACCGCGCGCTCGAACGCCGCCATCGCCGCCGCGTTGGCGGAAAGCGCGGCTCCCGCCGTGACGACGATGTCGAAGCCGGTTTCGCGCGGTACCACGCGCCGAGCGGCGGCGAGCTCGGCGGCGCTGACCGCCAGCGGCAACGGATCAGGACTTTGCGCGGTCGCGCAAGGAACCTCGAGGGCCTGCGACGCATGCCCCACACGGCAGATCGCGGTGAAGCACAGGACCGCCGCCATCGTCTGCGCGCGCCATCGACGCCGTGATTCGGACATTGCCCTCCCCCTGCCATCGCACCGGGCGCGATTGCGGCGCCGAGGTCTTACGTGCCGGGCAGGCCCAGGTCCATCGCTGCGGCGCCGTTTGCCCGGCGGCGCCGGTCAGGGACAGGAGCAATCCGACTGGCATTGGCCTTCGCAGGCGGAATCGTCGTCGCCGTCGCATTCCTCCCTGCCGTTGGCCGGACCAGTCGTGCATCCGGTTTCGGTGCAGGCCAGATCATCGCCACAGGCGGCGTCCTGGCAATCCTCCGTGCATGGGCCGTTGTCGCTATTGTCCTCGCCTTCGTCGCATTCCTCGTCTTCCTCGACGTCCCCATTGCCGCATTCGGCCTCCTCGGTGGTGGTGGTCGTCGTGTCGATGGAGATCGTCAGATCGGCGATGACGCTGGCATTGCAGACGCCGTTCTGCCTGGTGACGCAGCTCTCGATGTCGATGATCATGTCGGCGCCGTCGCCCTCGTAGGAGCAGCGAACGATCGGCTCGTCGTCGTCCGTATCGATGCCCGCGCGATCGATGATGGTGACGGTCAGGATTCCGGTGGAGGACACCGACGCGGCGATCAAAGACTTCTTCTGGCACTCGTTGCTGCAGTCGTCACCATCGACGGCGTTTCCGTCGTCGCATTCCTCGCCCGCATCGACGCGCGTGTCGGGCGCGCCGCCCGCGCACTGCACCTCGCAGTCGGTGGTGCAGGCATCCGTGTTGTCGAGGTCGCCGTCGTCGCACTCCTCGAAGCCCTCACGCACGCCGTTGTGGTCGCAGGTGCCGCCGGCGCCGGTCCCGGGCATCGTCGTGCTGGTGGACGCAGCCGTCGCAGCGGGAAGCGCGGCCGTCGGCATGCCGTGCACGGCTGCTGCAGCCGGCGCGATGCCGAAGCTGGCGGCTTCACCGGCAGGCCCTTCGCAGAGGCCGTTGGGGCGCTCGAACTCCACGCCGGCCGGAGGGTTCACGGTGAACGTGAGCTCCGTGATGGTTTTGGTGCCGTCGTTCTGCAGGAAGAAATCGGCCGTCCCGAGGTCCGGGTCGCCGCCACCCGGACCGCATCCCGGCAGAACGAAAGGAAGCAGGAACAACCCGACCAGCGCCGCAGCGAACACTCCACGGACAAGAACATTCATGCCTGCACCTCGTAGATCGGTTGTCGCTTCAGCTGCCGAAAAAGACGAGCGAGCGGTCCGCGAACGATACCACCGGCGTCCAGTACAGCCCGAAGATGATGGTGCCGAGCACCATCATGCCCACCAGCACCGCATTGCTCGCATCCATGACGATCACCGGGTCGCCATCGACCGGCGCCTCCAGATACATAGCCTTGACGATGCGCGCGTAATAGTAGAGCCCGACCACGCTGTTGGCCGCCGCCACCAGTGCCAGCAGCCACATCTGCTTCTCGACGACCGCCGCGAACAGGTACATCTTCCCGACGAACCCTGCGAACGGCGGCAACCCGGCCAGCGAGAAGCAGAAGATCAGCATCGCCGCCGCCGGCAGCGCGCCGCCGCGCCACGCAAGCCCTCGAAATGCGCCCATGTCCTCACGACCGCCTGAGCCGTTCATCACCGTCATCAGCACGGCGAAAGCACCGAGGTTCATGAGGTAGTAGACGACCGTGTAGAACAGCATCGCGCGCAGCCCGGTGTCCGAGAGCGCGACGAAGCCCATCAGCAGGTAGCCGGCGTGCGCGATGGAGGAGTACGCGAGCAGCCGCTTGACGTTGTCCTGACGAAGCGCCGTCAGGTTGCCGACGGTCATCGTCACCATCGCCGCCACGACCATGAGCGAGGGCCAGTCGACGCCGGCAATCGGCACCCAGGTTCCGTCGCCGCCGGCATGGCTGAGGCCTGGGTAGAAGAAGCGGATCAGCAGCGCCAGCCCCGCGGCCTTGGAGCCGACGGCGAGAAACGCCGTGATCGGAAGCGGCGCGCCCTCGTAGACGTCCGGGCTCCACTGATGGAACGGCACCATCGCGATCTTGTAGCCGAAGCCGACCAGCGACAGCACCAGCGCGATGAAGATGATGGCGCCGTTGCCGGGCGTCTGGATGAGCGTGCCGAGGCTGCGGCCAACCTCGATGAAGTCGAGCGAGCCGGTCAGGCCGTAGATGAGGCTCAGGCCGTAGACCATCGCGCCCGAGGAGACGCCGCCGTAGATCAGATACTTGAGGGAGGCCTCCGAGCCGCGCGGCTTGTGCCGCAGGAAGCCAGCCAGGATGTAGGAGGTCAGGCTGACGAACTCGAGGGCGAGATACGCCATCAGGAGGTTCGTGCTCGAGGCCATGTAGTACATGCCGAGGGTGCTGGCCAGCAGGATCGAATAGTACTCCCCGGGGTGCTCGCCCTGGAGCTCGCGCGAGCCGGTCGACATCCAGATCGCGCCGATGGCGGCCAGGCCGAGCACGATCTTGAAGAACAACGCGAAGCCGTCGAGGACGACCATCTTGTTGAACAGATACCCCTGATCGGAGCCCGCCGTGTAGCCGACGGCGAACAGTGCCAGCGCCGCGATCAGCAGCGCGATCTCGCCGAGGCGCTCGCGCAGCCTGGTGGTCACCTCGAGCAGCAGGATCAGAATGCTGCCGCCACCCAGGATCAGCTCGGGCCAGTGGTAGCGCAGCGACTCGACGTTGCTCAGGTCCATCGGCCGTCCTTACTGCAGCAAGGCGACGGCGGGAGTGGCGTCGCGCACGATGCCGTTGAGCGCGACCAGCGTCGGGTTCATCAGGTCGAGGACGGCGTGCGGGTAGACGCCGAGGATCATGACGATGATCGCCAGCGGCACCAACATCACCTTCTCGCGCATGTTGACGTCGGGCAGGTCGGCGTACTTCTCGTTGACGGGGCCAAGCCAGACGCGCTGGAGCATCCACAGCATGTAGGCCGCCGTCAGCACCACCGCCGAAGCGGCGACCACGGTGAGCGCCTGGTTGTACTGCCACGCCCCGAGCAGGACCAGGACTTCGGAGATGAACGCCGACAGACCGGGCAGCCCCAGCGCGGCGAAGAAGGCGATGGTCATGATGCCGGTGTACACCGGCATCACCGAGGCCAGGCCGCCGAAGCCGTCGATGCGCCGGTGGTGGGCGCGGTCGTAGACCACGCCCACGATGAGGAAGAGCATGGCCGTGACGGTGCCGTGGTTGAACATCTGCAGCACGGCGCCGTTGATTCCCTGCGGCGTCAGCGTGGCCATGCCCAGCATGACGTAGCCCATGTGCGAGATGGAGGAGTAGGCCACCAGCTTCTTCATGTCCTCCTGCGCCATGGCGCACAGGGCCCCGTAGACGATGTTCCAGGTGCCGAGCGCGGCCAGCGCCCAGAACGCGTAGTCCTGCGTGGCCAGCGGGAAGATCGGGAAGCAGATGCGAAGGATGCCGTAGGTGCCCATCTTCAGGAGCACTCCGGCCAGGATGACCGAGATCGACGTCGGCGCCTCCACGTGCGCGTCGGGCAGCCAGGTATGGAACGGGAACGCCGGAATCTTGATGGCGAAGCCGATGAACAGTGCGATCCACGCCCATGACTGCAGCGCCCGGCTGTAGGTAGGCGCCTTGTCCATCAGCACCATCATGTCGAACGTGTGCGGGTCATTGGTGAAGTACAGGGCCAGCATGGCCACCAGCATCAGCACCGAGCCCACGAGCGTGTAGAGGAAGAACTTGATGGCCGCGTACTCGCGGCGCGGGCCGCCCCAGATGCCGATGAGGAAATACATCGGCAGCAGCATGACCTCCCAGAAGATGAAGAAGAGGAAGAAGTCGAGGGCGGCGAACACGCCCATCATGCCGGTCTCGAGCAGCAGGAAGAGAGCGAAGAAACCTTTGACGCCCTTGTCGATGTCCCACGCCGCCAGCACGCAGATCGGGCACAGCAGCGCGGTGAGCAGCAGCATCGTCACCGAGAGGCCATCGACGCCCATGATGTACTGGATGTTGAACGACGGGATCCACTGGAAACGCTCGACGAACTGCATCGTCACGAGCGAGCGGTCGAAGTTCTGGTAGAGCCAGATGCCGAGCAGGAAGCTCGGGATCGTGAACGCCAGCGCGGTGACGCGGATGAGCTGGTGATTGTCGCGCGGCAGGGCGAGCACGACGAACATTCCCAGCAGCGGAATGAAGGTCATCAAGGAGAGGAGATGGTCCATGTTTGCTGTCCTGCCTGCTTCGCGCGGCTACCAGGCGTTGGCCAAGAGCGTAAGGGTGACGCCGATCAGGATGACGTAGAGGTAGGCGTTGATGCTGCCTGTCTGCACCAGGCGCAGCGCGCCGCCGGCGCGGTCGAAGGTGCTGGCGGTGAAGTTCACCAGGCCGTCGACGACGTATTTGTCGAACGCGCCGTTGAAGGCCGACGCCGCGTGGGTGATCGTCGCGGTGAGGTTGACGATGCCGTCGACCACCTTGGCGTCGAACCATGCCAGACCGCGCGACAGGTTGATGGCGCCGCGCACGAAGAGCGCGTGATAGACCTCGTCGACGTAATACTTGTTGTAGCTGAGCCTGTAGGGGAGCCCGCCGCCGACTCGCGCGAAGCTGTCGGGATTCAGGCGGCGCGCGCCGTACATGAGGTAAGCCAGGAAGATGCCGGTGGACGCCAGCGCGATCGACACGCCCATCAGCAGGTACTCGGTCGTCAGGTCGTGATGCTCGCCGCCGACGACGCCTTCGCCGTGAGTCGCTTCGCCGTGCGCAGGGTCGCCGTGGGTGCCGCCCTTGCCGTGGGAGTCGGGAGGAGCAGCCTTGGCGTGCGCGGCCTCCCCGTGCGCCGCGGCGCCGTGGGCGCCCTCGCCGTGCGCCGCGGCGGTCGCATGCGCACCACCCTGGCCCTGCGCCTCGACGTGCGAGGCCGCGAACACGGGCTCGAGCCACTGCTCGAACAGATTGTTGCCGCCGAGCGCATGCGGAATGCCGAGCCAGCCTACGGTGATGGCGCCAAAGGCCAGGACGACCAGCGGCATCGTCATCGGCGCCGCCGACTCGTGCAGGTGCTCGACGGTGTGATGATCGGCGCGGCACTCGCCGAAGAACGTCATGAAGACCTGGCGGAACATGTAGAAGGCCGTCATGAACGCGGCGCAGGCGCCGATGCCCCACAGCACCGGGTTGGACAGGAACGCCTTCCACAGGATCTCGTCCTTGGAGAAGAAGCCGGCCAGCGGCGGAATGCCGGCGATGGCCAGGGTCGAGATGAAGAACGTCCAGAACGTCACCGGCATGTAGCGGCGCAGGCCGCCCATGCGCCGCATGTCCTGCTCGTGGTGCATGGCGTGGATGACGGAGCCGGAGCCGAGGAAGAGGCAGGCCTTGAAAAACGCGTGCGTGACGAGGTGGAAGATGCCGGCGGCGTACGCGCCGACGCCCATCGCCAGGAACATGTAGCCGAGCTGGGAGACCGTCGAGTAGGCGAGCACCTTCTTGATGTCGAACTGGGTCAGGCCGATCGAGGCCGCGAACAGCGCCGTGGCCGCGCCGACGAAGGCGATGACCTGGAGCGTGTCGGGCGCCATCGAGAACAGGAAGTTCAGGCGGCCGATCATGTAGACGCCGGCGGTGACCATCGTGGCCGCGTGGATGAGCGCCGAGACCGGCGTCGGGCCTGCCATGGCATCGGGCAGCCAGACGTAGAGCGGGATCTGCGCCGACTTGCCGGTCGCGCCGATGAAGAGCAGCAGCGTCGCCAGCGTCGCGACCGGAATGCCCCACAGTGAATGGCCGTCCAGGTGCTGGACGACGCCGGCCATCTCCCGAAACACGAGGGTGCCGTGCCCCTCGGCCACCAGCGTCCAGAACACGATGAAGGTGCCGCAGATGAACGCGAAATCGCCGACGCGGTTGACCAGGAACGCCTTGTTGGCGGCCGTCGTGTTGTTGTGGTCGGAGTGCCAGAAACCGATCAGGCCCCACGAGCAGAGGCCCACGCCCTCCCAGCCCACGAACATCAGGAGCACGTTCTCGCCGAGCACCAGCGTCAGCATCGAGAACATGAAGAGGTTGAGCAGGCCGAAGAACCGCCATAGCGCCGGCTCGTGGTCCATGTAGCCGTAGGAGTAGATGTGGATGAGGCTGCCGATGCCCGTCACCACCAGGCACATGACCGCCGAAAGCGGGTCGAACTGATACGCGATGGAGACGTCGAGCGTGCCGATGTCGATCCACGTGAAGAGGTGGTCCGTGAGCAGGCGGCTCTCGGGCGGCATCGAGCGCAGCGTCAGGAAGTTCATGACGACCACGACGAAGGCCGCGATCGACATGCCGCTTCCGAGCGCGGCCACGGCCAGGCGCCCGACCGAGCGCTGGATGCGCAGGCCGAAGATCAGGTTGATCGCGGCGCCGATGGCCGGCAGCAGGCAGATCCAGCGCAGCGAGCTGGAGACGGCGATGGTATCGATGGCGTGCTCGACCATGTCCCTGCCCTGCCCCGCTCAGCCCTGCAGCTCGGTCATGCGCGAGACGTCCACGCCGCGGATGCGGCGATAGATTCCGAGCACGACGGCCAGGCCGATGGCGGACTCGGCCGCCGCCAGCATGATGATGAAGATGGCGTAGACGTCGCCGTCGAAGCTGCCCGCGCCGTAGCGCGAGACGGCAACGTAGTTGATCGCGGCGGCGTTCAGGATCAGCTCGATGCCCATCAGCACGCCGATGGCGTTGCGGCGGGTGAGCACGCAGAACAGGCCCAGACTGAACAGGGCCAGGCTCACGAGGAGATAGTGCTGCAATCCGACCGGAGCCATCTTGTCCGAAGTCCCCTCTTGTGACGCAGTCCGGTCGTGCCTGGCGCCGGCGGGCGCGCTGCACGACGTGACCCCATACTTTCAGCGACGTTGCCCACCCGCTTCGAGCACAGAATGCCCGAATGCAAGACGTGACTCCGTTCTATTCCACAGTCTCTTTCCGTGTCAGCACGACGGCTCCGACCAGCACTGCCAGCAGCACGATCGACGCCACCTCGAAGGGCAGCACGTACTTGCCGAGCAGCAGGTCCCCCACCGCGTTGGTCGAGTACACCGGCGGCAGCGGCTCCTTGGCCGTTGCCCACGTTGCCGCCGTCACGGCGCGTGCCATCACGATGAACACCGCCAGCGTGATCGCCCCGCCCGCCAACCGGCCCACGCCGCGATTGGAGACGGCCACGTCCTGGATGCCCTGGGTCAGCATGACCGCGAACAGGGTGAGCACCAGGACTCCGCCGACGTAGACGAGAAGCTGGACGCCGGCCACGAAGTCGGCCGACAAGGTCAGGAACAGCCCGGCCACGCCCATCAGCGAGATCATGAGCGAGAGCGCCGAGTAGATGATGTGCTTGGACAGCGCCACGCCGAGGCCGCCGATCAGCGCGACCACGGCCACCGCGTAGAAGATCGCATCGGCCGGAGTCATCGCAGGGGCTGCGGCCGCATCCATCAGCGCTCGACCTCCTCGGGCGTGACGACCTTGGAGCCGGGCGAGTCGGCCGTGGCGAATTCGTTCACGTAGCGCATGCCGCGCTCCAGGATTGGCACGATGGCCGGATCGTCCTCGCCGCTCTTCTTGGGCTTGTACGCCGGCACCGGGACCTTGACGTAGCGGCGCACCATGGACTCGAGCGAGAAGTCGGCGCCTTCGAACTCGCGCGTATGATGGATGGATCCGGTCGGGCACGGCTCCGAGCACAGGCCGCAGTACATGCACTTGGCCAGGTCGATGTCGAAGCGCTCCAGGATCATCTGCTTGGTTTCTTTGTCCTTGCGGGCCTCGATGTAGATGCAGTCGATCGGGCAGGCGCGCTCGCAGGCAAGGCAGCCGGTGCAGATCTCGAGGTCGACCTCCAGGAACCCGCGGTAGCGGTACGGCAGCGTGTCCTGGATGCGCACCGGCATGCGATCCGGGTACTGGATCGTGTACGGCGTGCGGAAGAAGTGCGAGAACGTCACGGCCATGCCCTCGAAGATCGTGGACATGGTCGTCATGATGTTTCCGACGTAACCCATATCAGGCTCTGGCCGCTCCGAGTCCCATGCGACCGTAATTGGCGCGGCGCAGGTGATAGCGCACGCGAAGAGCGAACTTGACGAGAACGAAGAGCGCCACGGCCACCATGGCCCAGCGCAGGACGTCGCTGCCCTCGGGGATGGCTACCATCAGGACGGCGGTGCCGATGACGTTGACCAGCCCGATGGGCACCATGTACTTCCAGCACAGCGACATCAGCTGGTCGATGCGCACGCGCGGCAGGGTTGCGCGGATCCACATCGCCACGAACACCCATAAATAGGCTTTGAGGAAGAACGTGCCGAACTGCGCGACCGTCAGCAGCACGGCGTCGTCGGTAAAAGCCGGCACCTGCCAGCCGCCCATGAAGAGCGTCGTCACCAGCGCACCGATCACGTAGAGGTTGCCCCACTCCGCCAGGAAGAACAGCAGCGATCGCATTCCGCTGTACTCGGTGGCAAAGCCGGCGACGAGCTCGGATTCGGCTTCGGGAAGATCGAACGGGGTCCGGTTTCCTTCGGCCAGCGCGCCCACGAAGAACATCAGGAACGCGCCGAACAGGAACGGGCTGTGGAACATGTGCCACTGGTGCGGAGCCCAGCCCTGCGAGGCGATGATTCCCTGCATCGACAGCGTGCCCGACAGCAGCACGACCGGAAAGATCGACAGCCCGACGGGGATCTCGTAGCAGATGATCTGCGTGGCCGAGCGGATGCCGCCGAGCATCGACCACTTGTTGTTCGACGACCAGCCGGCCATGAGGATGCCGACCACCACCAGCGACGTCACCGCCGTGACGTAGAGGATGCCGATGTTGAGGTCGGCGATGATCAACGAGCCGGCAAACGGCAGCGCCACGAAGGCGCCCACGAATCCCGCCACCACCACGTACGGCGCAAGGCGGAACAGCGGCTGATCGACCGCGTCGGGAATCACGTCCTCTTTGAGCAGGTTCTTCAGCCCGTCCGCGAGCCACTGCAGGAAGCCCCCGGGCCCGACGCGGTTGGGGCCGATGCGAGACTGGATCCGTGCCCAGACTCGCCGTTCCACCCAGCTCGTCACGCCCGCCACCGGAAGGATGAAGCCGAACACCACGATCGCACCGAACGTGATCGCGCCGACGGCGTAGACCAGCCAGTGCGGAATGCCTTCCATTCCGGCAGCGATGCTGTCGAGAAACGCCTGCATTACCGGTCCACCTCGGGCGCGACGATGTCGAAGCTGGCGATCACGGCGATGAGGTCGGCGATCATGAGACCGCGCGAGAGCGCATCGACGATGGACATGGCCGAGAACGACCCGGTGCGGATGTGCACCCGGTAGGGATACTCCGAGCCGTCGGAGACCACATACCAGCTCTGATCGCCGCGCGCGGTCTCCACGCGCGAATGGAACTCGCCCGGAGCAGGCTTGAAGTTGCGCGGGACCTTGGCGATCACGGGCCCCTCGGGAATGCCCTCGATGGCCTGGCGCAGGATGCGCGCGCTCTGGCGCATCTCCTCGATGCGCACGGCGTACCGGTCCCAGCAGTCGCCGACCGTTCCGTACTTTCCCTCGCCCACCGGCACGTCGAACTCGAAATCCGAGTACACGCTGTAGGGCCTGTTCTTGCGCAGGTCGTAGCGCACGCCGCTGGCGCGCAGGTTGGGCCCGACCAGGTTGTAGGCGATGGCCATCTCGCGCGAGACCACGGCGACGTTCGCGAGGCGCTCGACGTAGATCTTGTTGTTCGAGAGCAGGTCGTCGAACTCGTCGACGATCGGCTCGAAGTGGTCGAGGAAGCGGCGAACGCGCGTCGCGTAGCCGGGCGGCAGGTCCCAGGCCACGCCGCCGATGCGCATGTAGTTGAACGTCAGGCGCGACCCGCAGAGCTCCTCGAGGAGGTCGTTGATCAGCTCGCGCTCGCGGATGGCGTGCGTGAACGGCGTGATGGCGCCGATGTCCATGCCCATCGCGCCGACGGCCAGCAGATGCGAGCAGATGCGGCCGAGCTCGCACGCGATCACGCGGCAATACTCGCCGCGGCGCGGGACGGTGATGCCGCCGAGCGCCTCGCCGGCCATCGCCCACGCCTGGTTGGTCGTCATCGCGGCGACGTAGTCGACGCGGTCGGTGTAGGGCATGAAGCCGTGCCAGCCGACCTTCTCGGCGATCTTCTCGATGCTGCGGTGCAGGTAGCCGATGTCGGGCACCGCCGCGCGCATCACTTCGCCGTCGGCCTTGACGATGAAGCGCAGCACCCCGTGCGTGCTCGGGTGCTGCGGGCCCATGTTCAGGGTCATCTCTTCGGTGCCGAATGCCTCGCCGCCCTCGGCGAATTCTACCTCGACCGACATCGCACCGGCTCCTTAGTTGCGCCCCGGAACGTTGAGGACGCTTTCGCGGATCGTGGAGATGCCGTGGTAGTCGGGCGCCTCCACGTAGTCCTTGCGCAGCGGGTGGCCGACCCAGTCGTCCGGAAGCAGGATTCGGCGAAGATCGCTGTGGCCGGTGAAGACGACGCCGAGAAGGTCGTACGCCTCGCGCTCGTGCCAGTTGGCCGCCGGCCAGACGCGCTCGACCGTGGCCACGCGCGGGTTGGCACGGTCGGCGTCGACCTTCAGCACCAGCGTATGGTCGTGAGTATAGGAGTAGAGGTCGTAGACGATCTGGATCTTGCCGCGCTGCGGGTAATCGCAGGCCGACAGGTTGCTGAGCGAATCGAAGAGAAGCGCCGGCTCGGTGGCAACGTAGTACGCGACGTCGTCGATCCTGTCCGGTGCGACCTCGATGTAATCGAACAGCCGGGCGCTGGCCACGTGCCCGACCACTGCGCCGAACCGGTCATGCAGCAGCTTTTGAATCGCTTGAATGTCCATCGGCGCCTGGTGTTCGATCGCTTCGTCTCAGGCTGCGTCCGCGCTTCGGTCCGCCTTCACCAGCCAGCGCTCCTGCATCATCTTCTGCTGGAGCAGCAGCAGGCCCTCGGTCAGCGCCTCCGGCCGCGGCGGACAGCCTGGCACGTAGACGTCGACCGGAATGATCTTGTCGACGCCGTCGCACACCGAGTAGGCGAGCTGGAACAGGCCGCCGCAGTTGGCGCAGCTTCCCATCGACAGCACGTACTTCGGGTCGGGCATCTGCTCGTAGAGCACCTTGGTGCGAAGCGCCATCTTGAGCGTGAGCGTGCCGGCCACGATCATCAGATCCGACACGCGCGGAGTGGCGCGCGGCGCCATGCCGAATCGATCGAGGTCGGAGCGCGGCCCGCCCGTCTGCATCATCTCGATCGCGCAGCAGGCAAGGCCGAACAGCATGTACCAGAGCGAGGATTTGCGCGTCCAGTTCAGGAGCTGATCCAGCTTGGTGGTCAGCACCATCTCCGGGACGCTGTTAATCAGTGACATAGACTCTTCCTCCCGGCGCGGTCGGCGGCGGAGCCTGCGGGGCGCGAGCGGCGGCTACCTTCTTCACCCACTGCAGATCGCCTTTGCGCCAAACGTAGACGAGACCACAAACCAGGATGGCAATGAAGAGAGCAATTTCCGTCAGAGCGACGAGTCCGCGCCCGTCTGCAACCCACTGCTTGAAGACCGCGACGACGGGGTAGACGAACGCCACCTCGACGTCGAAGATGACGAAGACGAGTGCGACGACGTAGAAGCGGATGTTGAAGTTGATCCAGGAGTTGCCTTCGACGACTTCACCGCACTCGTAGGTGGTCGTCTTGGCGCGCTCGGGGTTGGCAGGTCGCAGGAGCGCGCCCAGCCCCATCATCAGGGCACACAGGAAGGCTCCCAATCCCAGAAAGATCGGGATGTTTATGTAATCGAACTGCATCAAAACCCTTTGGATTACGAGTACTTTCGGGTAACACCCCGCCTACGGCAAGTCAATTCCGAAGGGTCTGTGCAAAGACCGTCACGGGCCCTTCGGCGAGGCCACCACGCCCAGCGGCAGGGGCAGGACGTTCAGATGCCCCGTCAGGTGGTTGCGGTCGACGTACACGTCGGTTTCGAACACCTCTTTCACGTTCGCGTAGGTGATGACATCGCCCGGCGCTCCCTGCGCGAAGATTCGGCCGCCGTGCAGCATCGCCACCGACTCGAAGTACAGGGCCGCAAGATTGAGGTCGTGGAGCACCGAGACCACGGTGAGCGATCCTTCGCGGCATCTGCGCCAGAGAAGGTCGTAGAGCTGCACCTGATGCTTGATGTCGAGGAATGCAGCCGGCTCGTCCAGCAGAAGAAGCTGGGGCTGCTGCGCCAGCGCCCGCGCTACGGCGACCCTCTGCTTCTCGCCGCTCGAGAGACTGTCGAAGTCGCGCTGCGCCAGGTGCGAGACGTCCATCGCCTCCATCGAAGCGTGCGCGATGCGCAGATCCTCCTGCGACTCCAGGCGAAACCCCTCGACGTGCGGGGCGCGGCCCATTAGCACGACTTCTTCGGCGGAGTAGGGAAAGCCGGCAAGAGTATGGGCCGCGACGACGGCGACGCGGCGTGCGAGCTCGCGGCCGGGCGCCCTTGCCGGGTCCAGATCGCCGCAGACGCGGACTCGGCCGCTGCTCGGCGAGAGCGCGCCGCTGGCGAGCCGAAGCATCGTCGTCTTTCCGGAGCCGTTCGGCCCCACGATCGCCAGCGTGCCGCCGACGCGGACGGTGACGTCGATGTCCGCGATTCGCGCCCCGCCGCCGGGATAGGCGAAGCTGACGCCGGCCATCTCCAGCGCCGTCGTCATCGAGCACCTCGGCGCGAACGCACGTGGACCTGACGTCGGCCCGCCGACGCCGACGCCGACGCCGACCCCGACGCCGGCACCGCTCGGCGGAAGGCGGAAGACGGCGGGACGAGCACGTAGACGTTGCTCGCGCGGGCGGGGCGGTAGGTGCTCACAGCGATTCGTCCCGCCACGGTCGGCGTCGCAGCAGATAAACGAAAAATGGTGCCCCCGTCAGCGCGGTGATGGCACCGACGGGCAGCTCGGCGGGCGCGCTCACCCAGCGTGCCAGCGCATCGCAGGCGATCAGGAACGCCGCCCCGCCGAAGAACGAGGCGGGGATCAGCAGCCGGTTGTCGCTGCCGAGCATGCGCCGCAGGACGTGCGGCACGACCAGGCCGGCAAACGTGATGATCCCGCACAGCGCAACCACCGCGCCCACCAGCAGCGAGGACGCCACGAACACCCGCCTGCGCACCGCGTCCGTCGCAACGCCGAGATTGCGCGCCGTGTCGTCGCCGAGCGAGAGCAGGTTCAGGGAGTGCGCGTCGGCGGCGAGCGCCGCAGCCGCCAGCGCGACCACCACCGCCACCAGCGCGATCACCGGATACGGCTCGATGGCAATGCCGCCCATCATCCAGAAGACGATGGAGTGGGAGCGGTTCAGGTCCACGAGCGCGTGAATGAGCAGGATCAGCGCAGCGGCGAACGTATTGAAGATGACGCCGATCAGAACCTGCGCGTACGGGTCGAGCCGGCCGCGAACGTGCGCGAGCTGGTAGACGAGCAGCATGGAGGCCGCGGCCCCGACGAACGAGATCAGCGGAACGATGTTCTGCGTCAGCGTGGCCGCGGGCAGCAGCGCCAGCGCGGCCACCGCCGCCAGCGCGGCACCGCCGGAAACGCCGATGATTTCGGGGCTGGCCAGCGGGTTGCGCAGCGCCGGCTGGAGCGCTGCGCCGGAGACGGCCAGCGCAGCGCCGACGAGACCGGCCAGCATCACGCGCGGCAGGCGCAGGTCGAGCAGGATCGTCCTGGCCGTCCCGGCATCGGCCAACGCTGCCGCGAAGTCGACCGGCACGCTGCCGATGATGACACCCAAGACCGCGGCGATCCCGGCCGCCGCGACCATCGCGCCGACACCTGCCACCCAGCGTGCTCGCGTCAGCCGCCGCGTCATTGCTGCTCGCCCGGCTGCGGGCGCGGCGCGCGTGCCGGATGGATCCAGCCCGCCAGCAGTGAGCATGCCCGCGCAAGGCGCGGGCCCGGCCGCAGCAGCATGACGGCGTCCCCGGTCGCACGGTCGGAGCTGGGGTAGACGCGCTGCGCCGCCACGGCCGGAATGGCGGGATGATCGTTCCACGCCGACTGCGCCGATTGCGCCGTACCCTCTCCTGCCATGGCGATGGTCAGGTCGATGATGACCTCGGGCGCGTTCTCGATCAGGAATTCATGTCCCACGCGCGGCCAGCGCCCCCTGAGGCCGGAGGCGACGTTGGTGCCGCCGGCGATGGCGACCAGCTCGCCGAGATAGCTCTCGGGTCCGGCCAGCACGAGCGGGTCGCGGCCAACGACCACCGCAACCCGTGGCCGCGCCAGGCCCTGGACCGATGCCGAGGTCGCCTCGAGCTCCGCCTCCAGGTGCGCGACCAGGTCGGCACCGGCAGCCGCGACGCCCGCCGCCGAAGCCACGTCGCGAATCGCCGCCTTGGCCTCGGCCAGTCCGCCCTCGCTCCGCACGACGGCGATGCGGACACCCGCGCGCTCGATTGCCCGCACCGCCGGCTGGTTGCCCGGCGTCGGGGACGTGATCACGAGATCGGGCGAAAGCGCGACGATGGCCTCGGCGACGGGCGCGACGAAGCTGCCTACCCTGGGAAGCGAAACCACCTGTTCCGGAAAATCGCAGAAGGTGGACACGCCCACCACTCTGGGGCCAGCACCTATGGCAAACAGCGTCTCGGTCACCGCCGGTACCAGCGAAACGATGCGCGCAGGCGCATTGGCCGCCTCCACGGTGGCTGGACCGGGGGCTGATAACGACATCGCCGCGGCCGCGGCGGTGACCCGAATGCCCGCGAAGACGCGGGTGAGAGTACCGCGATGCGGTGGAGGGCGGCGCACGGCAGTGCCGCCTCCCGATGTGTGTCGCGGCGGGTCGGGAAAACTGCCGCGGGTGCTCGAATGAATCGTAGCCATGGGCGTCAATGTTTCCGAAGCCGACGGAACGGGAGTTTCCCCTCCTTTTTCTTCCGCCCGTTGGCGACTCCTGGACGGTGCTCCCCCCACACTGTCCAGGGAGCCGGAAAAAAGGTCGCCGGGCCCGGCCCCTCCACAGGCCCTTCGACCTCCGGTCCTAAAGATACCGGGCAGCCGTTCCCCCCCGCGGCTGCCCGGTTTTTCTTTGTCTCTTCCCGTGTCGCAGCCGGTCCAGGACGGTTTCCGCAAGATGGCGCGGGCCGTCGCGGTGCGCCGGAGCCGCGGCCGGCCGTCGCGCCAGCGTCGCGTGCGCTGCCCTTGTGCGCGAAGCGGGAGCCGCTCCGGCCGCGCGCGCTAGCGCCGTTCCTGCAGCTTGGAGAGCAGGCGTAGGATCTCGAGGTACAGCCAGACCAGCGTCACGAGCAGCCCGAACGCCGCGTACCACTCCATGTACTTGGGTGCGCCGCGCTCGGCGCCCTGCTCGATGAAGTCGAAGTCCAGCACGAGGTTGAGGGCGGCAATGCCGACCACGACCAGGCTGAAGCCGATGCCTACCATGCCGCTGCCGTGGATGAGAGGGATCGAAGTGCCGAAGAAGCTCATCACGAACCCGATGAGATAGACGAGCGCGATCCCTCCGGTGGCAGCGACCACACCGAGCTTGAAGTTCTCCGTGGCCCGAACGAGCCCCGAACGATACGCAATCAGCAGCGCGCCGAGGGTCCCGAAGGTGAGAAAGATGGCCTGGCTGACGATGCCGGGATAGCGCGCCTCGAACGCAACCGAAATGCCGCCCAGCGCAAGGCCTTCGAGCAAGGCGTAGCCGGGTGCGGTCACGGGCGCCCACTCCTTCTTGAACACGGTTGCCAGCGCCGTGATCAATCCGCCGACGATGCCCACCATCGTCAGGGTGTTGACCATCGGGTCGCCGGCGCGGCCGAGGTTCCAGGTGTAGGCGGCGGTGGCAATCAGCAGTAGCAGCGCGATTGCAGTCTTGTTGACGGTTCCGCCGACGGTCATGGCATCGCCGGCGACGCGGGGAACTCGGAAGGTGTCGGCGCTGAGGGCGGGGTTGCCCGAGCGCATGGCTAGATGTTGGCTCATGCACCGATCCTATCCCCGCCCGTTCTCAACGCGAAGCTCTCCATTGCGCCGTTTCGCGACAGCGGCGCCGGGCGGTTAGTCTGCCGCCCATGCCTTCCTCGCACTGGCACGGGCAGGCAATGAGGGCCTACCTCTTCGACCGCTGCCTGCTCGTACAGGCGCAGACGCTGGTGGTGGACCGGCGGACCAGGCCATACCGGCGCCTGGCGGCAACCATCATCATCGCCAACCGCGGCGACGTTCTGCTCGAGGCGGGCGACAAGCCGCCGGCGCGGTATGAGGGGGTGCTGGTCGCGCCGAACGTGGCCCGCCGGTTCATCGAAGCGGTCGACTGCGACCTGACCATCATCGACGCCGGCATCACCAGCACCGCCTACCGCGCTCTGGCTCCGAGGCTCGCACGCAACAGCATCCAGCGGATCGATGCGGAGGCGCTCGCGCGGGCTCGCGAGGTTTGCCGGCAGTCGTTCGGCGGCGAGGTGGCCTGCTCGGCGGCCATCGACCTGTTTCATCGAGTGGTTGCCGCCGTGGCCGGCGATGCGCCGCCGGCGCCCGAGTACGACGCGCGGGTCCGTCGCGTGCTCGAGCTGTGCGAGGAGCGCCGCCTCGACGAGCTGGCGGTTTCGGCGCTCGCCGCCGAAGTGGGATTGTCCGAGTCGCGCCTGCGGGCGCTGTTCGCCAAGCAGATCGGATGCACCCTGCCGCAGGTGCGACGCTGGATCGCCGTGTGGAAGGCAGCGATGCTGTGGCGCGAGGACCTGAGCTTCACCGACGTCGCGCACATCGTAGGTTTCTACGATCTCGCACACGCCGATCACGTTCTTGCCGAAACGTTCGGCATCAGCCCGAGCGACATGATCGACCGCTCCAAGCTGCAGTTCCACCGTTGCTGACGCCGCCGCCCTCGGCGCGTGCCGTCGCCTGACAGCCGCGCGCGCCGGCCGCTGACGTCGCGTGCGTCAACTCTCGCGCGCGCCGCTCCGGGCGCTGCTCAGGAACGTCTGCAGCTGGAAGTCGCGATGGCTTCCGGCCGTGACCCCCTTGATGTACGGCTTCCATCGAGGAGGCGTGGCGGGCTTGGGATCGTCGCCCATCACCGTGACGCGCTGGATGATGCGGTCGCCTTCGAAGTCGTTGAGCACGTGGTGCTGCGTGCAGCGATTGTCCCACATCGCGATCGTTCCCGGCGTCCAGTGATAACGCACCGTGAAACGCGGGCTCGCCACCCAGCGCGTCAGGAACGCCAGGATCACCTCGCTCTCCTGATGGCTCAGCTCGACGATGCGGCGCGTGAAGTGCTCGTTGACGAACAGCGCCTTCCTGCCCGTCTCGGGGTGAACGCGTACGACCGGGTGCACCGCCATCTGCTCGGGCTTGCCGTGAGGATGCGCGTCGTGCAGCGCCGAGAGGCCGTCGCAGAATTCGCGCATCGGCGCCGAGAGCTCGTCGTAGGCCTTGTAGGTGTTGGTCCACATCGTGTCGCCGCCGACGTCGGGACATCGGACCATGTGCAGGATCGCGATCAGCGACGGCCGGGCCTGGCACGACAGGTCGCTGTGCCATTCATCGGCCACCGCGCCCTGGCCGCCGTAGGCATGCAGCTCGAAGAACTCGGGACGCTCGGCACCGATCGACAGGTTCGGATGCGATTCGAGCTGGCCGAACAGGCGGCCGAACGCGATGTGCTGGTCGGGTGTCAGTCCCTGATCGGGGAAGAACAGCACCAGGTGCTCGGTCAGCAGCGCCTTGATCGCCTCGGCATCGGAAGCATCCGCCGCGGCCAGCGAGATCCCCCGGATCTCGGCTCCGAGCGACCCCGACAGTCGCTTCACGTTCCAGGTCGCGGTTTTGGTGACGGTGTTCGCAGCGGTCGTCATGTAGCCCTCCGAGTGTCGCAGCCGGTCCGGCGGATTCGCGCCGGACGATACCAGCTTGCCGCCGATGCATCGAGGACGCTCCTTGACATGTGAATCCCGGTTCACTAGTGCGTGAATCCTGATTCACTGCGGACGCCGGCCGTCCGGCGGCGCAGGAAGCGAACGGCACGCTACGGCCGCACCATTCCGCGACCAGGACGTGCGGAGAAGCGAACGATGAGCACGGCCATTCTCGCCGACGACCCCACCGTCGTCGGCCGCATCCTCGAGCACATCGACCACCGGACCACCGACCTCGGCCGCGCAATCTGGCGCGAGCCGGTGGACAACTACCGGAGCGCGCAGCGCTACGACGCCGAGCTCGCGCTTCTGCGGCGGCTGCCGAGCGCGTTCTGCCCGTCGGCGGCGCTGCCAACTTCCGGGTCCTACGTCGCACGCCGCGCCGCCGGAACGCCGATCCTCGCCGTGCGCGGCGAGGACGGCTCGGTGCAGGCGTTCCGCAACGCGTGCCGTCACCGAGGCGCGCAGCTCGTCGATGGCGCCGGATGCGAGAAGGCATTCGTGTGCCGCTACCACGGCTGGACCTACGGCCTGAGCGGCAATCTGCGCCACGTGCCGCACGAGCACGGCTTTCCCGGGCTCGACAAAGGGGTGCGCGGGCTCGTGCCGGTGAAGACGGTGGAAACCTCCGGAATCGTATTCGTGACGCAGAACGAGCCCGTCGCCGGCGCACCCGACTCGGCGGCCAGCGCCGCCTCGCTGACCGATCTGATCCCGTCACGCTTCCGGTGCGTCGGCCCCAGCGCCTACGAAGGCGACGTCGCGGCCAATTGGAAAATCATGGTCGAAGGCTTCCTCGAGGGCTATCACATCCGTTCCACGCATCGCGGGACCTTCTACCCGCTGCAATTCGACAACCTCAACGTCGTCGAGCACTTCGGCGACAACACCCGCATCGCGTTTCCCTACAAGTCGATCCATCGGATGCGCGAGGTTGCGCCGCCCCTGCGCAGCGCCGAAGGCACGCTGACCTACGTCTATCATCTGTTCCCGAACACGATGGTGGCGACGTTTCCCGGCCGCATCTTCCTGGTGTCGGTGGAGCCGCTGAGCATCGACAGCACGCGCCTGGTCACGTACATGCTGACCGACCATTCGCCCGACGACGCGGACGCCGCCGAGCGCATCACCACCGCCTCCCAGCTCGTCGACGCGGGTGCGGCCGAGGATCGCGAAGTGGCTTGCGCGATCCAGAGAGGCCTCGCCACCGGCGCGAACGATTTTTTCGAGTTCGGGCTCTTCGAATCAGCCATCGGCCATTTCCACCGAACCCTCCATGCGGCGCTCGAGACCGCTGCTCGAAGTGCAGCGTGAGCACCAGACGCCCCACCGCGCGCCGGCGCAGCAAGAAGAGCGCAGCGGCCGGTGATTCCTCCGCGAGCGGCGCGGGCAACGCGCGCACCGCGACGCGCGAGCGGCTGATCGACGCGGCCCGCCAGCTTCTCGAAGAAGGCGGCTATGGGGCAGCGTCGGTGCAGGCGGTCGCCGATCGCGCAGGCGTTGCCGCCGGCGCGATGTACCGTCACTTCCCTTCCAAGGCGGAGTTGTTCGTCGAGGTGTTCCGGCACGCCGCTGCGCATGACCTGGCGGCCGTGGATCAGGCGGCAACCGGCGGGACCTGCATGCAGCGTCTGGAAGCGGCAGTGGCAGCGCATGCCCGGGGCGTGCTGCGCCACCGGCGCCTGGCATGGGCACTGCTTTACGAACCGGTCGATCCACTCGTCGACGAGGAACGGTTGGTGTACCGGCGGACCTACTGCCGCCACATGGCCGGCCTGCTGCGACAGGCCGTGGCCGCCGGCGAGATTCCGCGCCAGGACGTCGAGCTCAGCGCTGCAGCGCTGGTCGGCGCCGTCGCCGAAGCTCTGGTCGGACCGCTCTCTCCCGTGGCGGGACAGATGGAATCCGCCGAGCGCATCATCGCCACTCTCGTTCGCTTCTGCCGGCGCAGCGTGGGCGCCGCCGATGCACCTGCGCTGCGGCAGGTGCCCGGCACGCGCAGGAAGCGGCAGCACTGAGAGCCGCCCGGGTTGCCGCGGCCGGCGGCCAATGCAGAGGATCAGCGCGCGCGGTCGCTGCCGCGGCCGCCTCCTCCACCACCGCCACGCGGCGCCGACATGCCGGCACCTCCACCTCCGCGCGGTCCTCCGTCGCCGCCCATTCGCGACGGCGAATAACCGCCTGACGAGCGCGGAGCTTCGCGCATCGGCGGCGGCGAGGACGAGCGCGGCGGCGGCGCCACGCGCTCGATCTCCCGCGACGTCTCGCGAACATTCGGCCGCGGCCGGTCCATCTCGCGCGCACCGGGCGGCGGCGCTGAGGGCCGCGGGCTGGGCGCGAACTGGCGACGCGGCTCGGGCCGCGGCGTGGGGGGCTGGCGCCCGCTCGGAGCGAACTCGGGCCGCGTGCTTCGCGGTTGCGGAATCGTCCGTTCCATCTGCGGCCTCTGCGTGGGCTGACGCGTCGACGGCGTGCGCGTATCGATGCGCTCGCGCGGCTCGGGCGCGCGCCGCGAATCGAAGCGATCGTCGGGACGCTGAAAGCCGCCGCGACCGCGGTCGTCGAAGTCCTGGCGCTGGCGAATGCGATCTTCGGTGGCCGGAGGCCCACCGCGTCGGTCCTCGGGTCGCCCTGCCGCGCCGCCGGGCGGCACCGCGCTCGGCCGCTGCGCCGGCGCCCGTTCGTCGCGACCGCGCTCGTCGACGGTGCCTGAAGGAGTGCGGCCGCGGTCGCCGCCGCCGCCGACGTCCTGCATGCGACCATCACCGCCGCGGCCGTCGCGATCGCGCTCGCCGCCACCGCGGACGTCCCGCATGCGATCCTCGCCGCCGCGGCCGTCGCGTCCGCGCTCGTCGCCACCGCCGACGTCCCGCATGCGATCCTCGCCGCCGCGGCCGTCGCGATCCCGCGTGCGGTCCTCGCCGGCGCGGCCGTCGCGATCGCGCGTGCGGTCTTCGCCGGCGCGGCCGTCGCGGCCGCGATCGTCGCCGCGCAGCGTTTCCCACGCCCGCCGCTGCTGCTCGCGCTCCTCGCGCGATTGCGGCTTGGCCACCCCGATCTTGTCGGGCGTCTTGTCGCGGGCCTGCCGGACCTGCGGGCGGAACACCTGCACGCGATCGCGCTGTCCTTCGCGCGCCCTTCCCGGCCTGTCGGCGCGTTCGATCTTGGCGGGGCGGATCGGGCGTCCGGTTGCGCGCTCGACGATGCGGCGGTCGAGAGCGCGGCCGATCGTTTCCGGGCGGCGGCGATCGACACGGATCTCTCGCGCGCTATCGCGAATGCGATCGCGTTCGCGCGCATCGCGAATCTGGCGCCGGCCTACGCGTGGCGAGGTGAAGTCGCGATCGCGCGTGAAGATCCACGGATCCCAGTCGCGGCCGCGATGACGGCGGTGCCAGTCATGATCGTGGCGGTGGCGGTACCACCAGTGATGATGATGGTGATGATCGAAGTAGTCCGGCCACAGCGGCGACCATCCGATGTAGCCGCCGCCCACGCGCCAGCTCACCCATGCCGGCGCCCACGTATAGCCCGGCACCCACGACCAGCCGTAGAACGGATCGAAGTACCAGCGGCCATAGTGGTACGTCGCCCAGCCCCAGGGCTCGTACGACGACCAGTACCAGCCGTACTCATCCGCCCACACCCACTCGCCTTCCGTGTAGGGCCGCCATCCAGCGGCAACGCCTGAGGGCGACCACACCCAGCCGAACTCGGCGTGCTGCACCCAGCGGCCGTGCGGAGCCAGCGAGCGATAGAAGTAGTCCTCTTCGACGACCTCGGCCGATGCCGGTGGCGGCGCTTCGCGATATCCGGCGTCGTAACGCTCATCGTATCGCTGCTCGTAGCCCCGGTCGTCGTAGCGCTCCTGGATGCGTTCCTCGTAGACCGGAGCGCTCTCGTACTCGGTGTCCTGGTAATAGCGGTCGTCGTAGCCCTGATTGTATGGGACCTCGACATGCTCGACTCGGCGAGTCGCACACGCGCCGCTCGTCACGGCGACGGCCACGGCAACAAGAACAGGAAGGGGGGTGCGAGTCTCGATCATGCCTCCGTTATAACAATGGCCTCGCAGGCTAGTAAGGCGCCCGAGCCTTGGCCGGGGCCTCCTCGCAGCCTGGAGCACGCACAACGGGCGCAGCGCGTCCCTCAGTTGATGGCGCGTCCCTCAGTTGTTGCCGCTCAGGCTCCACAGCGCCGCCATGCCGAACGGCTGCCAAGCGAGCGCGATCGCGTAAGCCAGCTCGGCCCACACCAGGACGTAGACGGCGGCGCGACGGGCAGCGGGGCTGGCCTTGCGCCGTTCTGTTCTCAGAACCCGCTGACGTCGAGGCGTCCGCCCGTCACGCACATGCCTGCCATCGACGGCGTCGGCACCGCGCTTGCCAGGATCGCGCTCTTGATCTGCGCGCCCGTGGCAGCCGGATGCCTGGCCTTGTACAGCGCGGCCGCGCCGGTGACGTGCGGAGTTGCCATCGACGTCCCGCTGAAGGTTGCATAGCCCGCCGAGACGCCGCCGAGCAGCTTCCGCACCGGCACCGTCGAGACGATCGACGACCCGGGCGCCGCGATGTCGACGCTGGTCGCGCCGTAGTTCGAGAAGCTCGAGCGGCCGCCGCTGGACGTGATCGAGGCAACGCTGATCACGTTGGCGTTGGGATAGCTGGCCGGATAGCTGGCGATCACGTCGTTGTTGTCGCCGTAGCCGTCCAGGCCGCCATTGCCCGCCGCCGCCACGAACAGGATGTCGGCCGCACGAGCGCGCTCGATCGCATCGTACAACGCCTGCGAGTAACCGCCGCCGCCCCACGAGTTGTTCGTCGCCACCAGATTGATGCCGTGACGCTTCTTCAGGTCGGTGAAGTAGTCGATGGCGCGCAGCGCGTTGGCCAGCGATCCGCCCTCCGGGCCAAGGAACTTGCCCGCCAGCAGCTTGACCTTCCAGCATACGCCGGCCACGCCCTGGCCGTTGCCGCCCTCGCCGCCGATGGTGCCGGCCACATGCGTGCCATGATCGTCGGCTGCGCCGTCGAAGACGCTGTTGTTGTTGGCGGCGAAGTCCCAGCCGCGCACGTCGTCGCGATAGCCGTTGCCGTCGTCGTCCTTGCCGTTGCCGCCGATCTCCCCGGGATTGCGACCGTAGTTGTCGTTGAGATCGGGGTGGCTGTACATGACGCCGGTGTCGATGATGCCGACCCACACCGTGCTGCAGTTGGTCTTGTTGGCTGCCCACGCCTCGCCGGCCTGCGAGCCGTAGACGGCCCGCGGCGAGGTCGCATCGCCGTACATCCCCCACAGATAACCGGATGTGTAGTAGGAGTCGTTCGACGCAGCCTGATGCGTGTACACGAAGTTGGGCTCGGCGAAGGCGACCGCGGGATCCTCCTCGATGTCGCGCACCGCGTTGGCAACGCCGTGCCCTGGAGGAATGCGCACCAGTTCGAGCTCGCCGCCGCCGTCCTTGTCGGCGCGCCACTTCTCATCGAGCAGAAGCTCCTTGCGCTGGCCGCCCACGCGACCGCGCGCCGCGGCCTTGCCGCGCTGCGAAACGCCCGCACGGTACTGCACGACGATCTCGTCGCGCACGTGCGCGTGGCGCTGCAGCTCCTTGGCCACATCGTCGGCGCGGTCCGCCGCAGCGGGCGCCGTCAGAACAAAAGAAAGCGCGCTCGAGCCGAATGCGGCCAGCGCGAAGGCACGTGTACGTGACATCAGAGCTCCGTTCTCCCGGCCCATTCCGGGCCGGCCTGTGAAATCCGGGGCGACTTGGAGCTTCGCCCCCACCCATCGCTTCCGCCGCAGCCGCGAAAACGCCGCTGCGACTACGTCCTGCCAAAGTAAGAAGCGCGGCCGAAGTGTCGAGGAATGGCCGCAAAAAGTGTCAACGCCCCGAGGGCGAAATGCCGTTTTCACCGCCGCCGCCGTGCCACCCGCCGCGTTTCGCCCTCCGGCGGCTCGCTCGGTCTGTCGACGTGCGTGAGCGGGGAGTGACGCCGCGGGCCCGCGTCCTCTTCGACCGGATTGGTCACCGCCGCGAAAAAAGACGACAACGCGCGAATGCGCCCGATGAACGACATCGAGAAGCGATTCGCGCAGGGCCGGCTGTTTCCGTTCGCGCCTTCGGCAACCATCGACATCGATGCTCCGGCGGAGCGAGTGTGGGCGGTGCTGACGGACTTCGAGCATTACGGAGAGTGGAACCGATTCACCCCGAACGTGGAGTGCAGCGGCCGCATCGGCGACGAGGTCGTCCTGCAGGTGTGCTTTCCGGGCAGAAAGCCGATGCGTCAGATCGAGACGCTCAACGTATTCGAACCGCCGCACCGTCTGGCGTGGGGCATGCACATGCTGGCGCCCACGCTGCTCGTCGCCAATCGTTACCAGACCGTGGAGGCACTGGGGGCGGCGCGCACCCGCTACACCAGCATCGACTATCTCAGCGGGCTGCTCGCCCCGCTGGTGCGCGCTCTGTACGCCGCGCACATGGAAGCCGGTTTCCGCCTGGCCGCCGAAGGGCTCAAGCATCGCTCGGAGCGGCAGTAGCGGCTGCGCGGCCGCGCCGCTCGCGCGAATAAATGCGCGGCGGCCGGGGTCCTCTCACCCATGGCGCCCTCTGCAAAAGACACCTCGGAAAAGAGCTACGACTCCAAAGGGAAGGCGCGCCAGGATCATCTGGCGGCGGGCAAGGGGCGCAGCGTCGACGCCACCGGCGATGCCGCCGATCCTCCCGGTGGCGGATCGGCGCGCGTGTCGGGCGGATCGAAGAACCCGCCCACCGCCACGACCCCCGTCAAGCGCGCCCGCAAGGGCCGCTGATCGTCGCACGCCTCAGTGGCGCGGCCGGAACGCCAGCGGCAGCCGGCCGAGGACGCGGAACAGCGAGCGTCCCCACTCCACTTCCTCGCTCGCCAGCTCCAGATCGCGCACGCGCCGGACCAGGGTTGCGATCGCGATCTGCGTCTCCATGCGCGCAAGGTGCACGCCCAGACAGAAGTGGGCGCCGCCGCCGAAGGCGAGGTGGTCGTTGTCGGTGCGGCGGATGTCGAAGCGTTCGGGATCGGCGAAATGCGCCGGATCGTGATTGGCCGCTGCGAGCATGCACATGACGGGGCGGTCGCGCGGGATCGTCTTGCCGCCGAACTGCGTATCCTCGCGCGTGATGCGGATCGTGAGCAGGATCGGACCGTCGTAGCGGAGGCATTCCTCCACGGCGCTGCCGATGAGGTGGGGGCTCTCCTGCAACAGCTCGAGCTGGTCCGGGTGCGTGACCAGCGCCCTTACGCCGTTGCCAATCAGACCGATGGTGGTCTCGAAGCCGGCGATGAGAAGGCCGATCGACTGCGACAGCAGCTCGGTCTGGCTCAGGCGATCACCGGCCTCCTCGGCCCGGATCAGCTCGCTCAGGATGTCCTCTCCGAGATGTTGGCGGCGGTCCGCGATCAGTTCCTGGAAATACGCCGCCAGCTCGTCGGCGGCGGCGGCGCTGCGCGCAATGGCGTCGGGCGGCAGCAACGCCGCCGCCAGCAGGTGGGTTGCCAGGGAGGTCCACTCGGTGAACCGGGCGCGGTCGGCGAGCGGAACACCCATCATCTCGCAGATGACGGTGGAGGGCACCGGAAGCGCAAGGTCGCGGATCACGTCGAGCTCGCCACGCTCGATGACCTCGTCGAGCAGCTCGTCCGCCAGCTCCTGCACGCGCGCCCGCAAGCGGTCCATCGCGCGCGGCTTGAACGCCTGGCTCATCAGCTTGCGAAGGCGCGTGTGGTCGGGCGGGTCCCGTTGGAGGATGAACTGGTTCACGCCGCCCGCGGTCGCCGCCATTCCGAACGCCGTCCCGTCCGAGAAGCGTACGCCCGAGGGCACCTCCTTCAGCATGCGCACGACGTCGTCGTAGCGTGTGAGCCGAAACAGGCCGATGGGCGTTTCGTTGACCGGATCGTGGTCGCGCAGACGCGCCAGCAGCTTGTAGGGATCGCTCTGGCGGGCGAGCTCGGGCGGGAAGACTCCGAGCCAGGGATCGTCCTTCCAGGACTCGTCGGATGCAGCGGCCGGCGCCGGTCGTTCATGCGTCGCGCCCATCGTGACACCTCCTGTTGCCGCCCCTTTGCGACAACGCCGTTGTAACGTGCATCCGACCGGTGGTCGAACCGGAGCCCCTCGCGCGCCGTCCTTCCCGTGTCGACGCGAAACAGCACCACCGATGGCGAAGACACGTTAAACTCGGCTCGAGCGAAAAGGAGGCTGCGCATGTCCGACATGAAGCTGCCCGACTGGATCGAAGACCATCTCCGCAAGTACCTCGAGAGCGACGGCGCCGAGGGGCACATCTGGAACGGCGTCCCAACCCTGCTGCTGACGACGATGGGCCGTACGACGCGCCAGCCGCGCACCATCCCGCTCATCTACGGCCGCGACGGAGACCACTACGTGATCGTCGCCTCCCGCGGCGGCTCGCCCGAGCATCCGGGCTGGTACAAGAACCTGCGCGTCGAGCCGCTCGTGGACGTGCAGGTCGGGCCGGAAAAGTTCCGCGCCCGCTCCCGCACCGCCACGGGCGCCGAGAGGGAGCGTCTTTGGAAGGAGATGGCCCGTATCTGGCCGGCCTACGACGACTACCAGCGCAGCACCTCCCGCCAGATTCCCGTCGTGGTCCTCGAACGCACCTGACGTGGCGGCAGCCAGGCCGGTCCGCCGGCCTGGGCGGCGGCCTCCGGCGCCGGCAGCGATCGAAACAGCCGAGGGGCTCTACAAAGCGCGCGCGCTGGCATAAGGTGCCGGGCCAACCGCGGTCCGCGCGCCGGCCCGCCATCCAGAACGGGGGTGACAAATGAAGAACGTTTCGATCATTGGATTCGCCGCGACACTGCTGATGACCGCCGCAGTCACCTCGGCCTCGGCCGAGGACATCTCGTCCAAGAAGATGATGGTCAAGGACAACTCCGATCCGGCCAAGCGCCAGATCCAGCTCCTCTCCGGCGACGCTGGCATCGCCTACGCCGAGGCCGGCGACCCAGCCACCAACGGCGCGTCCGTCCACGTCTACAGCGCAAGCGACGACGACTGCATCCTGCTGCCGGGCGGCGCGTCCTGGACCACCAACGGCTCGCAGTGGAAGTACAAGGACGACAGCAAGAACCTCGCGCAGATCGCCGACGGCAAGCTGCTCGTCAAGATCAAGTCCGGCGTCGCCTTCACGCTGTCCGATGATGCGCCGCAGGGCGCGATCAATGCGCAGGTGCAGTTCGGCACCGGCACGCGCTACTGCATGCGCTGCGATTCGCCGAAGAAGGACGACGAGAAGATCTTCATCGACGTGCAGTGCGCGGCCGTCGCGTGCGACACCGAGCCGACCACGTGCAATCCGTCGCCGACGACGACCACCACGACGACGATGCCGGCGCTTCCGGGGACCGTGCTCAAGGCGATGCTCGAGAGCACCAACGGCCTGTTCAACTACAACCTGACGCCCGGCGTCGCGGGCGCCGACGCCGCATGCGAGTCCGCTTTTGCGGGCACCCATGCATGCACGGTGACGGACCTGCTGTCGGCCGAGACCGCCGGCGACCTCGACGGAATCAAGGACCCGAGCAACGACGCCGTCACGTCGTTCTGGGCCATCGATCCGGCGCAGCCCGGCGACGACCAGTGCATCAACGCCGGCAACACGACGCGCTGGTTCTATGCCACGGTCCACACCGGCGCCCACGGCAACCGCATCGCGCTCAACAACGCCACCGGTGACCTCGGCAGCATCACCACCGGTCTGAACTGCGGCGCGCAGACGAGCTGGGTCGGCTGCTGCGTCGACTGATCCCCTGGGCGCCGCCGGCAGGTTCGTGCCGGCGGCGCCTCTCTCTTGCCGGCGTCATGCATCTCCGCCGCATCGCTTCGGCACTGCTCCTTCTCCTCCTCTCCGTCGATTCGCGCGATGGCCGCGCCGAAAGCCCGTGCGCCGGCAGCGGCGGCGGCTGGTGTCTTGCCCGCCGCGTCACCGGCGAAGCCGACGGCGGCGAGCTCGGCTTCCGCTTCGGGGAGCCGCTCGACGTCGATGGCGACCAGGTCGCCGACATCGCCGCCGGCATGCGCTTCACGCGCTTCCAGGGCGTGGCCGAGAACGGCCGGGCGGCCGTGTGGTCGGGTCGCACCGGCGTCAAGATCCGTTCGTGGGATGGCGAGCATCAGGACGGGCTGCTCGGACACTGGGTGCTGCCCGTGCCCGACGTTTCGGGCGACGCGCTGGCCGACGTCGTGCTGTCGGCCCCCAACGCAAAGGTCGGCAATGTCTCGACGACGGGCCTGGTGACGGCGCGCTCTCCGAAGACGGGCAAGGTGTTGTGGAGCCGTCCGGGCGATCGCCACGAGCAGCTCGGATGGGACCTGTGCGTGGCCGGCGACCAGAACGGCGACGGGACCGTGGACGTGTTCGCGGGTGCGCCTTCGGCCAGTGCGGGGCGTGCCTACCTGCTCAGCGGCAAGGACGGCACCGTCCTGCAGACGTATTCGCCGAAGAAGAAGACGTTCTCGTTCGGCTGGTCCGTCGCGCGCGTCGACGACCTCGACCGCGACGGCCGCAGCGACCTTGCCGTGGGCGCGTACCGCGAGAAAGGGGTAAGCGACGCCGAGATCGGCGGCGTGCACGTGCTGTCGGCAGCCACGGGACAGCCCATCTTTTACTGGATCGGCCAGAGCAGCCGCAGCGGCTTCGGCGAAGTCGTCGCCGCGCTCGGCGACATCAACGGCGACGGACGCGGAGAAATCGTCGTCGGGGCGCCGCGCAGCGACGACGACGATCGCGTCGTCCCCGGCGAGGTGTTCGTGCACTCCGGCGCCGACGGCGCGGTCCTGCACAGATGGAAGGGAAAGCAGCCCAAGGAGCTCTACGGCCGCATGGTCGTCTCGGCAGGCGAGATCGATGGCGACGGCGTCGAGGACGTCGCCATCGGTGCGCCGTGGCACCACCATGACTTCGTGGCCAAGGTCGGACGGATCGAGCTGCGGTCGGGAAGAACCGGCGCGGTGCTGCACGAGATGTTCGGCGACGTGGAGGAGGCCTGGTTCGGCTGGCACATCCGGCGCGCGCCGGATCCCGACGGCATGCACCGCCCGGCGCTGCTGATCAGCTCGGTCCGTCATCCCATCCGCGGAAAAGCCGGCGTCGGCGTCCTCGACCTCTACGTGCTGCAGAAGGCGTCGGATCGGAAGAATCCCTGAAAGACGTTTTCGGACCGCAGCAGCTCACCGCGATGAGGCGCGCCTGGCGGCGCATCGACATCGGGAAGACACGAGGCTCACGGGACGATGAGGCGCGACTCCCGGCGCATCGACATCAGGTAGACCCGCAGCGCGCCCTTCTCCTCGATCGACAGTGCCGCGTACTTGCGTCGCGCGGCGCGGCCTTCGCCGTCGTGGCCGGCGATGGCGTAGTCGAGGCTGGGAGCGCGGCCGTCGTGCAGGTAGGGCGCCGAATCCGCGACGCCCCACAGCCGCGGCGTCAGGTACTCCTGCTCGGCCACGCCGCGCTGGACGTGCTGCGCGCGATTGGCCCTGCCCATGTCGTGCCGCTTGAGGTCGCTGAACAGCCACACCGGATAACCTCCGACGTTGCTGTCGTAGCGCAGGGCCGGGCGCCGCATGTGCTCGGACAGGTCGATGGGCGGCAGGCCTTCGAGCGTCAGCATCGGGCTCTCCAGCACCAGCATCGGGCGGTGACAGCTCGCGCAGCCGAGCTCGTGGAAATGCTGCCGGCCGCGCTGGAAGTCGACGACGAAGCTGGTGGTGGTCGGCGCGAGAAGCGCCTGCGCCGCCGCACCGAGGTCACGATCCTGAACCAGCGGCTCGACGATCGGCATCTCGAGCAGCGCAAGATGCACGCTCATGGCCGCCAGCGGCCCGCGCCCGAATTCCCGGCGCCGGCCGTCGGCATCGCGGTCGTCGGCGTCGCTGCCGGTGCCGTAGACATCGGCGGTGGCATCGGCGAGCAGGCCGTCGCTCTGCACGCCCATGTGCACCTGCAGCGCCTCGGCCGAGAAGTCCTCCAGATCGGCGAGCGTTCCCTTCCATCCGAACGGCTTGACCACCAGATCCGCATCCACGCCCTCGACGCCCGAGGCGTCGAGCCTGCCGTCGCTGCCGGCGCGCAGCACGCCGAAGTCGACGCCCTTGGCGCTCAGGCGCGTTTCGCTGCCCTCGCCGCTGCCGGCCTTGCGCAGCAGCTCGTCGCGCTGCGCCTGCAGCTCGCGCGTCATCTCGAGCGCCAGCGCCTGCACCACGCCGAGCGCGAGCAGCGCCTGCGGGTTTCGCGCATCCCCGCTGCTCGGCATCGCGCCGTCGCCGGAGAGGAACGCGTTGTCGGTTTCGGCGCCGGCGCCGTTGGGGCCGCCGATCCAATGGCAGGAAGGACACGAGATGGTCTCGGGGCCGCCGAACAGCCCCTCGTGCACGCGCCGGAAGGGGCCGGCGGTGCCGCTGGCGGCCTGGCCCGCGCCCAGGCCGTCCTCGTAGCCGTACTCATGCTCGAACAGCAGTTGGCCGACATCCGCGAGCTCGCTCACGCAGATGTCGCCGGCCGCCAGCCGCTGCGGATCGAGCGCCTCGTGCACGTCGCGCAGGAACGAGCCTGGCACCGCGGCCTCGCGCAGGCGCAGCTCGTGGCGGCGCTCGGCCACGCGATGCGCCTCGCGCGCCGCCTCGATGCTCAGGGGATCCATGCGACGCGCCGGCGGACAATGCGCCGGCCATGCGGCCGGCACGCCGGCGTGCGAGTCGGTGGCGCGCGGACCGTCGCAGCCGCTCAGCCCCGGCAATGCGAACGCCACCGCAAGCGTTGCCGCCCCTGCAGCTCGCCAACGTGTGCCGGCGCCGACGATCGAACGACGCTCGGCGTCGGCACGGCGCTCCATCCACGCCCGGCATGCGCGCCAGCTCCGAACGACGAGCTTCGTGCCAGCGCCGCGCATCACGGCACGAACAGCTTGGGCTTGCGCGAGAGCGACGTCAGGAACACGCGCACGCTGGCGCGCTCGCCCTCTCCCAGCGCCAGATAGGCGTCGCGCGCGCCGGCCGCGGCGCCGCCGTGGAGCACGATCGCATCGTGGACGGTGGGCGCGCGGCCGTCGTGGAGATAGGGCGCCGTCTCGGCCAGCCCCCACAGCGGCCGTGTCAGGAACATGCGCGCGCCGATGGTTCCCTGCGGTCCCGGCGTGGCCAGCGCCTCGCCCATGTCGTGACGTTTCAGATCGCTGAACAGGTGGACGAGGTAGGAAGTGTCCTCGCGCGCGTACTCGGGCTCGATCTTGGGCGTCTCGCCGTCCTTGGCCACGTCGATGAGGAAAGTCGGCCGCTCGGCATCGAGCTTCTCGCGCACGTCGAAGCTGGCATCCGCGAGCTCGAGCGTGGGCACGTGGCAGTGCGCGCAGCCGACGGACTCGAATTGCGCGCGGCCTTGGGCAAACGCATCGAGCAGGCCCGGATCGCGTGGCGGCCGCGTGACCGGCGCCTCGAGCTGGGCCAGGTAGCCGACCACGGTGGTCACCATTGCCGAATCGATTTCGAGCAGCACGCCGTCCTCGTCGACGTCGTCCCACCTGCCCTTGCCGTACGGCGCCGCATCGAGCCCTTCGTCGCGCACCGCGAGCTGGATGCGTTTGGACAGCAGGCCCTGGTGGATGTGCAGCGACTCCTCCACGATCCCGCGCAGCGTGGCGTGATGTCCCTTCCAGCCGAAGGGCTTGATCGTCAGGTCGCCGTCGACGCCATCGACCGACGAGGTATCGATCGTTCCGTCGGCGCGCGCCGTGATGCGGCCGAACGCCACTCCCTTGGCGCTGAGCGCGTGCTCGACGTCGCGGCCCTCGCCGCGCGCACGTTCGCGTGCGGTGGCGGCCTGGTCGCGCAGTTCCTCGCTCATCTCGCGCGCCAGCAATGCCACCGGCCCCAGCCCGAGAAGGTGCGGCGGGTTGCGCTGGTCGGCGCCGCCGAGCCCCTTGCCGTTGCCGTGCAGGAACGCGTTCTGCGATTGCGTGCCCGCACCGTCGGGACCGCCCTTGGAATGGCAGCTGAAGCAGCCGAACGCGTCGGGCCCGCCGCTGGCACCGTCGTGAATTCGGTTGAGCTGCGGCGTGAAGCCGGCCGCCGTGCGATCAACGCTGCCGCGGCCCCAGCCATTCTCGGGGCGGAACAGATAACCGAACAGCTCGTCGCCGACGACGAAGAGCGTGTCGATGCCGAGCGTGCGGCGGTCGAAATCGATCTCGTTCAGCGTGGCGTGCTCGATCAGTTCGCCAGGGTCGCGGGCGTCGAGCGTGCGGTCGTAGTCCTCGCGTCGCCGCAGCTCCACCGCGTCCTCGAGCTGCTCGCGAAGCAGCGGCTCATCGGGAACCGGAAGGTGTTCGGTGGAAAAAAGCGGCGCTCGGCCCGTGGCAACGGACGCGGCGGCCGAAAGCTGCACGCGCCACGCGCTGGCCGCCACCATGCCGGCGAAGACACAAGCGAGCACGGCCGCCGATGCCGCGCGTCGGGCGCGAAGGCTCGTCGTGCTGCCGGGCTGCGGCATGATCCCCGTTCCCTAACACGCCGGCACCGGCGCTACCAAGCCGGGAACACGAAGCGCCTTAGGCTTCCGGTCCCTCGCCGGCGCCCTTGTCTGCGAGGGCGGCGCCATACCGGCCGCGAACCGGCGGCCGCCGCATCAACGGCCGCGGGTGCCGTCCGCGTCGCGATCGCAGCGCCGGCCAGACCCGCGTGCGCCCGTCGCGTGCAGAGGTCCTACTTGTGCCGCGCCTGCACCACCGCGGCCGATGCCTGCGCCGCCGTTACCGCCGGCTCCGCATCCAGCAGCAGCTCCTGCAGCCGGAAGAACGCGTCCTTGCGCGTGCCGTCCCAGCCCACCAGGCCCATGTGATAGTGGTTCTCGTCGACGTGGAAGCCGTCGAGCGCCTCGCGCTCCGGGTCGAGGTCGAGCAGGCTGTACCAGTAGAGCCGCTGCACCGGAGCGCGCGACGCCTGCTCGAGCATTCGCACCTGCAGATCCCCGCGAGCCAGGCGCCGATGGTGCGGATCCCACGTTGCCAGTCCCGTCTCGGTCACCCACACGGGCCTGCCCGCGCACTGCGCGGCAATCGTCTCCACCTTGGCTTGCCACCCGTGCCAGTCGCGGTGCCAGTCCCAGTTGTAGTGATCGGGCCACCACATCTCGGGAAACGCGTGGATGGCGATGACCTCGACGTTGATCAACGCGTCGTAGCGGTGCATGAGGTCGAGCCACTGAGCGTCGACCGGAATGATGCCGCCGAGGACGGCGGTCTTCCCGTGGCACCGCGCGCGGGCTGCGGCCATGGCCAGCATGCGCGCGAACTTGTGCCAGCGCGGATCATGGTCGCGGAAGTTCCACTTGAACCAGTTGTTGGGCTCGTTCCACAGCTCCAGGTCGGTGAAGTAGTCGCCGTACTGGCGGCAGAGCTGGCCGATGAAATCCGCATAGTCCTGCAGGCGGCGCGGCGGGCTGTTGCACGTGCCGCCTTCGGAGATCGACGGCGGCGTGTGCCACACCGACAGCAGCACGTCGAAATCGGCCAGCTGCTCCATCTGCCAGTCGTACCATTGCTTGCCGGCCGGGCGGTGATAGTCGGCCCACGAGATGCCGGTGCGAAGATGACGCACGCCCAGCTCGTGCATGAGCTCGACGCTTCTCTCGACGCACTCGTAGTCGAGGTAGTGGAACCATTGGCACACGCCGAGCTGCGGCCGCGCCCGCATCAGCCGTCCCTCCGGCGGCCGATGCCGGTGGCCGCTTCGTACTCGCGGTCGAGCTGCTCGCCGATGCCGTCGCGGTCGACGAAGGTCGGCTCGCAGACGTAGACCTCGTGGGCAGGACGCGCCAGCACCTTCATGCCGCACGAGCGCAGCATCGCTTCGACGCACGCATGATCGGCCGCCCACCAGTTGGTCGGATCGGCTTCCACGCGTTTCTCGATGAACGCCATCTTCGGCCAGCCCGGCTCGGTCATCCGGTGCCGCTCGGCCAGGGGAAGATCGTACGGCGGCGTCTGCACCTCCTCGCCCGGCAACGTCATCGTCTGGAAGATCAGCAGCCGGCGCGTGCGGCGTGAAACGATGTCCAGGCCCAGCAGCGGATAGCGCAGGTGGTAGAACACGCCCATGAACCACACCAGATCGAACTGCTCGCCGACGCGGGCGAGGTCATAGATCTGCATCTCGCGAAACTGGATACGGTCCTGCAGGCCGTACTGCTCGGCGGCCCAGCAGGCCTGCTCGAGGTAGTGGCGATCGTGGTCGATGGCGGTGACGCAGGCGCCGCGGCGGGCCAGCTCGAAGCTGTAGAAGCCGGCGTTGCAGCCGATGTCGAGCGCCGTCCATCCCGACAGGTCCTCCGGCACGCAATGGCGGATCGCCTCCCACTTGTTGGACGGAAAGTCGCCGAACGTGTGATCGGGACGCGTTTCGGTGCCGTCGGGCAGGTGCAGGTTGTGGAACCACGGCGCCAGGTCCTGTACCCGCGCGTGCACGTCGGTCGCCGCGTGGCTGGCCATTCCCATCAGGAGTGCGACCGCCGGACGAACTTGAAGAAGCGGCTCTTGCCTCCGTCGTCGGTCTCGTCCTGATAGAGGAACTCGAGGTCGGACTCGTCGAACTTCTCGAAGAACGTGTCCCAGTCGATCTCCTCGAGCGTGTCCTCGCCGCTGTAGCCCGGGAAGTCGATGCGCAGGATTCCGGCATCGTCGCCCTTTCCCGTCCCGCGAACGGTCGCCGGCTTGCCGCCGCGCTCTTCGGCCCATTGCCTGATCGTTTCGTGGTCCGTCGTCGATTGTGCTTGAGACATGGCTTCCTCCTGCGGAGACCGCGCGTGGCGCTAGCCTTCCATGGTTCGGTGGATGGACGCGGAGCCGCCGGTCGCGGCGCGGACGCGACGCGTCCGGCTGGAATCGCGCGCTTCGGTGAAGAACTGCTCGAGCTCGTGCGCACGATGGCGCGAGGTGTGGCGCGACAGCACGCGCCGGCGAGACGCCTCGCCGATCTGGAGCCGCGTGCCTTCGTCGCACTGGCTGAGCATGCGGAGCACGTCGTCGGCGTCGCGTGCGATGAGGATCTCGCGGCCGGGCACGAACAGCTGCTCCAGGCCGGGCCAGTAGTCGCTGATCACCGGCGTGCCGCACGCGGCGGCCTCGAACAGGCGCACGCTCGGGGAAAACCCGGCGCGCTTCATGTCCGCGCGCGTCAGGTTCAGCGTGAAGCGCTGCGAAGCGTAGAATCCGGGATGCTGCGGCGGCGCCAGATGCTCGACGTGCTCCACGTTGGTCGGCCAGCAGACGCTGGCGGGATACTGCGGCCCCGCCACGATGAAGCTGCCGCGCGGCCATGCCACCGCGGTCTCGAACATCAGCTCCTCGAGCGGCGCCTGGCGATCCTCGCTGTAGGTGCCGAGATAGCCGAGATCGTAGTCGCAGCGCGTGCGCCTGCACGGATACGCGTCGGCATCCACCGAGCAGTACAGCGCGCGCGCGCAGCGCGAGCCGAAGTCGCTTTCGAGCCGCTGCAGCGTAGGCCCGCCGGTGAAGGACAGATAGAGCTCGTAGAGAGCGATCTGCCGCGGCAGAAGGTACTCGGCGCCGCCTCGCTCGAGGTTGGCGAGCGTGACGGGCGTATCGATGTCGTAGAACGCGGTCACGCCGGCGGCGGTGGCCAGCACCCAGTCGCCGACGGCGATGCCGTCGGGAACATAGGAGCCGACGATCACCAGGTCGGCCGCCGCCACGCGAGCCGCGTGCTCGCGCTCGAGCTGATCGATGCCGTCGTAGAGATGCACCGGACAGTAGGACGGCGCCGGCAGGTCGCGATTGGCCGCGTACCAGGGAACGTCCCTTTCCAGGAACGTGACGCGATGTCCGCGCTCGCGCAGCGCACGCAGCAGGCTGCGATAGGTCGTCGCGTGCCCGTTTCCCCAGGAGGACGTGATCGACAGGCCGAGAACGACGATGTCGAGTCTCATCCCACGCCTCCCTGCGCCTCCAGCGCGGAGGCCGGGCGGCTGATCGCTCCGCCCGCACGGCCGCCCGTCAGATGCGCCTCCACCTCCAGAGCGCGGTGCGCGTACGTGTGCTCGGCCAAAACCCGCCGGTAGGCGGCCGCACCGATACGCCGTGCGCGCTGCGGCGTCAGCGCGCCGACGCACTCGACGACGTCGCCGGCGCCGTTGGCCGTCAGAATCTCGCGCCCCGGCTCGAGGAACATCTCCATCCCCTCCCAGGCATCCGAGACGATGCAGGCTCCCGCGCCGGCGGCTTCGAACACGCGCGTGGCGGGCGAGAAGCCGAAGCGGGCCATGCTGTCGCGGCTGATGTTCATCACCGCGCGCGGCGTGCAGTTCAGCGCGTTGTGGTCCGCCGTGAAGACGTGGCCGAGCAGTTGCACGTTGGCGGGCCTGTCGAGGTTCTGCTCCCAGCCGCTGCCGCCGAGCAGGAACGTGTGGCGCGCAAGCGCCCGCGCCGGCTCCAGGAAGAACTCGCGCACGCGTGCCTCGCGGTCGGGCAGGCGGTTGCCGAGAAACGCCAGCGTGCAGTCGAAGCGCGGATCGGGGTCCACCGGATGATGCGTGTCGGGGTCGAGCGCGTTGTAGATCGGCACGCACCGGCGCGCCCCGAGGCTTTCATAGGCGGCCACCACCGGCGGACCGCCCCCATACGTCAGCACCGCATCGTACTGGCCGAGCAGACTTCGGAACGGGTCGTCCGGGTTCTGCGCCACGCGCTCGAGCGTGGCGGGAGCATCGACGTCCCAGAAGATCACCTGCCGCGACGGCGAGCGCAGCGACAGAACCTCGCGCTCGAGAAGCTGGTCGAAGACGCCGACGCCGCTGGCCTTGACCACCACGTCGGCATCGGCGGCCGCCTCCAGGCATTGCAGGACGCCGCTGTCGTCGCCTGCGTCGTAGACCACCACACGCGCCCACTCCGGATCCTCGATGTCGCGGTGCTGCTGGCGACCGTAGGCGTCCGGCTCGTAGAAGCAGACGCGGTGGCCGCGCGCGTGCAGCGCCCGGATGATGCCGCGGTAGTAGGTGGCGGCGCCGTTCCAGTAGGCCGACACGAGGCTCGATCCGAAGAATGCGATGCGAAGCTTCACGACGCCTCCAGCTCGCGTTGTGCGGCGGCCCGGGGCTTGAGCGACGGCGCCGACCGCTGGCACGCCTCGACGATGCGCAGGAGCTGATGCACGCGGTGGGCGCACGTGTGACGCCGCAGGATGGTGCGGTGGCCGTGCTCGGCCAGGTCGTGCGCCAGCCGCTCGCTGCTCAGCACACGCCGCATCGCGCGCGTCATCTCGCGCCCGCTGTCCACTTCCAGATAATCCTTGCCCGACGTGAACAGCTGCTCGCTGTCGCTCCAGCGCAGGCAGATGAGCGGAATGCCGCACGCCAGCGCCTCGAAGACGCGGATGGTCGGAATGCCGTGCAGTTTCTCGCGATAGGGCCGGCGCGGGACGTGCACGGTCAGACGATAACGGCCGAAGATCTCGGGCACCGCGTAGTTCGGAAGCCAGCCGCCGTACTCGATGCCGGCGCGCTCGAGCGCACGCAGCGCCGGCGCCGGATAGCGCACCCCGTAGACGCGCGCCTTCAGACCCAGCTCGAGCACCGGATGCAGCAGCATCTCGAGCAACTCGCGGCTGCGCTCCTCGTCGCCCCAGTTTCCGATCCACACCAGGTCGCCGCCGGAGGCGTTGCGGCGGCTCGGGCGGAAGACGCGCGCGTCGGCTGCCTCGTGCCAGGTCCACGCGCGATGGCCGCGGCGAACGTAGAGGTCGGCGATGATGCGGCCGAAGGCCAGCACGCCGTCGTAGTGGCGAAGGTCGTAACGGGCCATCTCGTGCGGCGCCGTCGCCATGCGGTGATGCGTGTCGTGGAAGAACAGGCGGTAGCGGCCCGCCGCGGCGCGGTGGCTGCCTATGCGCGCGACGAGCTCCGGGTCGTTCCACTCGTGCACGATCACGACGTCGGCACCGGCCAGCGCCTTGTCCAGATCGAGCGTGTCCATGCGGTAGAGGCGGCTCTTGAGCTCCGGGAACACGCTCGCGAAGGCGCGGACCGCGACCTTGCCGTGGTCGCGTTCGAGCTGCGTGCGGCTCCAGCCTTCGGCAGGCTCGTAGATGACGGCGCGGTGCCCGAGCGCCTGCAGCTCGCTGGCCACTCCGCGCAGAAAGTGCGCGTTGCCGTGGTTCCAGTCCGACACCAGCGAGTGGTAGAACATCACGAAGCGCATGACAGCTCTCCTTGCGTCGCCTTCCGACCGGTCCCGCGCTGCTCGCCGATCAGCTCCTTGTAGACCGTCATGTACTCGTCGCCCATGCGCGTGGCCGTGAAGTCGCGCGCTCGCTCGCGCGCCGCCACACCGAGTCCGTTGCGGCGGTCCGCATCGTCGATGAGCTCGTTCAGGCAATTCGCCCACGCATCGGAGTCGTCGGGCGGAACGAAGACCGCCGCACGGTCCCAGCTCTGGCGCAGACTGTCGATGTCCGAGAGCACCAGCGCACAGCCGGCAGCCGCCGCTTCCAGCACGGTCAACCCGAACGGCTCGTAGCGCGCAGGAAGCGCGTAGATGCTGGAGCGGGCGTACCAATCGCGCATCTGGTCTGGCGAGAGCACGCCGACCGCGTGCACGCCGGCCAGATGAGCGAAGCTGCGGCTCTCCGGATGCTGCGCCTCGCCGGCCACGTACATCGGCCACTCCACCTTGGATGCGGCGTGCGCGAGTACGGTCAGGTTCTTGGCGCGGTCCCACAGCCGCCCGGCCGAGAAGATCAGCTTCTCCTTGGCCGCATACGTGACCAGGCTCATGTCATGCCCGTTGGCGATGACGCGCGTGCGGCCGAGCGGCCCGTACATCTCCTCAAGCCGTTGCAGCATCCACGGCGTCGGCGCCACGACGACGTCGGCGCCGGCCAGGCCCTCGCGAACGCGCCGGCGGTAATGAGCCCACAGCTCGCCAGGACTGCTTCCCGAAGTGGACGCGAACCACGATAGGACGCAGGAGTGGCCGACGACGACCACGGGCTGCTGCCACGGCAAAGCTCCATGCGAATAGTCGTTGAGATGGATGAGGTCGGGCCGCAGATCGGCCGCGATCTGCAGCATGCGCTGGCCGAGCGCGTCGACGTCGTCCCACGCATCCTGCATCCACTCGACGCGGTAGCCCGTCTCGTAGACGTGCACGCTGCGCAGCTGCTCGAGCGCATGGATCTGGTCGCGCGAAAGCGGCCTGCCGGCCGTCACCAGAGCGACCTCGCCGCCGCGGCGGGTGATCTCCGCCGCCAGCGTCAGCGAGTACGTCCACACGCCGCCGAGCGTGTCGGTGTTCATCAGGACTTTCATCGATGGTAGATGGCGTCCACGAGCCGGGCCACGTCCACCAGGCGTTCCGCCTGCGGATCGAAGCGTCGCGAGAGGGAAAGCTGCTCGACCCATTCGATGATCGCCCGGCCTCCCCAGGCATCGGGAGGACCGGCGATGCGATCGCGCGACGTTCCCTGCCGATGCTCGACGACGAAGTCGAAGAAGGAGCCGCCGACGTTGTAGAGCGCCAGCGATCCCCTGCTGCCATGGACGTTGACCTCGATGACGCAGTCCTGCCCCGCCGAGAGGTTCCAGGAGCAGGCGACGCGCGCATCGATGCGGTTGGCGTAGACCCAGCTGGCAACGGCGTAGTCTTCGACGACGCCGCGGCTGAGATGGTCGAGCAGGCGGCCGCACGAGTAGAGCCGGCTCTGCACGCCGCCCCAGACCGGAAAGTCCAGGATCCACGAAAGCAGATCGATCAGATGCGTGCCGAGATCGATCACGCAGCCGCCGCCCGACAGACGCACGTCGCGGAACCATGGCTTGTCGGGGCCGTACGCGTTGTGGAACGTCGCATCGACGGCGAAGACGTCGCCGATCTGCCCGCCCTGCACCATCTCACGCATGCGCGACACGCCGGCGACGTGGCGGTAGGAGAGATCGACGGCGAGCAGCCGATCGGCCGCGCGCGCCGCGCGTACGACGCTGGCGGCCTCGGCCGCCGTGCGGGAGAGCGGCTTCTGGCAGAAGACCGGGATCCTGCGCGCCAGCGCTGCCTGCGCCTGCGCCGCGTGCAAAGCGCTCGGGGTGGCGATGACGATGCCCTCGAGCTCGCACTCCAGAAGCTGCTCGAAATCACGGAAGACATCGGCCTGGGCGGCAACCGCCTGCGCGCTGGCGGCGCAGGCCGGATCTGGCTCACCGATGGCGACGATCTCCGCAAGACCGCTGTCCTGCACGGCCTGCATCCGATGAAGACCGATCCACCCGGTTCCCGCAAAACCCAGGCGCGGCAGCGTCGACGGCCGGCGCCGCCTCGCGCTCTCGCTCTTGATGACGGCGATCGCTCTCACGACGGCCTCGCATCGGCTGCGGCACCGCCCATCGTCACGATGGCCTTGACGAAACCCTGCGGGCGAGTGCGGGTGTGGTCCAGCGCCTCGCCGATGCGTTCGAGAGGAAAGACGTGCGTGATCAGAGGGCGCGGGTCGAGCAGTCCCGCGCATACGGCATCGACCGCACGCGTGATGCCGGCCATGTAGGCGTCCCGCTCGCGCTCGTGCGCATTGACGACGTCGATGCCGCGCCAGTTCCACGACTGCATGTCGACGTGGCGAAGACCGTCCTGGTGATAGCCGGCGATGACCAGCCGGCCGCGCGTGGCCACGATGGCGCCGGCAACGTCGAGCGGCTGCTGCAGCCCGGTGGCCTCGATGACGCGATCGCATCCGCGCCCACTCGTCGCCTCCAGGACGCGCGGCACCGTCGCCTCGTCCAGATCGAACGCCTCGCCGGCTCCCATGCGGCTGGCCAGGCTACGCGAGAACGGGCGGCGCGAGATGGCGAGGACACGCGCACCCTCCGCACTGGCCAGCCGCACGAGAAGAGCGCCGAGAAAGCCGGCACCCACCACGGCCACGGTGTGCCCTGGACGGATGTCGGCGCGCGCCCACACGTTGAGCCCGCAGCCGAGCGCTTCGCCGGGAAACGGCATCGCGTCGAGCGCCGCCGGCAGCTTGACGGTCGCTTTCGCGTCGACCGCTTCGAACTCGGCGAAGGCGGCGTAGCTCAGCAGCGCGACTCGATCGCCGCGCACGAGCCCGGATGCCTGCGATCCCACGGCTTCCACCCGGCCCCAGCCTTCGTGCCCGGGCGCGCCGTGTGCGAGCGGATATTCGAACCACGGCCGGCCTTCCCAGACCGGAAGGCTCGAGCTGCATACTCCGCAGCCTTCCAGTCGCACGAGCACCTGCCCTGGCGCGATGGCAGGACGAGCGACGCGCTCGACGCTCCAGCGGCCCGGCGAGACCAGACGCGCCGCGCGCATCGTCGCCGGCTCAACCGCGTCGTGCGGCCGGGATGCTTCGGTAGAAGCCACGTTCGCTTGCATGCCCGTTCCCGCCTCAGGTTGGCGCGGCGGCCACGGCTGCGGCGTCGAGCCGTGCCGCCGCGGTCACCGGCATCGACTGCAGCCAGCGATAGAGCTCGGCGATGCCGCGCCCGACATCGACGCGGGGCCGCCAGCCGGTTTCGTCCTGGAAGCGGCGCGTATCGGAGACGTAGTATTTCTGATCGCCCTGGCGCCACGGCCCGTACTGGACGCGCGGCAGGGTTCCATGCAGGCCCGCCAGCCGCTCGAGCACGTCGTGCGGGCTGACGGCGTTGCCCGGCCCACCGCCGATGTTGAACGCGCGGCCCGCCACGCGGCGGATCCTGCCCATCGCCAGCAGCATCGCCTCGACCAGATCCTCGACGTACAGCGCATCGCGCACCTGGAAACCGTCGCCATAGAGCGTGATGGGCCGCTCCTCGATCACCTGCCGGGCGAAATGCGCGACCCATCCCTGATCCTCGTTGCCGCATTGATGCGGCCCGTAGATGCAGCTCATGCGCAGCACCACGGCCGGCAGCGCGTAGCAGCGCGCGAAGTCGAGCACGTACTGGTCGGCCACTCCCTTGGAGCAGCCGTACGGGCTGTGGAAATCGAGCGGGCGCTCCTCGCCCACCCCGTGCTCGCGCAGCCGCGCATCCAGCGGCTCGTAGCGGCTGCCGGCAAGACGCAGCGGCAGATCCTCGAGGCACCCGTAGACCTTGTTGGTCGAGGTGAACAGCAGAGGCGGCGGCGACGTGCGCCGGCGGCAGGCCTCCAGCACGTTGAGCGTGCCGGCGGCATTGATCGAGAAGTCCTCGATCGGATCGACGAGACTCGTCGTCACGGCGACCTGCGCAGCGAGGTGGAAGATCATCGACGCGCGCTGCACGGCCCGCCGCACCGCATGTCCGTCGCGCACGTCCTCGACGATGACGTGCACGCGGTCGCCGTAGCTCTCCTCGAGCCACTCCAGGTTCTGCTCGACGCCCGGACGCGACAGATTGTCGAACACCATGACCTCGCGACCGTCTTCGAGCAGGCGCGCGCACAGGTTGGTGCCGATGAAGCCGGCGCCTCCCATGACCAGCGCAGGCTTGCTGCGCTGGACGGTGGCGCGGCGCCCGGCCGCGCGCCGCGGGGCGCGGCCGCTGTCGCGAAGATGCTCGCGGCCTCGCCCGGCCAGCCGCACGAAGCGCGACGCCTCGGGCACGCCACCGCTGGAGAGGACACGGTAGAGCAGCTTGGGCGCGCCGTTGAGGCGGCGCAGCCCGAAGTGGAAGTGCCGCTCGTCCTGCTCCCAGCCATCGGCGAACGCCGCCTCCGGATCCATGTCCTCGATGGTCGACCAGTACACGCGCTCGACGGGGCACTCGATCAGGCGCAGGAACTCGCGTAGCTGCCGGTGCTCGTCCTGCTGCCACGTCGAGTAGGCTGCCTCGGTAATCCAGACGCGGCGGCGAAGGCCCATGCGAGTGAGCTGGGCCTCGAGCGCTTCGAGCTGCGAGGGCAGATCGTGCGGATCCTGCTCCCACGTGCCCGGCCGGACGTGCACGCCGAGCACGTCGATGTGGGTCAGCGCACCCTGCTCGCCGATGACGCGGAACCAGTCGAAGTTGTCGGTGCCGACGCCGCCGAGCACCGTCTGCTTGCCACGATGTCGCGCCCAGTACGCGGCCTTGCCAATCATGTCGCAGAAGATCGACCAGTCCGGATCGAGCGTGCGGTCCCAGTGGTTGGGGTTGGTCGGCTCGTTCCACAGCTCGATGCTGCCGAAATGTGTGCCGTATTCGGTCAGCAGCATGTCGATGAAGTCGGCGAACATCTTGGTGTCGCGCGGTGGCGCCGACGTGCGTTCGGCAATGCCGAGCGAGGGCGGCGTGTACATGATGCACGGCAGCAGCTCGACGTGCTCGGCCAGGGCGGGAAGGAGCCAGTCGTACCAGGCCTTGCCGCCGGGCCGATGATAGTCGGCCCACGAGATGCCGGTGCGAAGCTTGGTGATGCCGAGCCGCCCGACGTCCTCGAGCACGCGCGCGACCTTGTCGCGGTCACCGATGCGGAACCATTCGACCAGCCCGAGCTGCGATGGCCTGCGGCCGCCGGCGGTGGCACCGGCGGTGCCGCCGCTGCCGTTGTGCGCGGCGCCGTTGCCACTGGCGCCGCTCGCCACGCCGCGCGATGCACCGTTGCCGTCGTTCGCCACGCCGGCGCGGCCGTCGGAGGCTGCGCACGTCCCGAGATCCTCGCCGCGCGGCGCAGCCGACGGCGTTGGCTCTGCCGACATGCTCCTACCGGCCGCCGCCGGCTGCGCCGAGGGTTGCTTCCATGCCTCCTGCCCGCCCGCGCTGACGACGAGGCCCCGGCGCGCGAGCTCGGCGCCAGCATCGGCGGGGTTGTTCAGCGAGCCCGGCGCCGCCGTCTGCAGCCACTGCGCCAGCTCGATCAGCCCCTCTTCGAACGCGACCGCCGGCTCGTAGCCGAGCAGGCGCCTGGCGCGGGAGATGTCGGCGAAGCAGTGCCGGATGTCGCCCACGCGATACTCGCGCGAGATCTCCGGCTCCAGATGCGTGCAGCCGAGCGTACAGGCGATGCTTTCGGCCACTTCGCGCACGGTGACGGCGCGGCCGCTGCCGATATTGAACACCTCTCCGGAGCACTGCGGGCCGGCCTCGAGCGCGAACCGGCACGCTCGCGCGACGTCGTGAACGTTGACGAAATCGCGCCGCTGCAGCCCGTCCTCGAAGATGCGCGGGGCCCGTCCTGCAAGGCAGCGGGCGGAAAAGATCGCCAGCACGCCCGTGTACGGGTTGGAAAGCGCCTGGCGCGGGCCGAACACGTTGAAGAAACGCATCGCCGTCGTCGGAATGCCGTAGGCCTTGCCGACCATGAGGCACATCTTCTCCTGGTCGTACTTGGACAGCGCATACACCGACGACGGGCGCGGCGCCTTGGTCTCCGCCGTCGGCAGCGGCTCGAGCACGTGGCCGTCGGCGCAGCGCAGCTCCCACCGGCCCTCCTTGAGCTGGAGCAACGAGCGCTCACCCGCCTCCTCGAGGCGGCCCGTGACGGGGCAGCGATAAGCGCCTTCGCCGTAGATGCTCATGCTGGACGCGACCAGCAGCCGCTCGATCCCCCGCTCGGCGAGCAGCTCCATCAGCACCGCCGTTCCAAGGTTGTTGGTGCTCGTGTAGTGCTCGATCTCGTACATGCTCTGGCCCACACCCACCGCGGCGACCAGATGCACGACCGCGTCGACGTTCTTCAGCGCCCGCGTCAGGAGCTCCCGGTCACGCACGTCGCCGACGAGCAGCTCGACATGCTCATCGAGGTAGGCCGGACGCTGCGCATCGGCGCCGTGGACCTGAGGAACGAGCACGTCCAGTGCGCGCACCTCGTACCCGTGCGCCAGAAGCTCGTCGCAAAGATGCGAACCGATGAATCCTGCGCCGCCGGTGATCAGAACCCGCTTGGACATGTAGTCACCTCGAGGCTGATGTCGGGCATCATGACGTCCATGTCGTGGGTTGCCGTCGAGCGAGCAGCAATGGCCGCCGCAACCGCGATCGTCGCGACGAACGTCGCCGTCGACACGACGCTGCCTCGAATGCATGAAGGCTGGTGCTGCAACGCGTGAAGCTTTCAGCGCTTGGCAAGCGCGCGAGCCTGCCTCGAGAGATCGATTTCTTTTCAGGGAATGGCGCGGGAATTCGGGGCGCGCCGGAAGACAATACGGGGGTGAGACGCGCGAAGCGCGCCTTGCGCGGACGTCGTGGCGTCGTTGCGCCTCAGGCGAGCAGCGAACGGACGGCGATGATCATCAGCACAACGGTGCCCAATGCGAACACGGTGAAGCGGACGGGAACGAAGTTGAACGTGCACTGAACCAGGCTGTGCGCCACTCGAAGGAGCACGTAAGCCCACGCCAGAACCACGTTGGTCCCGTCGGCGGTTCCCGCGAGCACGCAGTAGGCCACCAGTGCGTAGAAAAGGACGGGCTGCTCGTGCAGGTGGTTGTAGTTGTCGGCGATCTGCTGGACGCGCGTCGGCAGCACGTCCAGGTCGGCCTTTCGTTTGATCTTGGCCGGGTCCAGGCCGGCTCTCTGCATGGCAGGAATGCGGGTGGCGTACATCCAGAACCAGACGACGAAGGTCCACAGAATGAGCGCGAGCATGGGCGTGAGCATGGGCTGCGACATTTCGTTGACCTCCGCTGCGGCGATGCCGCCGGCGCCTGACTACAATGTCGACGCCGGCAGGCCAACCCATTCGCGCACCGACGGCTTCTGCGGCATGGTCGGCGCGTGGCGGGCGAATATGTCGTGTGGGGTCCCGAGCTCTCGCCGTTCGTGCTCAAGCTCGAGGCGCTGCTGGCCCGCAAGCAGGCGTCCTTTCGCCGCCTGCCGCGCGACGGCGGCCGGCTCGAGAACCTGCGCATCGCCGCGACGATCCACGCCGCCACGCGCAGCCGCACGGCGCTGCGTCCGCCCGCCAACGACCCGCTCGACGAATATCCCCTGGTGCCGTTCCTGGTCACTCCCGGCGGGCACGTCCTCTACGACTCCTCTGCCCTCGCGCCGTGGCTCGACGATCGCTACCGGCATCGGCACAGGCTGGCGCCGCTGGTCCCTGCCGATGCCGCCAATGGCTTCGTGGCGCGCCTACTCGACGAGGCGTTCGACGAGATCGGCCTCTACATGGCGCATCACAATCGCTGGAAGCTGTCGGCCGGCGACAACGACCATCCCGGCCGCCGCCTGGCGCGCGAGTACCGGCGGCATCTGCCGCCCGGAGCAGCCGGCCTGGTCGCGGCCTGGTTCGAGCGGCGGCAGGTCCGGCGCCTGCCTTATCTCTTCAGCGTCGCGCCGCGCGGCTACAGCGTGCCCGGACTCGCATCCGCGCTCACGCCTCCTTCTCGTGAAGGATTCCCGCCCACGCACGCGCTGCTCGAGCAGCTGTGGGAGCGATGCCTGGCGATCCTGCAGGCGATCGTGTCGCAGCGGCCTTTTCTGTTCGGCGACGCGTTCACGCTGGCCGACGCGAGCGTCTACGGACAGCTTTCGATGAACCTGACCGATCCGGCGGCGGCGCGGCGCATGCGCGAGCTGGCGCCGGCCGCGCACGCATGGCTGGTAAGGATTCGCGACCGCCGGCACGTGGAGCAGCAGGGTCAGCCGTCGGCAGGCGCGCACCTGACGCCGCTGCTGCAGCTCGTGCTCGAGACGTTCGTGCCGCTGATGCGCGCCAACGAGAGCGCCTACCTGCAATGGCGTGCGCGCGGCCAATCGGTGTTCAACGAAAAGGCGTTCGATGCGGGGCGTGCGCTCTTCGACGGAGAGATGCTCGGCCATCCCTACCGGACAGTCGTCAAGACGTTCCAGGTGCGCGTATGGCGCGACATCCGCGGCCACTGGTCGGCGCTGCCGCCGGAAGCGAAGACGCAGGTCGCGGACTGGTGCGGGACGGGCGACATTGCCGAAGCGTTCGCCGCGCCGGAACCCTCAGCGAGCTAGCCGGTCCTGCAACGCGTGCAGCTCCTCGCCGAGCTGGGCAATCTCGCCGTCCAGGCGCGCCGCCAGATCGCCGAGCAGGTCCTGGCCCTGCGTCCTGGCGGCCTCCACTTCCGCGAACAGCCTGCCGATCTCGCTATGCGCGAGAGTGCGAAGGCCCCTGGCAACCTTGCGAAGCCCGCCCTCGACGCGATGGACGCGCCGGATGACGCGCACCAGCTCGGCGGCGATCCCGTCTCCCTGGATCGCTTCGGGTGCGTGCACCTCGCTGGCGAGCAGCAGCTGCAGCGCTTCCATATCGCCGCGCTCATAGGCCATGTTGACCTCGGCCATCACCGCGTGGCGCCGCTGCCGTTCTTCCTCGCCGTCGGCCAGATCCGGATGCACGCGGCGCGCGAGCTTGCGGTACAGCTCGCGCAACCGCGGATCATCCTGACGCTCGGCCTGCTCCTCCTCGCTCGCCGTCAGGGCCGTCTCTTCCGACGGCGGCCGCGCGGCACGCCTGGCTGCCGCGCCCTCGCCGTCGGCGACGGTCTCGCCGGCAGCCGCGGCTCGCAGCTCCTCCAGCTCAGCGAGCAGCTCGTCGCGCCGCTCGTAGCGCGAGCCGATCTCGCGCAGGTACATGCGCTCGAAACTGGCGACTTCGCTGCGGCGGATCGCAAGACGGTCTTCCTGCTCGATCAGCGTGTCCTCGAGCCGCTTGAGCTGCGCGCGCTTGCGCGAAAGCTCCTGCCCCTCGGGGCTCAGGAGATCCTCGTCGAAGTCTGCGGTCACTGGAGTCGAAACGGTGCGAGGATGCATGAAGCGTTGGAAGTCACGATCCCCGCAAAGAAGCCATACCGTCCGCCCACATCATCCACCGCAGCTCTCTCAGTGGCAAGAAACCGTCCGTGCGCCCGGACTGCCGAAGTCGCCGTTGCCGAGCGGCGCCGTCTCGCGGCACCACGCCGTGGCTGCGTCGTTGGCGGCAGCATCGGCCCTGCTCGGCCGCAAGGACATGGCGGCGCCGGGCGTCAGCGGGAAACCGGCGCCGTAGGCGACGCTGTCGACGACGAAGCCCTGCCACACCAGAACGACGGCGTCGGAGCTGTTGGTCAGCGACATCGCGGGGCCATAGACGTAATCGACGCGGCCGGCAGCGGCGGCAGCCGATCTGCCGATCACGGCGTAGGCGCCCGCAGCCAGCGCAACCGAAGCGGTGATGGTGAAGGAGTCGGTGCCGCCATCGCGCACGAGGAGGCCGTGCAAGTCGACCGGCTCGCTGCCGGCATTGTAGATCTCGAAGTACTCCCCGGTGCTGTCCGAAAGCGCCTCGGGGTTGCTCGCGATCTCGCTGACGACCAGCAGCGGCGGCGCCGCTGGCACCGTCGTCGTTACGTCGGCCAGCGTCGAAGTCGTCACGATCGACGTCGTGGTCGTGGTGGGCGCCGGCTCGGTGGTCGTCGTCGGCCGTGGCTCCGTGGTCGTTGGCGCAACAGCTGTCGTGGTGGTCGGCTCCGGTGCCGCTTCCGTGGTCGTCGGTGCCGGCTCGAACGTCGTCGTGGTCTGGCCGGGGTGGCTCGTCGTGGTGGGCGAGGGCGGAGGGGACGGAACGGTGGTGGTCGTCGAGCCCGCGACCACCGTGGTCGTGGGAGAGGGCATCGTGGTCGTGGCCGCCGGCAGCGTGGTCGTCACCGTCGTTGTCGTCGTGGGCGGCAGGGTCGTCGTCGACGCCGGCGGCGCCACGCACGCCGCGAGCTGGTTGCCGGCGATGCCGCCGAGCTCGAAGTCGAAGATGCCCGGCTGCTCCGCCCTCATCCGGTCGATGGCCGGCTCTCCCAGCGCCTTCGTCATCAGGTCGAGCGCCATGCAGTGCGCAGCGTGCACCGCGCAGACCGCAGGCCTGCCGCGATCGGACGCATGAGGAAGCGCCCGGCAGTCGGGCGTGCCCAGCCACTGCGGCCACTGCCGGCATCGCAGCCGAAGCGTACGATGCGCCGACACCGTGACGCGGTCCATGCCGATGCCGACGGTGTGGAGCGCGCGACAGGCGACATCGGCGCCGGTCCCCGCTTCGATCGCCAGCGCGCACCGCGACAGCATGCGCACGTCGCTGCGCACGATGCGCGCGTACGCCTGCAGGACCTGGCGAGCGCAGGATCCGGGCGCCGCGGTCTCGGCAGCCGCTGCGCCGTGTAGCCACATCGATACACTGACGACGAGTCCCACCAGAGCGGGCTTTCCCATGACACAACCTCCGCGCACGCTCGTGCTGTCGTATTCGCGGCAGGTGATGGCATCGGCGGCCGCGCGCCGGCAACGCCATGGAGAGCATAATCGCGTCGGCGCGTGTCGCCTCTCCGACAGCGCGCGGTCAAGCCCGACGGGACCATGATCGCGGCATGAGCTCGGCGGGCGCACGTAACCTGCCGCGGAGGGGATGGTCGTGTGACCGCTCATCGATGGATTCGACGGCTGGAGCGGATAAACAGCCGTTTCGTGATCGAGACGACAGCAGCAGCCGCCACCGGCGCACTCGAAGAGGAGGTTCGCAAGCGCCGCACGTTCGCGATCATCGCCCATCCGGATGCGGGCAAGACCACGCTCACCGAAAGCCTGTTGCTCGCGGGCGGCGCCATACGCCTTGCCGGACAGGTCAAGTCGCGCGGCAACCAGCGGCGGGCGCGCTCGGACTGGATGAAGATCGAGCAGGAGCGGGGGATCTCCGTGACCTCCGCCGTCATGACGTTCCAGGTCGGCGACGTCACCTGCAACCTGCTGGACACGCCCGGTCACGAGGACTTCAGCGAAGACACGTACCGGACGCTGACGGCCGCCGACAGCGCGATCATGGTGCTCGACGCGGCCAAGGGCATCGAGCCGCAGACGCTCAAGCTGTTCGAGGTCTGCCGGCTGCGCAACGTCCCCATCCTGACCTTCATCAACAAGATCGACCGCGAAGGGCTCAGCCCCTTCGAGCTGCTCGACGAGATCGCCTCCAAGCTGGCGCTGGACGTGGCGCCGATGACGTGGCCGGCCGGAATGGGCGGCCGCCTGCGCGGCCTGTTCGACATCGTGCGCGACCACTACGTGCCGTTCGAGCGCGACGGCGACTCGGCGCAGACCGTGCCCTCGGACCCGGAGGCTTTGTCGGAAGCCCTCGGTGCCGACGAGGCGTGCGAGCTTCTCGACGAGGTCGAGCTCGCGCGCCAGGGGTATCCGGAGTTCGACCTGGCGCAGTATCGCGAGGGGCACCAGACGCCGGTGTACTTCGGCAGCGCGCTGCGCGCGTTCGGCGTGCGCGAAACGCTGTCGGCGATGGTGCGCCACGCGCCCTCGCCGCGCCCGCAGCCGACGATGACCCGCATCGTGGAGGCGCACGAGCCGCGCGTTGCCGGCTTCGTCTTCAAGGTCCAGGCCAATATGGACGTCAACCACCGCGACCGCGTCGCGTTCTTCCGCGTCTGCTCGGGACGCTTCACGCGCGGCATGAAGCTGCGGCTGTCGAGCAGCGGGAAGACCATCTCGGTGCGCAACCCGATCCTGTTCTTCGCGCAGGACCGGGAGACGGTCGATGAGGCGCTGGCCGGCGACGTCATCGGCATTCCCAATCACGGCACCCTGCGCGTCGGCGACACGCTGACCGAGGGCGAGCCGCTCGTGTTCACGGGCATTCCCAACTTCGCGCCCGAGATCCTGATGCGCCTGCGCCTGACCGAACCGATGAAGTCGAAGTCGCTGCGGCGGGCGCTCGAGGCGTTCGCCGAGGAAGGCGTCGTGCAGATCTTCCGCCCGCGCCTGGGCGCCAGCTGGATCATCGGCGCCGTCGGCCGCCTGCAGCTGGACGTGCTGGCGGCGCGCATGAAGACCGAGTACGACATCGACGTCGCGCTGGAGCCCGCGCCATACGAGACGGCCCGATGGGTCGCCTCCCCCGATCCTGCCGAGCTTCGCCGCTTCGAAGTCGAGCAGCACGCCAACATGGCCGACGACCGCGACAACGCGCCCATCTATCTGGCGCGCAACGACTGGGAGCTCGGCTACACGATGAAGAAGTGGCCGAACATCACGTTCTCGGCCACGCGCGAGCGAGTCGCCGCCAGCGGACACTGAGGCATCTGGCAGACGAGCAGGTGCGCCTGCGCGGCTAATCGTAGGCAGAGCTGCGACCCGTAAGCAGTCTCGCAGCAGCCGCTATGACCAGGCCCGTCACCGTACCGGTGAGGAGGTTCCAGAACATTCAAGGCTCGCCGCAGCCGGGCGTGGCCAGGCTGACGATGGTCAGGGGAAACATCGACACGAAGCCGCATAGCGGGCCGCGCAGGTACCAGGACCGCGGCACACCGGCGACACCGACGTAGAGGCCGATGAGCATGCGGGCCACGTACCACGCCCACACCGCCACCGGCCCATTCATGTGGAGAATGGAGTACTTGTCCGCACTCGGGCCGTGGAGAAAGAACGGAAGCCAGCCAAGCACGACGCCAAGCAGCGTACACAGCACGATGTAGCTGCTGCGCTCGGTCCAGTGTCCGCCGCCGTGCTCGTCCACCGCCGCCGATCTTGTCGGGCGCCGCCGGGCAACACGAACGGCCATCTGCCGCAGGTCGATGGCGGGCGCCTCGGGCTCCGGCGCCGTCGTCAGCACGCGGGAACGTCGAGCCCCGCCAGCCGCATGACACGCAGCGCGTTGGTGCTGGGCAACGGGCCGGGGCGCAGCGTGTAGTCGAACGTCATGCGGCCGTCGCGAACGTGGTCGCGGAAGTGGACGACGGAAACCTCGTCGGGGTGCTCGCCCGCCAGCTCGGCCAGGCCCAGGTCGTGCGTGGAGACGAGGCTTACGGCCGGCAGCTTGCGCAGGCTCTCCAGGATCGCGATGGCGCCGATGTGCCTCTCGCGCGAGTTGGTGCCGGCAAGGATCTCGTCGAACAGCACCAGCGTGGCGGTGCCGGCGGCGACGCGGTCCAGGCATTGGCGCAGGCGCCGCACTTCGGCGTGGAACAGTGAGGACGCGTCCTTGAGCGAGTCGTGCACGTTCATGCACGTCACGACCGCCAGATTCTCACGCATGGTCATGGCTCGCGCCGGAACCGGCAGGCCGGCCTGCGTCATCACCACCGCAACGCCCGCCGTGCGCAGGAACGTGCTCTTGCCGCTCATGTTGGAACCGGTGACGACGCAGATGGTCCCCAGCGGCGACAGCGACAGGCTGTTGCCGACGCGCGTCGACGCCGGCAGCAATGGATGCGCAAGATCTTCGAACGCCAGGATCGCGCCGGCGCCACCGGCAACGACGGCAGCAGCAGCGCCGCTCGCATCGTCGTCGCCGTGGCCGGCTGCACCATCGCCGTTGCCGGTGCCATCGCCAGCGCCGCTCGAGGCAACAACTGCACGGCCGCCGCAGCCCGCGATGCCCGCATGCACCGACTCCGGGATCGCGGCTCGATAGGACGCCAGCGCGCACAGCGCCTCCAGCATCGCCGCCGCCTCCATCCAGCTCGCCATGTCGGCGCCATGATGGCGCTTCCACGCCAGCAGACGGCGGCGGACGTGCAGGTCGGCGAGCCACAGGACGTCGAAGCTCAGGAGCCACACGACGTTGCGGCGCTGCGAGAGGAGATCGGCCAGCCGCTTCAGCCGCACGAGCGCCTGCGAGGCGCGGCCGGCCTCGCCGTCGCCGTGGACGGCGGCCTGCAACCGCCGCAGCAGCGCGCTGCGGACCTGCATGCCCTCGAGCAGGACCAGCACGCGGCTCCATGCCTCGAGCGTGTCGCGCACGCGCTCGAAGCGCACCACCAGCTCTTCGACGTCGCGCGCGCGCAGCAGCAGCCATCCGTTGAACAGGTAGAACGGCGCCAGCACCGACAAGCCCGCGTCGGTTGTCGCCCACACCACGAACGCGACCGATGCCAGCAAGCCCGCCACGATCTCGAAGCCGATGCGCAGTGGCGTATCGGAGGCTGGCGTCGGCGAGCGCATCCATTCGACGAGAGAGCGTGTGCTGCGCTCGAGCGACTCTCGGTCGCGCTCGTCGCCTGCGCCGCGGTACTCGAGAACGCGAAGCTCCAGTTCCATGTTCTCGCGCAAGTCGAGGCCCGCGGCCAGTTCCTCGATGGCCTCGCGCCGCTCGGCGAGCGTGCTGCGGCCGAAGCTGCCGGCAAGCCACGAAGCGAGCGCGTCGCGGCCGAGCGCGGTGCGGCATGCGTTCAGGCGCTGGAACAGCGAACCGTCGCCGAAGATGTCCAGATCGCCGGCATAGGGATGCTCGGGATCGAGATACTCGCTGCCGTCGGCCTGTCCGAAGGCGAAGTCGTCGTCGAGGCGGCGCAGCGCCTGCTGCAGCCAGTCCACCGAGTACGACAGCCGCACCCGCCGGCGCGACCACAGCCGGCGCACCAGCACCAGCGGAACCAGCGCGCCCAGCGTCAGGATGACGGTGCGCCACGCTGCCGGCTCGAACAGCTGATCGGAGCGTGCGAACAACGCCGCCAGCCCCACCATCAGCACGAGGACCCCGGCGCGGCCGAACCACGCTTCCCGCTGCAGCGCGCTCTGCAGCGCCGATTGGCGCAGCGCCAGGCGCTCGCGAATGCGCGCCAGCTCGGATTGTCGCCGCGACATCGAGGCGCACCGAACCAGCGGACGCCTCTGCGCGCAAACCGGCGCCATGTCGGCCCCCGCGCCGGCCGCCTCGGGCTCAACGGTGGCGCCAGAGGTGCCGCTCGCTCCGTTCGCACCCAGCGCCAGGAGCGTCGTCGTTGCCGCCAAAAAAAAGCGCGCGACGGTGAAACCCGTCGCGCGCTCCTCATCGAGACGACGCCGGCATCGCTGCAGACGCGTCGATCATCGATTTCCTACCAGCGATCGCGGTCGCGGCCGCCACCGCCGTAACCGCCGCCGCCGCCCCCGCCATAGCCACCGCCACGGTTGCCGCCGCCGCCGCCGCCGCCACCACGGCCTCCGCGCTCCCGCTGCTCGGCCTCGCTGATCTTCAGCGTGCGGCCGTCCATCTCCTGCCCGTTGATGGCCGAGATCGCCTTGGTCGCGCCGGCCGCGTCCATCTCGACGAAGCCGAAGCCGCGCGGGCGGCCGGTCTCGCGATCGGTGATCAAGGCAACGGACTGAACTTCTCCATGCGCAGCGAACAGCTTGCGCACTTGCTCTTCGGTGGCACTGAAGGGGAGGTTTCCTACGTAAATCTTCTTACCCATGTCTTCTTTCTTTCTATCCATGCGCGCCAGCGCCGAAGGCGCAGACGCGGTTATTGATTCCGAGCAATCCTCGGCGACTCACAGGTTGGGTCATGCTTCTGTGCAAGCTCAGGGCTGAGCGCTCGACAACTCTCGAAGGGAACAAAACCGCCTCGGTGGGAATGGCGACAGCGTCGATGTGGAGAACATCGAACCCGCGGCCATTTCCGCATGTTCGACGGGCAAATGCCAGTCGGAAATGCCGTTCTGCCTCTCCTGCCCCGTTCTTTTTTTTCGTCGGTGGCGGGATTTCCATCTCGAGCGGGAAGGGATCCGGGCTCCATTTCCCCGCTGCGAGGCCCCGGAGCCGCTCGCAGTCCGGCGTCAGTCCCCATCACTCGGCTCCGACTCGAGCCGTTTCCGGACGCTGCCGCCGCCCGTGACCGTGCATCCGTGCAGGTGGACCCGACACGCCCCAGCTCCCGCGCCGCGGCCCATCTTCGCCATCCATGTGCTGCCAGCACTGCTCCGAATGAGGTTCCGGCCTCTCGACCCAATGCGACTCCGGCACCGTCACGTGGCCCTCTTGTCTGTGGCCGGCGGGCGGTGGCAGCATGAACGCATGCACGCGTCGGGCAAGGCTTTTCTTTGCGGCGCGCTCCTTCTCTGTCCGATGCTGGCACTCCTGGCCGCCGCCTGGCCGGCGCAGGCGCAGGATGCCGAGGGAATCATCGTCTTCAGCTCCTACCGCGAGACGACGACCTACGACCTGTACTCGATCCGTCCCGACAGGACGCAGGAGCGCCAGCTCTTTGCCACCGACGCCTCCGATCACTCGCCCGCCATCTCGCCCGACGGCGGCACCGTACTGTTCTCCAGCGACACGTTCGACTACGTCAGCATCGCCGAGACCGACATAGCCGGCGGAGGCGTGCGGCCGTTTCTTCGGGACGCGAGCACTTACGGCACTCCGGCATGGTCGCGCGACGGCACCACCGTTGCCTTCGCCTCCACGCGCGATGCCGCCGAGCCCGAGATCGCTTTCCAGGATCTGGAAATCTACGTCGCAGGCGCCGGCGGCGACGACATCCGCCGCATTACCGACGCCCCCGGCAACAACTACGATCCGAGCTTTTCGCCCGACGGCAGCCGCATCGCCTTCTACAGCGACCGCCCCGGCACGCACGGCCTCTACGTCGTCGACGCCGACGCCGACATGCCTGGAGCCGGACAGCTCCTGGTTGCGGGCAACGGATCGAGTGGCCTGGACTGGCATCCTTTCGAGGACAAGATCGTCTACACGTGCGGGACGGGGCAGTCGCTGTGCCTGGTCGAATCGGACGGCACGCCGCTGACTCCGATCTTCCTGTTCGGAACCGGTGTCGAATACGCCATCGGGCCCTCGTGGTCGCCGGACGGCCAGTACGTCGCCTTCACCTGCCGCTTCTTCGGCGGCGACCTCAGCAACGGCCTCGAGATCTGCATCATCCGTCCCGACGGGAGCGGCTTCCGCCGGCTGACCGACAACGACTTTCTGGACGCAAGCCCGAGCTGGGGCGTGACGACGCCGAAGCTGCGCGCAACGCTGCTGGTCGAGCCGCCGCAGGTGGAGAGGGGCGGCTTCGTCACCGCCCGCCTGCGCATCACGAATGCCGGCAGCGAGATCCTCCACGACGTCACCGGCGACGTCGCCGTCAGCAACGCCAACCTGACGCTGCTCTCGTCTCCGCAAACCGACACCGCCCCGACGCTGCTGCCAAGCGAGAGCTTCGAGCTCGTGTTCGAGTACTTCGCCAGGCACGCGGGCGTCGTCGAGCTGAGCGGGCACGCGTCGGCGCAGGACCTGGAGGGCGCGCCGGTGACGGCCAAGGCCGACGTGCGGTGCCCTTCGCCCGGTGACGGCGCGGCGCTGCAGGCGGGCTCGGCATCGGGACAGGACGAGCAGACGCCGACGTGCTCGCCCGATGCGGCGGTGGTCAAGATCGTGCACCCGGACTTCCGCCTCGAGCACGAGCTCGAGGACTTCGTCTACGCGCCCGGAACGCAGATCGAGCTCGTCGAGGAGATCTCCAATCGCGCCAAGCACGAGACGTTCACCGAGATCGAGGCGTCGGTGCGCGTCTTCGCCGCCGATGCCGAAGAGAACGCCACCGCCACCGTCACGTCGACCGAGCCCTCGCCGCCCCATGTCGCGCAGATCGGTCCGCTCGACGGCACCGAGATCAAGTTCATGCTCGACGTCGGCCTGCACGATTCGGAGGAGCCGGGCCTGCTCGGCGTCGAGGTCATCGTCACCGGCAAGACCAGCACCGGAGAGCGCGTGCGTGCCAAGACGTCGTGCCCTGCGGGCGCGCGCGAGCCGGTGGCTGACGGCGAGCCCGGCTGCGACCTCGAGACCGGCATCCTGTACCTGCGCGTCGCCGGCGGCTGCGACGTCTCGATCCTGGATGCCTCGCCGCCGATCACCGTCTACCGCGCCGACGCACACGTGACCCGCACCGACACCGGCGCCATCGTCGCGTGCGGCGGCGGCAATGCGCTGTGCACCGTCATCAAGGACCCCGGCGACTACGCCAGCAGGGTCTCGCCGGTCAGCGTCAGCGCGGGCGGAAGCACCAAGAACGTCGGGCAGGAGGTCGTGCTCGAAGCCTCGGTGCTGCTGCCGGAAGGAAAGACCGAAGCCGACATCAAGACGATCCGATGGATCGTGCAGGGCGCCACCATCACCAGCTATCAGGACTTCTCCGCGTTCCGCCGCGGCATGGCCGGCACGTTCCTCTTCAAGGCGAACCAGGAGACCACCAGCCGCATCGTCACCAAGAAGCGCGAGCCGGCCGCCGGCGAAGTCGATTCGGACTGGAACCGGCTGTGGTTCTTCTGGAAGAGCCCGGGCGAGCATTTCGTGCAGGCCACGGTGACGATCGAGGGCGGTCAGGCGCCCGACATCACGTGCAGCAAGGAACTGCGCTTCACGGTCGAGCGCAACCGCGACGATCCGGACCGGCAGCCCGAGAAGCTCTACGCCGGCTGCTGCGAGAAGGCGCTGGACCCGGACCTGCAGGCGCTCGACGGGCTTGGACAGGCCATCGACGGCTTCGCGCGCGTCGGCCGCATGCACGAGCAGCTGCACGCCGAAGACGATGCGCAGCCGGCGTTTCCGGGCGAGAGCTGGATCGGCTTCCATCGCGTCATCGTCGACTCGTTCAATGCCTGGCGGGCCTTCTTCGGTTATCCGGCGGTCGGTATGTGGGACGGCGCGGTTCCCATCCCCAAGCAGGAGAACGGCTACGACACCACCGATCCCTCGCGCTTCACCGACGCTCCGCAATGCGGGCAGACGTTCGCGCCGCCCGAGGCGCTCTGCCCGCTGCCGCCGTGGTTCACGCGCGAGGGCGCAACCGACGGCGAAGGAGCCCCGATCATGCGGCCGATGGAGCCTGTTGCCGGCGGCGACACCTGCCAGGACGAGGGCGGCATGCCGGTGGGAATCGGCCAGGCCACGATCGACGACTTCGCCACGGACCGTGCGCTCGGCTGCATCCTTGCCAAGACCTGGCACTCGAACCTCCACTTCCTGATCAGCGGCGCGATGGCCTCCACCGCTTCCTCGCCGTGGGACCCGGTGTTCTGGCGGCTGCACACTTACCTCTCGGGAGCGGAGATCGGCGGCGAGCCGGGCCTGTTCGCACATCAGGCGGCTGCCGGTACGCACGCCAGCGGAAGCGACCACGGCTCGGCGGGCGCCGTGTCCGCAGCCGGTCCCGCCTCGTCGCTCAAGGAGCGCGCCTCGCGTTCGCGGGGCACGGTTACCGAGCCCGGGCCGGTGCCCGTCTATCTGGCGTGGGAGCTCGCAAAGGCGCAGGGCGCGCCCGGCGTCAGCGTCCATCTTCCGAAGGCGGCCACGCCGGTGGCCGCGCTGCCGACGGTGGTCGTGCAGTTCTGGGAAGACGTCACGGGAGTCGATGCCGCCGACGTCCTCGTGGCCGGATCGCCGGCAACCGACGTCGACGTCGTGCACGTCGACTTCACCGAGCAGGATGGCGGGCGCGACTACCATCTCTTCACGGGCTTTGCCGAGCCGCCACTCGGCGACGTCACGATCCAGGTGCTGCCGGGCGGGATCGAGGACGAGGACGGCAACGACTTCACCGGCTTTGAATGGATCGTTCGCGTCGAAGAAGACGGCGACGGGGACGGCATCGCCGACTCCATCGACAACTGCCCCGACGTCGCCAATCCCACCCAGATCAACACGGACCGTCCGATGTTCTTTCCGCATCAGTACGACGACGGCTCGCACCACCACGGGCATGACGATGTCGGCGACGATCTCGGCGACGCGTGCGACGAGGACGACGACGACGACGGCATCGGCGACGAGGTGGAGGAAGAAGGCTTCGGCGATCCGCTCGATCCCTCCGACGTCGACCTCTGCCCCGACGACGACACCAAGGGCGAGCCCGGCCATTGCGGCTGCGGCACGCCCGACGTCGACAGCGACGGCGACGACATCGTCGACTGCACCGACGAGTGCCCGCTCGAGGCCGCGGATTTCCTCGCGCCGTGCCTGGAGGCCTGCCCCGCGGCCACCTGCCGCGACGTCGACGAGGTGTGCAAGCGCTGCGGGCAGCCGCTGACCGACGGCGAGCTTCCCAAGGCGAGCGACGCGCTGCTCGTGCTGCGCACGGCGGTGGGGTCGGCGCAGTGCACGCCATGCGTGTGCGACGTCAACGCCAGTGGCAGCGTCACGGCGACCGACGCGCTGGCGACGCTGCGCAAGGCGGTGGGAAGCGATCTGATGCTGTCGTGCCCGATGCTCTGAATGCGAGACTGGCCCGACGGCCGCGGCGGCTTCGACTGCGCGCGACTCCTCAACGGACGCGGCGTGAGCGGCAAGCAACCGGCGTGACGCGGCTGCGACCCTTCGACAGGTTCGCAGGATGATGACGCACGGCCTGCAGCTCAGCGCGAATCCCGAAAGCGGCTCGCATCGTTGACGACGGCCGGCGCCGGCAGCGTGGTCTGCCAGCACCCGGCATCCGATGTCAGCAGCTGCGCCACGACGTGCGATTCCTGCGACAGAGGCAGCGCCGGAAGCTCCAGCAGCGGCCCGCGTGCAAGAAGCTTGATGGAGGCCTGGCCCGTCGCGCCTACCGTCAGCTTGAGCTTGGAGAGGCCTTCGGGCGTGGCGTCGCGATCGGCGTACTGGTAGCCCCTGCCGGTGCGGGAGCGCCAGCACGCCCGCGCGGCGCAGGTGCCGCCGGCCGGTGCAGACGTGGTCGCGGCCACCGAGTGCACGTTCGCCGTGGTGTCGTAGATGCACAGCCGGTAGCTCGTCTGGCTGGTCGGGTCGCCGAGCTCGCTCAGCGAAGACGCGCCCTTCCATGTCCAGAGGATGCGGTCGCGCAGGTCCAGCCCGCCGCTGCCGGCTTCGGTGCAGCCCGACTTCGGCTGCGGCGAGGCCGCGCACGTGCCGGCAGCGCAGACGTCATCGTGGCTGCAGGGATCGCCGTCGTCGCATGCCATGCCGTCGGCGGCCGAAGCGTTGCCGGCGCAGACACCGCCGCTGCACGCATCGTTGCCGGTGCACGAATTGCCGTCGTCGCAGGCGACGCCGTTCATCGCACCGGCGTCGCCGACGCACTCGCCGTCCAGGCATTGATCGTTGCCGGTGCATGCGTTGCCGTCGTTGCAGGCGGTTCCATTGCCGGCACCCTGGCAGGACGGCTTCTCGAACGCGCCGATGTCGGGTGCGCCGCCTTCGCTGCGCAGCTGACCGAGAATGTCGTCTGCCGGCATGTTGGCCGGATCCGCCGCGCCGATCGCCGCGCTGCCGGCAGCGGGCACGCCGTGGCTCAGCACCAGGTTCTCGAAGACCTGCTGGATCGTGGTCGATCCATCGGCGAACGTGCCGGACGCCGGGTTCCAGCGCGGTAGCGGCGCCATGTCCGGATCCGGCAGCAGCGGGTCGCCGACGACCGCGCCCGCGTCATCCGCTACCTCGACGATGGACTCGCTGGAGGTCGGGAAGGCGTTGCCGTCGTTCCAGTAAAGGTTGTTGTCAAAGGTGAGGTTCACGGTGGCGCCGCCGCGATTGAACGTGTCGCCCATCGTGCCGCTGGGATCGGACCAGATGTTGTTGTGGATGTGGATGCCGTCGCTGGCCGGCGAGTCGCCGACGGTGACGATGCGAAACCCGTACTCCTTGGCCGGCATGTCGCCGACGATGGTGTTGGCGCGCGCGGTGACGTCCTTGACTCCCTGGAACTGCAGCGGCGAGCGGATCTGCATCGCGTTGTTGCCGAGCATCAGGTTGTTCTCGATCAGCACGCCGACGGCCTCGAAGTTGGCGGTGCCGTCCTCGCCCACGCGCACGAAGCCCTGCCCGCTGCTGCCCTCCCAGTGCAGGAACACGTTGCGCCGCACCGTGACGTCCTCCGAGCCCAGGCGGCCGTCGGAATTGGCGTTGCTGTCCTTGATGACGACGTAGCTGGAGGTGTCGGTGTCGCTGCGCCCGCTGCCGGCGAAGTCGTTGAAGAAGACGTTGCCCTCCACCAGCACGTCCGAGACGCTGTTGATGTCGATGTGCTCGTCGGAGCCGGCCTGGTTGTAGAACATGTTGCCCAGAACCTGCACGGCGCGGGCGTTGTCGTTGATCTTCAGCAGATCATTGTTGTAGCTGTCGTGGAAGATGTTGTTGCGGACGACGATGTTCTCCACGCGCTCGATGCCGGCGGGATCGTCGATGACGTCGGAGACCTGCATCAGGAGCGCGCCCGCGCCGGGGCCGTCGTGCGAGATGTCGAAGCCTTCGAGCGTGATGCCCTTGCCGTAGTAGCAGCGCACCACGCTGGCGTCGTAGCGAAGGCGCGCCTGGTACGGCGTCGAGGAGCGCACGGTCACGCCGGTTTCGAAGCGGCCGCGCAGCTGCACCACTCCGAAGTACGTGCCCGGCGCCACCAGGATCAGGCTGTCGTCGACCGCGTTGTCGAGAGCGTGCGTGATGGTGGCCCATGGGGTGGCCGGCGAGCCGTCGCCGGTCGCGTCGCTTCCCGTGGTGGCGACGTGGTAGGTCGCGGCCAGGGCATGCGCAGGGGCGGCCATCGGACCAGTGGCGAAAGCGGCGACGGCGGCGATCAGCGTCGCCGCGGCTGCGAGCGGGATACGTCGTATAGGCATCGGCGGATTGTTGCCGCTCAGCCCGATGCACGCAATGCAAATGTCACGCCTCCAACGCATTCGCCGCGTCGCGGCGCGCGGCAAAGATTTAGGTCGTGTTAAAGCGCTCGCTCGCGTTGCGTGCGCGATGGCTCTGGCATCGCTGCGCGCAACGGTGTACGTCGATGCAAGGGGAGCGGCGGCACGAGCTCGCGCCGCCGCCTTTCCCCGCCGCAGACGCCAGTGCATGCGGCGTTCGGAGCGCCCCGCCACCGAGATGGAACGCGAATCGCGCAGCCAGAGCCCGAGCGCGCACGCCGATCGTTCGCGCGTCCAGGAACTGCGCCTTGCTGCGGAGCTGTCGACGCTGTTCATCCGCACCCCGTCGGCCGACGTCGATCGTGCCGTCGCGCATGCGGTCGAGCGCATCGGCCATTTCTACGGCGCCGATCTGGTCGCGATGTTCGACATTCCCGAGGACCGACGGGCGGGACGTCTGCGTCACGTGTGGCAGAGCGCGACCTCCGTGGAGCGGCGGCACGGGAAGCCGGTGCGCGACCTGCCGCTGCAGGCGTTCGACTGGCTGCTCGCCAAGCTCGATGACGACATACCGTTCTGCTCCGGTGACGTCTCCGAGGCGCCGGACCGGTTCGACCCGGCAAACTGGCTGACCTCCCGCCAGCTGCGTGCCGTCATGGCCGTGCCGATCGCGCTCGGCGGCCGCCTGTCGTGCTTCCTGGCGCTGCTGGCACACGAGCCGCGGCCGCGATGGACGCGACAGGCCGTGGCGACCGTCAAGATTTTCGGCGAAATGTTCGCCGGTGCGCTCGATCGCAAGGCGGCCGACGCCGAGCGCCAGCGTGCCGACGCCGCCATGCGGCTCATCGCCGGCCTCTCCGCCGACCTCGTCAATCTTCCCAGCGACGACATCGACGCCGCCGTCGACTCCGTCCTCGCGCGTGTCGGCGATTTTCTGGACGCGGACGGCTGCGCCGTCTACCGCTCCAACGACACGCATACGCGCGCGCAGCTCGTGCACGTCTGGAGTCCCGAATACGAGCAACGTCGCGGTGAGTACGAAGTCGTGGCGCTCGAACGGCTGGCGCCGGCCTATGGGGAGCTGCGCGCCGGGCGCACGGCGGCCGTTGCCGACACCGCCTCCCTCGACGACAGCGCCGGAGCCTTTCGCGCGATTCTGGCCCCGTTCGCGGTCCGGTCGATCATCCTGGTGCCGATCATGCTGGAGGGCAGCACCGTCGGCTTCGCCGGCTACGTCTGGATGCGCCGCACTCGTCAGGACCTGATGACGTTCGAGCCGATGCTGCGCCTGCTCGGACAGCTCATCGTCAATGCGCAGGAGCGAAAGCGGGCGGACCAGGAGCTTCGCCGCCTCAATGCCACGCTCGAAGAACGCGTCGAGGAGCGCACGGCGCAGCTGCAGAGCATCAACCGTGAGCTCGGCGCCTTCAGCTACTCGGTCTCGCACGACCTGCGCGCGCCGCTCCGCGCGATCAACGGGTACACGCAGATCCTGCGCGACGAGCACGCCTGGGCCATGAGCGAGCCGGCGCGCGGGCTGCTCGAGGACGTCTGTCGCACCACGCGACGGATGGGCGAGCTCATCGACGCGCTGCTCGGGCTGTCGCGCATCTCGCGCGCCGAGTTCGAGCCCGAGCCCGTGGACTTCGCCACCATCGCCCTGGAGACGCTCCAGCGCCTTCAGCGCGAGCACCCGAGTCGCCACGTGTCATGGAAGGTGGATCAGGGACTGAAAGCGATCGGCGAGCCGCGCCTGCTTCGGATCGCGATGGAGAACCTGCTCGACAACGCGTGGAAGTTCACTAGCAAGCGCCCGGCCGCGCACATCGAGGTCGGAAAGGCCGAGCGCGACGGCCGCGCGCTCTTCTTCGTGCGCGACGACGGCGCGGGCTTCGATCCCCGCCATGCCAGCAAGCTGTTCGGAACGTTCCAGCGCCTGCATCACGCCACCGAGTTCGAGGGGCACGGCGTGGGCCTGGCCTCCGTGCAGCGCATCGTGCGGCTGCACGGCGGCGAGATCTGGGCGGAGGGTGCGGTGGATCGCGGGGCTACGTTCTGGTTCGGGCTGGGCGGCAAGCCGTAACGCAGCTCACCCGCCGAGCGCCACGTTCTCGAACGCCCGCGCGGCCGCACTCAGCACCGGCGCCGGCGCCACGCCGAGCAGCACCGTGGCCACGGTGGCCGCGACCACGATCACGGCCGCATACGGCCGCGCTTCGACCGCGCCGGCGGGCGGATCGAAGTACATCGTGCGCACGACGCCGAGGTAGTAGGCCGCCGAGATCACGCTGTTGAAGACGGCGATGCCCACCAGCCAGAACAGCCCGGCATCGAGCGCCGCGGTAAAGACGTAGAGCTTGCCGATGAAGCCGCCGAGCGGCGGGATGCCGGTCAGCGACAGCATCGCGACGGTCATCGCCACGGCCAGCATCGGATTGGTCTGGCCGAGGCCGGCGTAGTCGGAGATCGCCTCGCGCGGCTGCCCGCGGCGCGCGACGGCGCACATGATGCCGAAGGCGGCCAGGTTCATGGCGGCATAGCCGGCCAGATAGAACAGCACCGCCGCGCCGGCCTCGCTCGTTCCGGCCGTCACTCCGACCAGCAGATAGCCGGTGTGCGCGATTGAGGAATACGCGAGCATGCGCTTGAGGCTCGCCTGCCGCAGCGCCACCAGATTGCCGACCGTCATCGTCACCGCGGCGGCGATCCACAGGATCGGCACCATCTGCTCGTGCAGCGGCGCCAGAGCGACCATCGCCGTGCGCAGCAGTGCTGCAAAGCCGCCGGCCTTGACGGCCGTTGCCATGAACGCGGTGACCGAAGTCGGCGCGCCCTCGTAGACGTCGGGCGCCCACAGATGAAAAGGCACGGCTGCGATCTTGAAGCCGAGGCCGATCAGCACCAGCCCCATGCCGAGCACCACCACCAGATGATCGGTGCCGGTGAGGCTGCCCGAGGAGAGCGCCGAGTGGATGCCGCCGAGCACAGTCGTGCCGGTCATCACGTAGAGCAGCGCAATGCCGTAGAGCAACAGGGCGGAGGCGAAGGCGCCGAGCAGAAAGTACTTGAGCGAGGCCTCGTTGGAGCGCATCTGGCTCTTGAGCGCGCCCGCCAGCACGTAGACGGCCATCGACATGGTCTCCAGGCCGATGAACATCACGATCAGGTCGGTGGCCGCGGCCATCACGACGACGCCCGCCACCGCGAAGAACATCAGCGGGTAGTACTCGCCCTGCACGATTCCGGCGTCGGCGAGATAGTCGACCGACAGCAGCACCGAACCGATGCCGATCACGCACGCCAGAATGTTGAAGTAGGTGGCGTAGCCGTCCAGCGCCAGCGCGTTGCCGTAGACGACATTTGCCGCGAGCGGCTGCATCGAGAGGGCCGCGACGACCGCTAGCCCGATCGCCGTCAGCCAAGCGACGCCGACGAAGCGGCGGCTGCTCGAGAATGCCTCGACAAGCAGGACCAGCGTTGCCCAGCCGCAGGCGACGAGCAGCGGGATGATCGGAGTCAGCGCCTGCGGCATGTCAGTGGGCCTCCTGCTGCTGAGCCTTTTCGGCAGCCTTCAGCTCTTCGAGGCGCCTGCGCAGCTTCTCGATGGCGGCGTTCGGGTCGGACAGATCGCTGTTGCCGTGCACGGTCGTGCCGTGCTGGCCCGGCGCGTGCGAGGGCTTTGCGCCGCTCGAAAAGTGCAGCATCGACGGGCGCGGGCCGGCGGCTGTCGGACGGCCGGGCTGCGCGCGCTCGGCGGCCGGCACCGAACTGGCGGCAGCGGGCATGGCGGCACCGCCCGTGCCGATCTCGCACGCGCCGCCGTCGCTGGCGGCGGCGCTGGGAACGTCGGCGCAGGCGCCGGCGCCGTGCGCCCTGGCAAACGCCGAGGTCTGCGTGGCGTGCGCCAGCGTGGTCTCGACCGAGGCCCGCATCATGTCGAAGAACGGCGCCGGGTAGACGCCCATGAGGACCGCAAGCGCGATCAGCGGCGCGATCACGCCGAGCTCGCGCCGCGACATGTCGGGCATCGATTCGTTGGCGCTGTTGGTGACCGGTCCGAACATCACGCGCTGGTACATCCACAGCATGTAGGCCGCCCCGAGCACGACGCCGCTGGCGGCGATCGCGCCGAGCACCTTGTCGAAGCGGAAGCCGCCCATCAGGATCAGGAACTCGCCGACGAACCCGTTCAGCCCCGGCAGCCCGATCGAAGACAGCATGACGACGAGAAAGCAGACGGCGTAGACGGGCATCACCCGCCACAGCCCGCCGTACTCGGCGATCAGGCGCGTGTGCCGGCGTTCGTAGACGACGCCCACCAGCAGGAAGAGCGCGCCGGTGGAGACGCCGTGGTTGAGCATCTGGTAGACGGCGCCTTCGACGCCGACGGTGGTCAGCGAGGCCAGGCCCAGCATCACGAATCCGAGATGGCTGACCGAGGAGTAGGCCACCAGCTTCTTCATGTCCGGCTGCACCATCGCCACCAGGGCGCCGTAGACGATGCCGACCACCGCCAGGACGCCGATCCAGTAGGCCGCGCCCACCATCACCTCGGGGAACAGCGGGATGACGAAGCGCAGGAAGCCGTAGGTGCCCATCTTCAGCAGCACGCCGGCCAGGATGACCGAGCCGCCGGTGGGAGCCTCCACGTGCGCGTCGGGCAGCCAGGTGTGCAGCGGCCACATCGGAACCTTGACCGCGAAGGCGACGAAGAAGGCGAGGAAGCACAGCTGCGCGGCTCGCTCCGACAGCTCGGTGCCGTACAGGTCGGTCAGCGCGAAGCTGAGGCTGCCGGCAGCCTCGGCGTGCTGGAGCCCGACGTAGATGATCGCGGCAAGCATCGGTAGGCTGCCGACCATGGTGAACAGGATGAACTTGATCGACGCATACATGCGCCGCTCGCCGCCCCAGACCCCGATGATCAGGTACATCGGGATGAGCATCATCTCCCAGAACACGTAGAAGAGCAGTGCGTCGATCGCGACGAGCGTGCCCAGCATCGTCGTCTCCAGCAGCAGCATCGAGACGAGATAGCCCTTGACGCGCTTGTGCACCGAGTCGGCGGCCGAGATCAGCACCAGCGGCGTCAGCACCACAGTGAGCAAGATCAGCAGGAGCGAGATGCCGTCGATGCCGAGGCGGTAGCCCGCGCCGAGCGAAGGCAGCCACGGCAGCGTCTCGAGAAGCTGGAAGTCGCCGCGCGACGGGTCGAACAGGCGCCAGATCCAGAACGCGAGCGCCAGCGGCACCAGCGACACGGCTACGGCCACGCGGCGCATGAGCGTCTCGGCTTCCCGGGGAAGCGCCGAGACCAGGAGCGCGCCGATGGCCGGCGTCCAAACCAGCAGGCTCAGCAGCCGCATCAGCCGGCAACTCCGATGCTCACCGCGAGCACCACAAGGGCCACGCCGATCAGCACCGTCAGCATGTAATGCTGGACGTTGCCCGTCGACCACTGCCGCCACATGCCGCCGAGCGAGCGCGCGGCGGTGGCGCTGCCGTTGGCTATGCCGTCGATGAAGACGACGTCGACGGTGCGCCAGAGGAAATCGCTGACCCGCATCAGCGGCTGCACCACGGTGCGATCATAGAGCGCGTCGACGCGATAGGCCTCACCCATCGAGCGATACAGGCCCTTCAGCCGTCCCGCGATGTCGGCGTCCGCCTCCGGCTCGACCGTGTACATGCGCCAGGCCATCGCGATGCCGAGGAGGCCGGCGCCGACCGATGCGCCCATGAGCGCCAGCTCGGTGGCCACCGAAAGGTCGAGCGCGTGATGGCCGACCGACGGCGCCAGGTAGCTGCCGAACTGGTTGTGCCCGCCAAAGGCGTGCGGAATGCCGACGTAGCCGCCGACGACCGCCAGCGCCGCCAGCACGATCAGCGGAATCGTCATGGCCGAAGGGCTCTCGTGCGCGTGGTCCCAGGTGTGAGAATCGCCGCGGAAGGTTCCGCGGAACGTCAGCACGTACAGGCGCGTCATGTAGAAGGCGGTCATGCCGGCGCCGAGCACGCCCGCCGCCCAGATGCCGTAGTGCCCGCCGGCAAAGGCCGAGGCCAGGATCTCGTCCTTGGAGAAGAAGCCGGAAAGGCCGGGCACTCCGGCGATGGCCAGCACGCCGACGAGGAAGGTCGCGTGCGTGATCGGCATCTTCTCGCGCACGCCGCCCATGCGCCGGATGTCCTGCTCCTCGTGCAGCCCGTGGATGACGCTGCCAGCGCCGAGGAAGAGCAACGCCTTGAAGAAGGCGTGCGTCATGACGTGGAAGATGCCGGCGGCAAAGGCGCCCACGCCGAGGGCCATGAACATGTACCCGAGCTGGGAGACGGTCGAGTAGGCCAGCACCTTCTTGATGTCGTTCTGCGCGATGCCGATGGTCGCCGCCATCAGGGCCGTGGCCGCTCCGATCACCGCCACGACGTTCATCGCGTCCGGCGCCGCCTCATAGAGGCCGTGCAGGCGCGCCACCATGTAGACGCCCGCGGTCACCATCGTTGCGGCGTGGATGAGCGCCGAGACGGGCGTGGGGCCGGCCATGGCGTCGGGCAGCCAGACGTAGAGCGGAATCTGCGCGGACTTGCCGGTGGCGCCGACGAACAGCAGCAGCGCTGCCGCCAAGGCGATGCCCTTGGGGAAGGACGCCGCGTGGGCGTTGATGTCGCTGAAGGCGAGGCTGGCGTGCCCGAGGTCGGCCAGCGCCCAGAAGATCGTGAACGCGCCCAGGATGAAGGCGGCATCCCCGATGCGGTTGACCAGGAAGGCCTTCTTGCCGGCCGAGGCCTTGTCGGGATCGGTGTACCAGAAGCCGATCAGCAGGTAGCTGCACAAGCCCACGCCTTCCCAGCCCACGAACATCAGCGGCAGGTTGTCGCCGAGCACCAGCACCAGCATCGCCGCCATGAAGAGGTTGAGGTAGGCGAAGAAGCGCGCGTAGTTCTCGTCGTGCGACATGTACGCGGTCGAGTACAGGTGGATGAGGAAGCCGACGCCGGTGACGATCATGATCATCACCGAGGCGAGCGCGTCGACGCGGAAGGTGACGCTGGCGCTGAAGTCGCCGGAGGCCAGCCACTGGTAGACCGGGTCGATCAGGGCCGTGCCTTCGGGCGCGCCCATCACCGCCAGGAACGCGCGCGTGGCCAGCGCGAAGCTCACCAGCACGGAAGCGCACGCGACGACGCCGACGGCGGTGCGCCCGAGCCGGTAGCCGAGGAAGACGTGGAAGAGCACGCCCAGCAGCGGCGCCAGCGGAATGAACCGCAGATATGGCGCCGCGATCGTGGCGGCGGCGGTGGCGGTGGCGGCGTGGGCGCCGGTTGCGCCGAAGAGCTGGCTTGCCAGTTCGTGCATCGGGGTGCGGGCTCCTAGCCTCGCAGAAGGGCGATCTCGTCGGCCGCCACCGTCTGACGATTGCGGAACAGGGCCAGGATGACGGCCAGGCCGACGGCGGCCTCGGCCGCGGCCACGGTCATGACGAAGAAGACGATGGACTGGCCGCCCATGGTGCCGAGGCTGTTGGCACCGGCAACGAACGCCAGGTTGGCCGCGTTCAGCATCAGTTCGACCGACATGAAGATGATGATGACGTTGCGGCGCACGACCACGCCGATGGCGCCGATGGCGAACAGCAGCGCGCTGAGCGCCAGGTAGTGCGCGGTGCCGACCATCAGCACGGTCTCCACTCTGCCGTCGCGGCGGGCGGCCACGGGCATGTCCGCGGCGGACACGAAGCGCGAAGCGCGGCGCGGTCCGCCGCAGACACGCCCGCGGCCGCCTTCGCGTGCAAGGCCTTACAGACAGCCATCAGCGATGCCCTCCGGCGGGCGCGTGCACGTGGCCGTGCCCGGAGTGCGGCGCGTGGCCGTGGTCGAGGTGGCTGTGCGCCGCCTCGTGCGCGGCGATCATGCGGTTCTTCTCGTCGGTCTCGTGCTCGGCGGCGGCCATCATGCGGGCGTTGTCGCGCGCGTCCTCTTCCACCGTGCGCTTGGCGAGCACCACCGCGCCGACCACCGCCACCAGCAGCAGGATCGAGGTCAGCTCGAACGCGACGAGGTACTCGGAGAAGAGCTGGCGCGCGAGAACCTTCGTGGTGCCGAACGCTTCATCGAGCACGACGCCACGCCCGCCCGGCACGGTGCTGTCGAGGAGCGCCTTGACCAGAAGAACGGCGACGATGGCGCCGGCCACGAAGCCGGCAGCCGAAAGCGCAGGCCGCTCGTTGATGCCGTGGTCGGACTCCAGGTTGAGCAGCGTGATCACGAACAGGAACAGCACCATGACGGCGCCGGCGTAGACGATGATCTGCAGCGCCGCGACCAGGTGCGCCTGCAGGAACACGTAGAAGACGGCCAGGAAGAACAGCGTGACCACCAGCGACAGCGCGCTGCGCACCGGGTTGCGCGCCAGCACGACGCCGAGCGCGCCGGCCACGGCCAGGGCCGCCAGCGGGTAGAACAGGAGCGCGCTCACTGCGACTGCTCCACGATCAGGATGACGAGCGCCGTCACGATCATGTTGACCAGCGCGATCGGCATCATCGCCTTCCAGCCAAGGCTCATCAGCTGGTCGTAGCGGAAGCGCGGCACGGTCCAGCGCAC